>NZ_LBEZ01000021.1:0-9190 GCF_013363245.1 Marinitoga sp. 1135 | reverse complement strand
AATATCAAATCATATATATTAAATTAAATCAAAGAAAAAATGTAAAAATACCAATAAACTCATTACAGCATCAAAAGCTGTAAAAGGGGGTAATTTTCTAAGATTATCAAAGAAAAATTTTAACATACTTTTAAAATTTATATCTTGACTTTTTAGAGAATACCCGAATTTTCAAATGGAGCGAGGATTAGAAATTCTTGCTGTCTGAGAGAATATTATTTTTCTACTTTCAAAGATAAATTTTGAGGATCAGCAACCAAGTCGTAAAAATGAAGATTTGTTTTAATTTCGCTATGGAGGGAATTATATGAATATAGATAGAAGATTAAAAAATTCTTATGAGAAACTGGCAAATCATTATGAGAAGGATGTAGATACTAAAAGTTTTAATGCTTATTATGAAAGACCTGCTATGACCAGATTAATTGGTAATGTGAATGGGTTGAAGATTCTCGATGCCGGTTGCGGTGCAGGTTATTATATGGAATTAATGATAAATAAAGGTGCAAAAGAGGTTGTTGGGATTGATTTTTCAGAAAATATGGTTGCTGCTGCGAAAAGAAGGATTAAAGATAACGGAAAAGTATTTCTTCATAATTTAAACGAAGATTTACCTTTTGAAGATAGTTATTTTGATTTAATAATCTCATCGCTTACTCTACATTATGTAAAGGATTTAAATAAGGTTTTCATGGAATTATCAAGGGTTTTGAAAAAAGATGGACATATTGTTATTTCTATACATCATCCTATGATGACTTACCTTTATTTTCAAATAGAAAATTATTTTGAAGAAGTTTTGCTGGAAGATAGGATTAATGGTATTCCTGTATTTTTTTATCATAGACCGCTTGAAATGATTATAAATGCTTTTGCTAAAAATAATTTATTTATTGAAAGAATTATTGAACCAAAACCCATAAAAAAATTCATGGAACAGGATGAAAAGAATTATAAAAAACTTATGAAAAAACCACAATTTATCCTTATTAAAGGAATAAAAAAATAGCCAGCTAAATTGCTGGCTTAATTTGTTTCGTACTGTAATCTATAAAGGTCATAATATATGCCTCTTTTTTCCATTAAATCATTATGTGTTCCTTCTTCAACTACTCTTCCTTTATGGACAACAAGTATTCTATTGGCTGTTTTTATTGTGGATAATCTATGCGCAATGGATAATATTGTAACTTTTCCTATGAGATTTTCCATGGCTTTTTGTATTAAATATTCCGTTTCAACGTCTATATTAGCTGTTGCTTCGTCTAAGATAATTATTTTTGATTTGAATATTACTGCTCTTGCAAGTGCTATTAATTGTCTTTCACCTGCTGATAATGTGCTACCTCTTTCAAGTATTTTTGTATAGTATTTATCCGGAAATTTTTCTATCATTTCATGTGCATGTACCTGTTTCGCTGCATTTATTACTTCTTCTTCGCTAATACTTTCATCGAACATTCGTATGTTATCAAGTATTGTTCCTGTAAATAAAAATACATCCTGTGGAACAACAGCTATTTGCCTTCTTAATGCCTTTATATCGTAATCTTCAAGTTTTGTATTTCCTATGAATATATCTCCCATTTGCGGTCTGTATAGGCCATTTATTAATTTTATAATTGTTGTTTTTCCTGAACCTGTTTCACCAACTATTGCTATATTTTCATGTTCTTCAATTTCAAATGAAACATTTTTAAGTATATAATTGTCCTTTTCATATGCAAATGAGACATTGTGAAATTTTATACTGGCTTTATCAATCTCTTTTTTTAAACCTTTGCCATAATCCTCTTCTTCAAGTTCATTTAATTTGAATATTTTTTCTGCTGATGCAAATGCATTTTGCATAATATCGTATTTTTCTGCAATATCAAATAAAGGTCTAAAGAACATATCTATATATGAGGTAAATGCCACAAGAACACCAAATGAAACGAGATTTTGTTTAAATAATCCTGCACCAAACCAGAATAATAAAGATATGGTTATATAATACATAACGTTCATAAATGGTCTGAATAATCCGTTTAATATTATTTGCTGCATTCTTGCCTTATATAGTTTATGGCTTAAATCATAAAATTCCTTTCTTTTTCTTTCTTCCTGATTAAAGGCCTTGGTTACTGCTGCACCAGAAATATTTTCTGCAAGGAATGAGTTTGTAGCTGAAATCCTCGTTCTTGCTTTTACATATATCTTTTTATCCAGAACACCAAAAATCCATGTAACCAAAATTATAGCTGGAAACATTATGGTTACATATAAAGATAATCTAACATTCATTTTAAACATTACTATTATTACACCAATTATTATTGCAACGTCTTTTGTTAAACTGGTAAGAACGTCTGTGAAAAATTGCGATAGATTTTGAGTATCGTTTACAGTTCTAGTTGTTATTTTTCCTGTTGGATTTTTTGTAAAGAAGTCAAGAGGAACATGTAGCATATGTATATAGAGTTTTTCCCTGATATCATATATTACCTTTTGTCCCAGCAAATTGGAAAATATTACCTGCCCGTAATTAAAAAGGAATTGAAAAAAGAAAAGGGTTATTATTATTATAGAATATTTGGAAATTTCACTTAATGCACCTGTTTTAACGTTTTTTACAAATTCATCTTTAACGGGTATCTTTTCATTTGTTTTATCGTTTATCATGTAATATGAATCATTTTCATGTTTTAAAACATATTCACCGTTTGGTGTGCTTTTAAATGTATCATCGACTTTTTCAAATTTATATGCAGCATTTATAACATTATCAATTACATATCTCATTATTGTTGGTATGGTTAAATCAACTACTGTAGAGGCAACAAGAAAGATTAACGCAGCTATAAGTATTGCATAATATTTTCTTATATATTGCCATAAATCTTTGAATATTTTTCTATTTGAATAACTTCTTTGCTGTTCTTCTTTTAATATATCTGTATGAGCTGTTCGCATATTATTCCTCCTCTAACTTTTCTTCAATGAGCTGTTTCATATACATACCATAATATACGCCTTCAAGTGCCATTAATTCCTGATGAGTTCCTGATTCAATTATTTCACCATCATCAAATACAAATATTTTATCTGCGTTTCGAACAGCTTTTAGTCTATGGGATATAACTATCATTGTTTTGTTAATTACATTATTTCTTAAATTGTTTATTATTGCTTCTTCTGTTTCTGTATCAACAGCAGAAAGACAATCGTCCAGAATTATAAAGGAGGCATCTTTAGCCAATGCTCTTGCAATACTTACCCTTTGTTTCTGACCGCCGGATAATGTTACTCCTCTTTCGCCAACAAGCGTTTTATATTTTTCAGGTAATTCAAGTATATCTTCATGAACATTAGCTATTTTTGCAAATTCCGGCGCTTTTTCTACCTGTTCAGGATGGGCAAAACTTATATTATCTTCTATTGGCATTGAAAATAAAAATGATTCCTGAGGAACATATGCGATATTATCTCTTATTACCTTAGAATGTAATTTGTTAATGTCTATACCATCAATAAATATTTTCCCGTCTTCCACAGGATAGAATTTTAAAAGCAGTTTAGCTATTGTGGATTTTCCAGAACCTATCTTTCCAACAAAAGCTACCATTTCTCCCGGTTCTATATTCATATTTATATTTTTTAAGACTATTTTATCTGTTCCTGGATATTTAAAGTTTAAATTCTTTATTTCAATTTTCCCTTTAAATTTATAATTTTCATCTATTTTTTCTGGTTCAGGAACATTTGATTTTGATTTCATTATTTCCATTAATCGCTGGTAGGAAGCTTTACCTCTTTGTAATACATTTACTACCCATCCTATTGCCATCATGGGCCATACTAACATACCAATATATGAGTAAAACATTATTAACTGTCCAAATGTAATTTCTTCATTTATTACCATTTTTCCACCAAGATATATAGCAATTACACCAGACATTGAAGCTAAAAATTGAATTAACGGAAACATTAATCCCCATGTTTTTATTAAGCTCATCTGGGCATCATAGTATTTTTGAGATCTGTCATTAAATCTTTTTAACATTGTTTTTTCAAGAGAAAATACCTTTACAACATGAATACCCGCATAACTTTCTTCTGTATGGTCTGATAAATCAGAAATTGTTTTTTGTAAATGTTTAAATAATTTTCTTATTGTTTTTCCAAAGAATAGTGTAATTAAACCTATTATTGGCAATGGCAATAATGAATATATTGTAAGCTTTAAATTGACAAAGTTTATCATTGCATATATGGTTATAGAAGACATAAATAATGTGTCTATCATCATTACTATTGACGGCCCCATTGCCATTCTTACAGAATTTAAATCTTCTGTAAATCTGGTCATTAAATCTCCTGTTCTCCATTTGTCATAAAAGTCATATGACTGGTCCAATATATGACCAAACATTTTGTTTGCTGTTTTGAATTCAAATAATCTTGAAGTTCCAAATATAAAAAATCTCCATATAAATCTTCCTATCATTATTGAAACAGCAAGTGTAAGCATTGAAATAATATAGGTTTTAATGACATTCATATTTTCAATATTTTTCAGGTTGTCAATTATTCCACCTATTTTTTTAGGAATAAATATTTGAAAATAATCAATCATCAATAAAAAAATTATCCCTATTAAATAACGCCACCAATTTTTTTTCACAAATTCTTTGATTATAATATTCACCCCCTATTGTTTGTCTTACAAACAATTCTAACATTTTTAAGGAAAAAAATCAATATATAAAGAACTATTAAATGAAAATGATTAAGGAGGAGTCTATAATGCTGGAGGTAATTAATAATAAGGTTCTGGTGTTCTGGTTTGAAAATATGGCAAGTAATGTTACAGCTGTAGAATTAAATGAAGAGGTAATTTTAATCGATTCTTCACTTTATCCTGAAAAGTTAGAAAAAATTATAGAGTTAGTTGAATTGAGAACTAAAAAGAAGGTAAAAAAGGTATTTTTAACACATTATCATCCTGATCATTCATTTGGAGCAATTTTTTATGGAAAATTAGAAATAATCCTATCAGAAAAGACTATGATAAAACTTTTTGATTATGACAATGAAATTCTTGAAAAAATTTCAAAGGAATCTGAATACGATTTTTCTGATTTACAGAAAAAACTTGCTAAATGCAAATTTAATATTTTCAGAAATGATACTTTAAATACCTCTTCAAAATCTGTAATTAGTGGTATTTCATTGGGAGGTCATACTGCAGATTCCACTATTTATAAGATTTATCCGGATAATATTCTTATTGCGGGGGATTTAATTGTTTCAGGAACCCATTCTGAACTTGATGATGGCAATATTGATAACTGGATAAAGATTTTAAATGAATTTAAATCACAGGATATAAATAAAATAATTCCCGGTCATGGAAAACCGGGAGGAAAAGAACTTATTGATTTTCAACTTGATTATCTTAATACATTTAAATCAGGTAATGTTGAAGAATTATTGAAAAAATTCAAAAAACTTAAATATCCTGAATTACTCAACAGAGAATGATAATAATTTTTCTTTTATGAAATCTGTATTCATAGGTGAGAAGTTGAAATATACTTCCACCTTTTTTTTATTATTTGAATTATAAAATTCCATCTTTTCAGCATAGTATGTGTTATAAATTTTTTTCATATATATTTTTAACTGTGTATAATCAACCCGCATTAATCTGAGAAGATTTTTTGTTTTAGGATAAAAATAATATATATTATAATTATCTGTCTCTATTTTTTTTATTATAAATTTTTCAGGTGTATAAGAAACAGAAAGCACTTTTATAAAATTAATAAATACTTTCAGGTTTTGTTTTATATTATCATAACTATCAGCCGGTTTACCGTTTAATTCTGTATAAAATTTATCTTTATGATAATCATAATAATAGCCTATTCCGGATAGTATTTCCGGTTCATGAATTTCAAAATAATAATATTTATAATTATCCACATATAAATCAAGAAAAATTGAGGTAGGTGTTGCATCTACCTCAAATTTCATTTTTATTGTAACTTTAAATTGCTGCAATTTTGAATATTCTGAAAATTCATCGTATATATTATCAGAAAACGATATTATAGAAATTATTATTATCAGAATTAAAAAGATGCTTTTTCTCATCATTTTAACGCTCTCAACCTTTCTTCTAAAGATACTATTTCTGTGATTCTAACACCAAAGTTTTCATCTATAACAACAACCTCTCCACGTGCAATTAGTCTGCCATTTACATATATATCTACAGGTTCACCGGCCAATTTATCCAATTGAATCATTGATCCCTGATGGAAATTAAGAATATCTCTCAATGAATATTTCCTTCGACCAAGTTCAACAGATACATTTAATGGTACATCAAATAATAATTGTAATTTTTCATAGTCTATCTCTTCTGTTGGTTCAACTGTTTTTCCTGAAATATTCCCAAATGTTTTTGGTTGTACATTAACCTGTTGTTCCGGCGGGATATATCCCATTGGTTGTTGCATCGGCATTTGTTGTGGATATTGAGGATACATCATTGGCTGTTGCATTGGCATTTGTTGTTGTGGATATTGAGGATACATTGGTTGTTGCATCGGCATTTGTTGTTGTGGCATCATTGGTTGTTGCATTGGCATCTGTTGTTGCGGCATTGATTGCTGCATCGGCATCTGTTGCTGCATTGGCATTTGTTGTTGCATTGGTTGTTGAGCTGGCATTTGAGCCGGAGCTCCTGCAGCCTGTTGTGCCTGTGCATTTTCTTCAAGATCAACCTGTTGTGCTGCAAGAACTTTTTCTTTTATATCATGTGCTATATCTATTGGAACAAATTGCCACATTTCCCCATCTTTCATTCCCTGAATCTTTAATATAAATTTAACAGCTATTATTGTATCTGCTGTTCCCTCAAAATCAGGTGGAAAGGTTAAATTGGGATCATCAAAATCCAGAACCTCTACCTGAGGTGGCGTTATATCAACTTTCGTTTGCAAAAAATCCGAAAGCGATGTAGCCGCTGCACCCATCATCTGGTTTATTGCTTCTGCTAATGCGCTTATTGATATTTCATCAAATGTTTCCGGTACATTTTCACCTGTACCACCCATCATTAAGTCTGCAATAATGGAGGAGATTTCAGCAGGGAATAAAAAGAAATTTGTACCCCGTAATCCATCTTTATAGTTTATGGATATCATTAAATATTTTCCACTAAATTGATTTTTTAATTCAGACTTTAATAATTTAAGCGGTGTTGGACTTGATATATCAACCTTTCTTTTTAATAAGGTTGATAATGTTGTTGCTCCAGCACCCATTGCAATATTTCCAACTTCTCCAACAAGGTCTAATAACACATCATCAACCTGTGCATTTTCACTTGAAGTAGTTGGTCCACTTGCTGATGCTGAAGCTGAACTTCCAGAATCAGCTGTATTTCCAGAACTATTTTCTTCCTGAGTTAATCCCTGTAAGAGCGCGTCTAACTCCTCTTGAGATAAAAATTCATCAGACATTTGTTACACCTCCATTATTGCAAACTCTCCAGATATCTTTCCACAAGCACTTTTTCAAGCAATTCAGGATCTTCTTTTTCTATTTTTATAGCATAATGTCCTTTATGTGTTCCAGGAGTTCCCTTGAATACAGGTGTATCCTGAATGGTTACATCAATTGGTTCATCATTAAATGAATCAAGTCTTATAACATCACCTATGTCTATATTTAAAAATTCACCCAACTGAAGCGTTGTTTTTCCCAATACAGCTTTAACATCTGCTTTAGCCATTAACACGGAATTTTTTAATTTTTCCATTTGTTTTGGTGATGTTTTTATATCTGGAGACCATAATCTTGTGGTCAATTTTTCATTTATTGGTTCTAATAACGAAGAAGGCCAACATACATTTATAAATCCCTGTATATCTCTGAAATTTATTGATAATGTAATTAACACTGTCATTTCGTTTGGAGCCGCAATTTGAACAAATTGCGGATTAAACTCTGTTTTTTCCAGAATAGTGTCAAATGGCACTATTGTGGCCCATGCCTTACTTAATGCTTTTATTAAAGATAATCCCTCTTTTCTTAAAATTGCAAGCTCTAATTCAGTAGGTGTTCTTAATGTTTCGAGAGGAATTCCAGGTCCTCCCAATAATTTATCGACTAAAACATAACCAATATCAAGCCCCATCTGAAATACTGCACTTCCTGGCAATATATCTGTTGAGAATACAGATATAAATGTTGGACTTGTTAGAGATTGCTGAAATTCACTAAATGTAATCTGGTCTACACTGGCAAAGGTAACATTTACATATGATCTTGCTCTTGAAGATAAATATGTTGAAACATCCCTTGCATAGTTTTCATGTATTAATTGCAATGTCCTTAGCTGTTCCTTGGAAAATTTCATTGGCCTTCGGAAGTTATACTCCCGAATATTGGCCATTATATCTTCTTCTTCATTTACATTTGAGACAGCTAAAGAACCCGCCTCCATCGCCTGCAATAACGCATCTATTTCCTCTTGTGACAACGTTTCATTTTCTGGAGGCATACTTTCACCACCTTTTTAATAAACTAATAGGCTGAAGTTATAACAACTATATCAATAATAACCTGTATCACTCCATATTTCTCTTTTTCTCCAACAAATCCTGTAATTTCATTTACAGCATTTTTTATCTGATTCTTTAAAATCTCTCTTCCTTCAACCGTAGTTAAATCTTCACGTGTTTTGGTAATAAAGATAAGGCCTATCGCTTCTAAAATTTCAACATTGTATTGGGCTACTGCCTCTCTACATTCATCACTTCCAACCTTTAATTGAAGTGCATTTACTATTGCTATTTCATTTCCACCTTTTAACATAAATTGTCTTTGATTACCAGGCCTTATTATTTCAGCTAATCCAACCTGTACAGCCTTTTCTTCAACTCCCTGAGCCTGCTGTTGTGCCTGTTGTTGTGCCTGCTGAGCAATATTCTTACCAAGCATATTTATTAAAACAAAAGCACCACCAACAGATAAAGCCACTGAAACAACTATTGCAATAATTAAAAGCAATATTATATTGGGACCTTTTTTACCACCCTGTTGCTCTTCTTCCTGGATTTCTTCTTCAGGCACTTAAATCACCTCTCTTATCTCAAGCGCTGTCTTAAAATCAATAAATCAATTCTTC
>NZ_LBEZ01000014.1:0-117135 GCF_013363245.1 Marinitoga sp. 1135 | reverse complement strand
ACGCTCTCACCCGCGTCCGAGTATATATATTACCACCTTTCTTCCCATTTGTCAACTTACAAATCTGTTAATTTCGTTAAGCGTTAGTGAATTGATTTCTTTTTTTCGTTGTTTGTTTTCTATAATAAGCTTTATTCCTGCATTATAACATAATGTTTTAATTTTTCTATTTTTTCCTTATCACCAATTACAACCAACGAATCACCTTTTTTTATAACTAACTCTGATTTCGGATTAAACTGTGTTTTCCTATTATTTCTTACTGCTATAACAACCAGATCTATTTTTTTAGGAATTTCCAATTCTCTTAATTTTTTTCCTATCATCCAGCTATTATCCGGTATTTTTACTTCTTCAAAATTGAAGTTTTCTCCAAAATCCATCTGAAAACTTTCGAAGAATGATAATACATTAGGTCTTAACACCATGGATGACATTCTTTTTCCTGTTATTTCAGGTGGCAATATTACATTATCTACACCGGCATATAATAATTTTCTTAATTCTTCTGCGTCATTTGCTCTTGAAACAACATATAATGCTGGATTTAATGTTTTCGCAGTAAGTGCAATATACAGGTTATCTATATCACTTGGCAATGTAAGCAATAATCCTTTTGCATCAAATATATTTGCCTTGATTAGCACATCTTCTTCTTTGGCATCTCCTATTATGTAATTTAGATCTTTATATTCATCACGAGACAATAGTTTTTCTATCTTTTTTTCATCATCTTCTATTACTACATGCGGAACACCGTTTTTCATAAAATCATCAATTATATATTCTCCAGTTTTTCCACCACCAACAACAATATAGTGATCAGAAATATTTTCCAATCTTTTCATCATTTTCAAAACCCCCAATATTTTTTTAAAGTCTCCTTCTACAAATAACGCTGTTAGAGAGGATATTAAATATAATACTACAGATATACCTGAAAATATTAACAACGCATCAAAAACCTTTGTTACATTGGATATTTTATACGGCATTTCATATCCCACTGTGGAGAGGGTTATTGCTGTTACATAAAAAGCATCAAAGAAACTCCACTTTTCAAGTATCATAAAACCTATTATCCCTATTACAAATATTATCATTATAATTGCTATTGATACTGTTATTTGCCTGAAAAATTTCTTATATTCTTCCATTTCCTCCCCTCCATGTTCATATATACGGAACTCTTTTTTTAAAATATTTTTTTTGATCTAAAAGTATTTTTTCGCTAATATATTCTTCTAAATCTTTAATTTTCGAATATTTTTTTAGTATTTCTTCTGTAATTCCAAGACTGTTGATTTTTTCTTTTATATATTCAATATTCCCTTTTTCTTTTATATATTCATGATTTATGGCAAGGAATATAAGCTCTCTTATATATTCTTTTTCTTTTAATATTAATTGATTATTAATATTATTATACACTATTAATGGATTTGTATTCAATACCCTCGAAAGTCTTTTTATTTTTCCTTCATTATTTTTTCTATTTTTAGAAAGATAAACTTCTTCAAATTCTTTTCTTTCTATTTTTTTATTTTTATCTTTTCTTGTTTTTAAGAATCTATTTATTTCTTTTTGAAGCATAAGTATATCCTGCTCTTTTATATTGAATTCATTTAAATACTTATTTTTTAAAATTGAAATATCAAAAGATATTTCATCTTCTATATGACCAATCCATATTTCAGGAATACCTTCTTGATTTAATATTTCTTCTATTGTTTTTTTCTTTATTCCATATATTTGAAAGATTGTTTTTTCTATAAACCCTTCAAGTATTGTAATATATAATTCCAGCAAATATTTTTGCTTTGTGTATTTTATTACTTTATTTTCAAAATTTTGCATTTCCTTTATTGAATGAAGAGGTGATTCTATATAATGAAGTTCAAGAGGAGATGTTTCAATTAATTGTTTTTTTATTGCTATTATTAATTTTACAGCTTTAATGAGCATTTTTTCTTTTTTTGAATTTTTATATAATCCTGGAGCAATAGGAATATTTTTCAGATCTCCAACTTCAAGATCTACACTTCCTGCTATAAATCTATATATATAAAAAGCTAATTTGCTATTTAAAAATCCCAGTAATGCAAATTTAAAATTTTCATTATCAGTAAATATGCTACTTCCTTTACAATCGAATAAAAAATTTTCAGGTAATAATCTGAATGTTGGCCCTTTTGATGTTGTCATAGAATAGGTTATTCCTGATTTAAAATAGTATTGTCTGTTAGGTAAATGATTTCCCATTTTTTTTAAAAGTTTATAATTCTCTTCATCAAAGGCTATTACCCACCATAAATTCCCATACCATTTATTATAAGGTCCTCCTTTTGCATACGGAACCCATTTTTTACCATCTTTTTTGTGGTTAAAACTTATCTCTTCACGAGGAACTTCCCAATGATATCTTAAAAATCTTTTATTGTCACCTGTTGCAATTCCCTGCCTAACATCAGCAAAATTTATTAATTTCTCATATTCAAAGATTTTTTTTACTTCTTCATTTATCCAATATACAAATGGATAGCCCGGTATTTTTTTAAATTCGTTTTGATTTTCATAATATATATATTTTATTTCTTTTCCTTTTTTTATTATGTTATCTAATACTTCCTTCTTTTTGTTATAATCTATATCCCTTAAATCTATAAATAAACTTTTATTTTCTTTATTCCCTTTTTCTTTTCTAAGAATATACATGGCGGTATCAACAAGTGCATCTTCAAATACGCCTCCAAGACCAAAATGAACAAGAGATTCTATATGCATATTTTTTATTATAAACTTTCTTAAATCTTCATAACTGCTAATAAACATAAAGGTTTGTGGGGTTATCATACCAAGCAATCCGCCATCTCTTAAAAAATCATAATTTCTTTTTATAAAGCACGAATACAGGTTTTTTCTAAAATCAAAGTATCTTTCTCTTATAAGTTTTCTCAATTCTGGCGTATAATCATGAGAATCTGCATAAGGAGGATTGGATATAACTATATCATAGTTTAGAGATAATATTATCAAATATTTTTTCATTTTTTCTGCATAATGTTTTTCTAAAACTGTTTTTTCTGTAAATAATGAATATTTTTCATATTTTTTTATTATCTTTTCTCTATTTTCTTTTGAAAGAGTTATTAAACTCCCTAATTCTTTATATCCAGAAATTTCATTTTTTATAGATTTTAATATCTCCTTAAACTCTATATCTTCAATATCTTCTTCTTTTACAATATCAAAGTTTGTAGAAACTATATTAAAATTTATTGGTTTAATATATCCATCTTCCAGTGCTTTTATTTTCAGAATTGTCTTTGCTATTTCAACACCTTTTTCATCTATATCTATACCATAAATATTTTTTTCCAGTATAAACTTTATATATTCTTCTTTCTTATATCCCTGTTTTTCATAAAATTCTTTTAAGCGGTTATATACTTTTATTAAAAAATGTCCGCTTCCACAAGCGGGATCTATAATTTTTATATTTTCAAGTTTTATTTCTCTTTCTTGTTTCTTATATTGTATTTTGTATTTATTAGCTATTTCAGAATCATCATAGATTTCGCAATAATATTTTGTCAATGTATTGTCAACAAGATATTCTATTATCCACTCAGGTGTATAAAATTGAGATTGTTTATGTATCTTCGGAATATTTTCATCAAGATTGTAATATTGATATGCCCATCCCAGAATATCATCTTTATCCCAATCTTCTACACTACTAAAATTATTATGTATTTTTTTTAATAATTTTTCTTCAATTTTTATATTATATAATTCATCAAATAATTCTGGTATATATCGTTTTAATTCATTGTAATCATACGCATTTTTTAATATGCCTTTTTTATATAATAATTTTGAAGATATAATCTTACTTAATATGTTGAAGGTTATTTCATTTATAAATTTTTCTTTATTATTATCCTTTGCTAAAAATTCCCTGATTATTAAATTTTCCTTTTTAAAATTTTCTATGTTTTTAATAATAAACTCCTTTAGCGTTTTTTTTGATTCTAAAATGCTGTTTTTCAGGTTTTTATACATACTATTTCACCTTTTTTCCACTAAATATATCCTCAAAATATAGTTTTTATGTTCTATATTTATAATATAATATTCTTTGAAAAGCTCTGTTTCCTTTTCGAATAGGTATTTATAATCATCTATTTTATAGATGTTTTCAATATTTTCAATTACGAAATTGGTATACTTAGAACTGATATAAATTACATTTTCTTTTAAACCATTTTTTAACTCTTCAGGTAAATCATTTTCATTTATCTTTTTATATTGCCCAAGCAGAAACTTTGTAAAAAGTTCATCATAACAATCTATCAAATCAATAGGCACTTTATAAAATTCATATATTTTATTATTATAAAAATAGATATTTTTTATTCCTCTAATATAAAAAGCCGGAAAAGATAGTAATACTCCATTTTCTATATATCTAACATTAAAATATTTAAATCCTCTTTCTTCCAATTCCAGATTTTTATATTTTATTAAAAAAGTGGTATCGCCCCTTTTTATAATTTCAATATTACCATCATTGGTTTCTATATACCCCTCATCAAAATACATTTCATCCCAATCTTTTTTAGCCAATCTTAAATGAGGTAAAATTGTAAATTCATTAATTACATATTCAAATTCATCCCAGACAAACCATATAACAAAATATACAGCAAATAAAATCCCAAATATAAATAAAAATGATTTAAAATTCTTTTTCTTTTCATTGTTTGGTAATCTCATTCTATTACCACCATACCTTATATCCATTTGTTATTGGCATTCTTCTATCCTTTCCAAATGCTCTTTGAGTTACTTTTATACCAGGCGCTCCCTGACGTCTTTTATATTCATTAATATCAACTAATTTAACAACGTACTTTACAGTTTCAACATCAAATCCATCTTCTGTTATTTCATCTATACTCATTTCATATTCAATATACCTTTCAAGAATTGCATCTAATATCTCATATGGTGGTAATTTATCCTGATCTGTTTGATCAGGTCTCAATTCAGCTGATGGCGCTTTAATAAATACATTTTCAGGTATAACCCAACTTCCCTTTATTCTATTAAAATATTCCGCTAACTTATATACTTCGGTTTTATATACATCTTTTATTGGCGATAATCCACCAGCCATATCTCCATATAATGTTGCATAACCTGTTGCAACTTCACTTTTATTTCCAGTTGCAAGGGCAATATGGCCAAATTTATTTGAAAAAGCCATAACAATAGTTCCTCTAATCCTTGCCTGAATATTTTCCTCAGCTACATTCATTGGTAATCCACTAAAAGCTGCATCTAATTCTTTTAATAAACTTTCAAATGTTCTTCTAATTGGAATTGTATGCGTTTTTATACCGAGATTTTTTGCAAGATCATATGAATCCTTTATACTTCCTCTTGAAGAATACTGTGAAGGCATTAAAATGCCAAGAACATTCTCAGCACCCAATGCATCTGCTGCCAATGCTGCAACAAATGCTGAATCCATACCTCCACTTAATCCTAAAACCACTTTGCTAAAACCATTTTTATGAATATAATCTTTTAATCCAAGTTTTAAAGCATTGTATATCTCTTCATATCTTTCAAGTAATAATACCTTTTTGTTTCCTTTATAAACGTTGTCCTTCTTTTCTATTGTTTTATTTATTTTAATAACTTCAACATTGTGATTTTCATATATTAAATGTCTTCTTTTAGCTTCTCTTAAATTAGCTCTTGTTGAAGAAATAGGATCAATATCAATAAACTCTATTTTTTCTTCAAATAATGGTAATGAATGCACAACTTCCCCAAATGGATTTATTACCACGCTACCGCCATCAAATACTATTTCATCCTGACCTCCAACAAGGTTTACATATACTAACCATGTAGATAATTCTGCTGCTCTTGTTTTAAGCATTTCCAATCTACTTTCTGGTTTTCCTTTGGTATATGGAGATGCTGAAATATTTACTATTACATGTGCCCCCATTTCAGCAAGATCAACAGCAGGACCATTTGGTACCCATATATCTTCACAAACAGTAACCCCTATTTTTAATTTATTTTCAAGTTCTATCATTAAAGGGCTATGCCCGGGTGAAAAATATCTTTTCTCATCGAAAACAGAATAATTTGGCAAATATATTTTATGATACTTTGCTGATTCTTTTCCATTATACACAACATATGCTGAATTATATGCATCCACATCAAAATCAAGATTACCAATTACAGAAATTGTTTCTTTACCTTTAGAATATGAAATAAAATCATTTAGTGATTTTTTTGTGTCGTCTAAAAATCCTGTTTTTAAAACAAGATCTTCAGGTGGATAACCAACAAGAAATAATTCTGGAAAAACAAGTATATCAGCCTTATTTTCCTGTGCGATATCAAGAGCATTCTTAGCCTTATCAAGATTCCCTTTTAAATTTCCCACATGGGCATTTAATTGTGCCAATCCTATTCTCAACCTCATAACATACACCTCTTTTATAATTATTTAATTTATTAATTTTATTATACCATTATAATACTCATGAGTAAAGACTTAAAAATCACAACTTCCACTTTTTCACAAACCAAATAAAAAAACAAAAATTCCTTAAAAATATTTATTGTAGAAAACTTCATAAAAAGATTCACTCATGCGACTCGATTGCTAATCCTCAAAAACTGCTCATATACGCTGGGGCGCTCAGATTCCCCATCCCTGTGGAAGCTTCGCTCAAAAAAACATCCTGTTTTTTTGTCCCTCTTCATTCGCAGTTTTTTCGGGCAATCTTCGAGCATTCGTTCATCTTTTTATTCAATTTTCTTTTATGTTTTACTTATTTTAATATAATCTAATAAAGAAAATAAAAATAATAATATGAGTGAAGACTAAGAATTTCCCGCAGCGGGGATTACAGGATAGTTGGAAAAAATAAAAGCGAGTGAAGGCTCGCAGAGTGCCTGATTGTATAATAGAAAGTAGAAAAATAATATGAACGAAGACTAAGAATTTCCCGCAGCGGGGATTACAGAATAGTTGGAAAAAATAAAAGCGAGTGAAGGCTCGCAGAGTGCCTGAGAAAATTGTGAGTGGAAGGGGTCAAAATCACACGGATGTGATTTTGAGTGAAGACGAACATGGATGTGAGTCTGCAACGACCCCTGAGAACGAACAATTTTCGAAGATCAGCACTCAAGTCGCCTGAACAAGCTTTTATTTTTTCCAACACAAAGAATTTTCAAATGGAGCAAGGATCAGAAATTCTTGCCGTTTGAATGAACATTATTTTTATTTTTTTCAATCAAACACAAAAAGAACAATCATAACCGTGAGTTTGCAACGCTCGGTAGGAATATGCTATTATAATAGTAAAAAATAGCATTAAGGAGCTGATTATATATGTTATTAAAAGAAAAAGAAGGCCTTAAATTCCTTACATTCTCTCATTTCGAAAAATTCAACAACCTCTTTCATCTATTCACAACAAGAATATACAAAAACACCAATGATTTTAATCTCAACAAAAGACTATTAGATTCAGATATACAAATAAAAAACAACTATTCAACGCTGTGCAGAATATTCAATATCCCTCCAGAAAACTTAGTCTTTTCAGATCAGGTTCATGACAATAAAATAAAAATAATAACCCAAAATAGTGATTCCATAAAAGAAATAGATGGATTAATAACCAATGAAAAAAACATCTTCTTAGTTACATATTATGCAGATTGCACTCCAATATATTTCTACGATTATAAAAAAGAAATAATCGCATTGGCTCATTCTGGCTGGAAAGGAACCCTAAAAAGAATTGCACAAAAAACTATAAACACCATGGTAACTAATTTCAATTCCAACCCTTCAGATATATTAGTTGGTATTGGTCCCTCAATAGGACCAGAATCCTTTGAAGTAAAAGACGATGTAAAATCATTATTTGAAAAGGTATTTAACTATAACGACATTATAATAAGAAAATCCGGCAAAATATACATCGATATATGGAAGACTATAAAATACCAGCTTATTGAATCTGGTATTCCAGAAAATAATATTGAATCTTCTAATCTTGATACATATAAAAGAGCAGACTTGTTTTTCTCATATAGAAAAGAAAAAACCTCCGGAAGAATGGCTGCAATAATGGGATTAATTGACAAATAAAAATTATTCTGATATAATAGTTCGTAAGACTAACTGTTTGTCTGGAGGTTTTGAAATTGTCTAAAGCTACTATTAAAAAAAATCACAGGGTTGATATATTCTCGAGATCCATATTAAGTTCTTTATTTTTATTGTCATGGCCAATGATTGTTTCCAATTTAATGCAAACACTATATAACATAGTTGATGCATATTTTCTTGGCAAGTTAGGAAAAGTAGAATTTTCAGCAACCACCATCACATGGCCTCTGGTATTTGTATTTATTTCTTTTACAATAGGATTTTCAAATGCTACTGTAACCCTTGTTTCGCAATATACCGGCGCAAAAAATAAAAAGATGTCACAAAAAACTGCGGGACAGGCTTATGTTGTATCAATAATCCTTGGATTAATCCTGTCCACAATTGGGATTCTGTTTTCAAATCAAATAATACATGCAATAACAGGTGAAAAAAGTGCTGAAGTTATTCCATATGCCATAAGATATTTTAATATAATTATGATTGGTATGCCATTTGGATTTTTATTTAATATTTCTTCTTCTATATTAAGAGGTTGGGGCGATTCAAAATTTTCAATGCACATGATGTTCTACTCTACTATTATTAATATAATACTTGACCCTATATTTATATTTGGATTCTGGTTAATACCGGAAATGGGCGTTGCTGGTGCTGCATGGGCAACAACAATTTCAAGGTTTATTACAGGTGTTGTTTCATCCTACCTTGTATTCAAGGGAGAAAGAGGATTTAAAATTAATATAGAAGATTTAAAACCTGATATTGAGATTATAAAGAAAATATTATTTATAGGTTTCCCGGGTTCTTTAAGTTATACTATCACTTCAATTGGATTTGCTGTTATTATGAAATTTGTATCTTCATTTGGACCTGTTATAGTAAGCGCTTATGGAATAGGAAACAGAATAATAAATTTAATAACCATGATCTCCTTTGGTATTGGCTCCGCTGTTACCACAATGGTTGGTCAATTTTTAGGGGCTAATGAAATAGAAAATGCTGAAAAAACTGTAAAAACTGCTTTTATAACTAACTTTTTAATAATTACAGTATTGAGTACATTTACATTTTTCTTTGGCGGTCATTTAACAAAGTTCTTTATAAATGAACCTGAGGTTATAAAAATAGGGGACATATTCTTTAAGTATGTTTCTTTTTCACTTCCGTTTTTTGCATCTATGAGTGTTTTTGTAAATACCCTTGTAGGCGCTGGAAAAACAGGGCAGTCAATGATAATAAATATTACCAGATTATGGGGAATTAGAATACCGCTCATTGCTTTAATGTCTCAAAAATGGGGGTTTTTAGGTTTATTCTATGCTATGATTATAAGCAATATACTTGCCATGATATTAGCATGGCTTTTCGTTAAATTTGGAAACTGGCGAAAAAGCATTATATAAAACAAAATGCCCGAAAAAATCGGGCATTTTTTATATTATTCTTTATTCAATTGTGCAAAGTATAAAAGTTCTGCTTCTATAAATCCGTCAAGTTCTCCATCTAAAACCGCATCTGAATTTGATGTTTCATAATTAGTTCTATGATCCTTTACCATTTTATATGGATAAAGCACATAAGATCTAATTTGATTACCCCATGAAATATCCTTAACATCTCCCATTAATTTCATCTTTTCTTCCATTTTCTTCTGCATTTCCAATTCATATAATCTTGCCTTTAAAATCTGCATGGCTGTTGCCTTATTTTGATGCTGCGATCTTTCATTTTGACATGCAACAACAATACCTGTAGGTAAATGAGTAATTCTAACTGCAGAGTCTGTCTTGTTAACGTGCTGCCCACCAGCACCTCCAGCCCTATATGTATCTATTTTCAAATCATCTGGCCTTATTTCAATATCTATTTCTTCATCTATTTCAGGTGTCACAGAAACAGAAGCAAAAGATGTATGTCTCCTATTTGCCGCATCAAATGGCGAAACTCTTACCAACCTATGAACACCAGACTCATATTTTAATTTACCATATGCAAATGGACCGCTAATTTTTACAGTTACACTTTTTATACCTGCTTCATCACCAGGTAGATAGTCTATAATTTCCAATTTGTAACTGTTTTTTTCTGCCCATCTGGTATACATTCTAAGCAACATATCAGCCCAATCCTGAGATTCTGTTCCACCTGCACCAGGATGAATTGTAAGATAAACATTGTTTGAATCGTATTTGCCAGAAAGTAGCATTGCCAATTCAAAATCCTTAACCTTTTTTTCTATCTCTCCTAATATCTCCATTGCCTGTTCTTTCATTGAAGGATCCTCTTCGCCAAATTCTATAGCAACCGCTAAATCATCAAACAATGAAGATAAATTATTGAACTCTTCCATTTCATGTTTTAAATGTTGCAATTCACGAGAAATTTTTTCTGCCTTTTTTTGATCATTCCAGAAATCAGGATCTGTCATTTTATTCTCTAATTCAGATATTCTAGCAGTTGTTTTTTCAATATTAAAAAGATTCTTTAGATTTTCAAACTTCTCCTTAAGCTCGTCTATTTTCACTTTTACTTCATAATCGAGCATCGTCGTTTCACCTCTTCACTCTAATTCTTTTGTGGGATTTTTTATTTTGCTTTCTTTTTTCTTCTCTATTAATAACGCTACCATCATTATGCACAAAGTTTAATTGATGTATCTTCTTCTTTGTTTCTTCCTCTTCTTTTGAAGTATCTACCTTTACTATTCTTAATAGATACGATACTGTATCATCATATATATTGTTTATTAATTCCTCAAACATAATATACGATTCTTTCTTAAATTCCATTGTAGGATCTTTTTGACCATAGGCTCTTAAACTTACAGCCTCTTTTAAATGTTCTATAGCTTCTAAATGTTTTCTCCATCTTTCATCAATTATTCTTAACATTATAAATTTAGCTATTTTCTTAAAGTCTTCCCCAAATTCTTCTTTCTTGGACTTGTATTTATCCCATAATATTTTAAAGATTTTATCTTTGCATTCTTCAACTGTATCAAATTCTATATTTTCAACTATTCCATATGATAATAGTTTTTTCTTTAATTCTTCTTTATCTATAGTTTCTTCATCAGTTATTGAAGATTCAATTATTCTATCCACAACATCTTCAAATATTTCCTTTAGGTGATCATCATAATCACCCTGAGATAAAATCCAATCCCTATGAGCATATATAGAAGAACGCTGATAATCCATTATAGAATCCAATTCAAATAATCTTTTTCTTATGGAAAAATGTATTCCTTCTACCCTTTTTTGAGCATCTTTTATTATTTTACTAAGCAATCCATGCTCTATAGGCTCTCCATCCTGTATCTTTAAAGCACCCATTATACTCTTTAACTTTTCACCACCAAAGAGTCTTAATAGATCATCTTCAAATGAAAGGAAGAATCTTGATTCTCCAGGATCTCCCTGCCTTCCAGACCTACCTATGAGCTGATTATCAATCCTTCTACTTTCATGCCTTTCAGTACCAATTACATATAAACCACCAAGCTCTACAACACCTTCACCGAGTTTTATATCTGTACCCCTACCTGCCATATTTGTTGCAATGGTAATCATTCCTTTTTGACCGGCTTGTGCAACTATTTCTGCTTCTTTTTCGTGATACTTCGCATTTAATACATTATGTGGTATTCCTTCTTTTTTCAACATGCTACTGAGCAATTCACTTGTTTCAATTGACGTTGTACCAACGAGCATTGGTTGCCCTTTTTTATATCGTTCTTTTATTTCAGAAACAACTGCATTCCATTTTTCCTTTTGTGTTCTAAATATTAAATCATTTTGATCCTTTCTTATAACAGGTTTATTTGTTGGAATAACCACAACATCACAGTTGTATATCTGTTTAAATTCATCTTCTTCTGTTTTTGCAGTACCTGTCATACCAGCAAGTTTTTCATACATTCTAAAATAGTTCTGGAATGTAATTGTTGCATAGGTTAATGATTCTTCTTTAACCTTTACACCTTCTTTTGCTTCAATTGCCTGATGAAGCCCTTCACTATAACGTCTTCCATGCATAAGCCTTCCTGTAAATTCATCAACAATAATAACTTCTCCATCCTGAATTATATAATCTTTATCTCTTCTAAAGTAATATAAAGCTTTTAATGCATTTAATGTATGGAATAAAAAGTGTATATTTTTTGGATCATAAAGGTTATCAATTCCCAGCATCTTTTCAAGTTTTGATATACCTTCATCGGTTAATATTACCGCTTTACCCTTTTCATCTAAGGTAAAATCTTCGTCTTTTTTCAACTTTCTTGCAATTCCTGCAAATTTTGTATATAAATGTGAAGGTGTATCAGAAGGACCTGAAATAATAAGCGGTGTTCTGGCTTCATCAATTAAAATACTATCTGCTTCGTCAACTATTGCATAATGATGTCCTCTTTGAACTTTATCTTCAAGATCATATACAAGATTATCCCTCAAATAATCAAAACCAAATTCATTTGCTGTTCCATATGTAATATCGCATTGATAAGCTTTTTTTCTATCGGCTGTCTCCATTCCTGCCTGAATAAAACCTACGCTGAGACCAAGAAATTCATATATTGGCCCCATCCATTGAGCATCCCTTTTAGCAAGATAATCATTATGCGTGGCAAGATGTACTCCTTTTCCTGTTAATGCATTTAAATAAACAGCAAGCGTGGCAACAAGAGTCTTACCTTCACCTGTTTTCATTTCTGCTATATTTCCTTCATGTAGAGCAATACCACCCATTAATTGCACATCAAAATGCCTCATATTTAATACTCTTTTAGACGTTTCCCTTACTGTAGCAAACGCTTCAACTAATAAATCATCAAGCGTTTCTCCATTTTCCAATCTCTTTTTAAATTCTTCAGTTTTTGCCTTTAACGCTTCATCTGATAATTTCTCATATTCCGGTTCTATTTTATTTATTTTTTCCACCGTTTTTCTATATCTGTTTAATGTTCTTTTATTTTTATCAAATATTTTTGATAAAATACTCATCCTTTCACCTACCTTAATATTATTAACTCTTTAAATCTATTATCCTCTTCAGAATTTAAAATTAAAACTTCACCGGGAACTGAATCGCCTATATACTCCTCGAAAAAAGAATTTATATTTATATACCAGAAATATAATACATTATTTTCCAGATTATCAATATTTTTAAATACTCCTAAATTTGATATCTTTTTAGAACTTACTATAATATATTTCATTAAAGATGGAGAATTTGAAGATATAATTAACTGTTTTTCGTTTAAATAAAGATATACCGGATCTCCAATATTTTTATAATAAATAGTATAATAAGTATAATTCCCCAATTTTTTACTTTTGATGTTCCAATGAGAAAATTTTTCTTCCAATTTTTCGACGTTAACTTCACCTGGTATAATTATGGATATCCCATCACCCTTTCTCGAAAAATATTCGCTTATATATACTGAATCTACATTTTTTACGCTTTCAAGAATATATCTTAATACATTAAGCGAATAATCGTCATCTGGTGTAAAAATTCTCTTTGCGATATTTAAAATATTTTCTTTTTTTTCTATATTTAAATATACAACAGAATCACCAAAAATTTTATAATCTTTTTTCAGCGAGGTACTTTTTAATACTTTGAAATTTGTATCAATATTAAATATGATATTTTTATTTTCATATTGAACTGTTACTGTTCCCTCAGAAGTATCCGGATATTTTTGAATATATTTTTCCTGCAAAGGTTCAACAAAAAAATTAAATTTGTGATTTTTAAAATGGATATATACATTTGTGGTTACCTGTAATTTTAACTCGTTAAAATAATCTAAAAGCCCAAAAATTTCTGTTAAGTCTATTGCTTTTCCATTATAAAATATTATATGATCTGCTATTAATTGGAATTTTAAATTTAACTGTTTTATATTATATTTTCCATTATTATATTCTACCTCATAACTAAAAAGATTTTTTATCAAATAAATTAATTTTTCTATATCATTATAATCTGTTATTATATATCCATTAAAAGTAGATATAAATTTAATACTATCCTGTATAGGAATTATCCAGAACATATTCTCCAGAGATAATGTATCATTGGTTAAAAATAAAAAATCCGAATTAATAAACTTTAAAACATCATTTTTAAGACTTTTATCTATATTTTTTTCCAGAAAAGAATATAATTGTTCCTGTCCCGCACCTTCTTTAGAATACAAATATCTAAAAAATGGTATATTCTGATATACGCTGGAATAAAATCTTCCAGGAGATTTCCAGTAAAAAGATATATCAAACCCTATTGAAAATATGGTTATATTAATAAAAATCAATATAATTATCAGGATTTTCTTCAACACAATCACCTCTAAATTTTGATAAATCAATTATATCAAAAAAATTTTTGATATAAAAGTATAAAATAAAAACAAAGCCTGACGGCTTTGTTTTTATTTTATTTTATTTTTTATTCAACTGGGGTAAGGGGCAGGTTAAAGGTATATTCTATTGATCGCTTAAGTAATAAAATATACCATTCGCTATCCCCTGCTAAATTTCCAATATAATATTCCAGAGGAGAAGTCGAAGCGATTACCCTTCCATTTCCATATCTATATTCAATATATGTTGGATATTTTTCATTTGTAGAATATTCTTTTATAAATACCACAGGGTTAATTATATCTGCCGAACTTAAATTATCAAAACCTCCGTGACTTGCATAATTACCCACTAAAGATTCTTCAGGAAAGCCTGCCAATAATGGATGTGTTCTATTTGTTATTTCATTATAACTATCATAATAATCTCTCCAGGTTACACCGCCAGGAAGAGTTCCTGTAAAATCTCCTCCATTCCAGCCATTGTCGCAGGCAATCCAGAATAACGTTCCACCATTACTTACAAAAGTATTAAATTTATCCATATTGGTTTTATATATATCATAAAAATTACCTGTCTGATCACCCTCGATAATTATAGCCCAACTTGAATCAAATGAATTTAAATTATTAATATCTTCAGAACTTTTTATTTCATATTGTTTTATACCACTACCTTCAGAGAAACCTATATTATCTAAAATATCCGTAACAGCACTTGGTTCTGACCAGGCATCTACATCTTTAAAAATAACAACATGTTTTGCCGCTTTACGTAATATCAAATCCGGTGCCACTGTATTTTTTCCGTTTTCTATAACAATTGGTGCTGCATCTGCCGAATATTCAGAGTTTTCTTCGACATCTCTTGCATACACTATATAATTACCCACAGGAACAAAATCAAATGAATAGTTTCCATTTTTGTCTGAAAATGTGTACATCCCGGGCAAAGGTTCTCCTTCTGGCGTTCTAATTTCTAACAAAATACCTGTTTGGTCTGATTTATCAATATATTTAACTTTTCCATTTAAAGTACCATAATCTCCTAACGGATATAACACCAGAGATGCTCCTAAAGTCGTTTTTTCATTATTTTTTATATCTATAAATTTTTTTGTTGGAAAATACCCATCCTTTTCGGCCTTTATTATATATTTCCCTTCTGGAATATTCTCCAATGAAAAATAACCATCTTCAATTGTTTTAGTTTTATTTAAGGTACTTATAGTATCAACTGGACTAAATCCATTTCCTGTTGCCTCTAAACCTTCTATTGATACTTTAATATTGCTATTATCCACATTATCACTTAAATTTGCATATCCATCAACATCTCCATTTTCCATTATCGGATCAACTTTTTGACATGAAAAAAACAAAAATATGGTTATTAAACCTATTATAATAATTATTTTTCTTTTCATAATTTTTCCCTCCATTAATTTTAAAATCTTAATCCAAATTCACCATATACTCCAAATATTCCAAATGTCTGTTGAAATGACAGGTCAAAAACTGTATTAACACCACCTGTAATAACAAAAGGCCCTAAATATATTGAAATTCCTGCTTTTGTAAGATACATTGTATAGGAATAAATTGAAAATTCTCCATTGTAATATTGAATAATTGGACTTATTCCCGAAAATACCTTTATTCTTTTAGTTGGAATCTGGACTAAAAAAAAGATAGTTGGTTGCAGATATGTTATTTCACCTGTATTTATAATATCCTCCGGGGAAAAAACACCTATTTCCAATCCAAATATATCCTTATCACCAATAGTTACACTTCCACCCACAAAAGCTCTTTCATATCCAGACAATTCTTTTAAATAACTTCCTGAGATTTCAAAACCTAACATAATCCCTGAAAAAACACCTATAACCAATAACATAAATACCATTTTTTTCATAAATACACCTCATTTCCTTTATTTTATTATGCGATGCCACTATATTTAAGTTAATAATATTTGAATATTTTTTTAATGTATGTATTATGATTATACTCTTATTCTTGAATTAAAGCAAATTAAATAAAAATAATTGATTTTATGTTATAATCTGAATGAAAAAATATTATATTTAAAGGAGTAGAATATGAGAATATTAGGAATAGATCCTGGATATGGAAGGATTGGTTTTGGAGTTATTGATAAGATTGGAAACACCTTTAAACTAATAGACTTTGGAGTAATAGAAACAGATAAAAATGCAGATTTAAACAAAAGATTACTGGAAATATATGAAAAAATGAATGAGTTAATAAACAAATATAATCCTGATGAAGCTGCTGTTGAAAGCCTTTTCTTCTTTAAAAATGTAAAAACTGCTATTCAGGTTGGCGAAGCACGCGGTGTAATACTGCTAACTCTGCAACAGGCTGGATTAGTTATTGCAGAATATACACCTTATCAGGTAAAACAGGCAATAACCGGTTATGGACGTGCTGAAAAGGGACAAATACAAAGAATGTTAAAAACAATTTTTAACCTCAAAAAAACACCAACCCCTGATGATGCAGCAGATGCCATTGCAATTGCCTTTTGTCACGGAAATTATAGACGTTTTTAAGAAAATATGATATAATATTAAAAACATGAATTTCGGGAGGAAATAAAATGAGAGCTAATATAGGAATAGATTTAGGAACTGCAAATACATTGGTCTATGTAAAAGGAAAGGGAATTGTTGTTAACGAACCATCTGTTATTGCTATAGAAAAGGATACAAGGGAAATCTTAACTGTTGGAAAAGAAGCAAAAAAAATGATAGGAAAAACACCTGCAAATATTATTGCCATAAGGCCTTTGAAAGATGGTGTTATTGCTGATTACAATACAGCACTTGCAATGTTAAAATATTTCATAGATGCTTCTGTTGGTTCATTTACATTTTTAAAACCCATAGTTGTTGTTGGTATTCCAACAGATGCAACAGAGGTTGAAAGAAATGCTTTACATAAGGCTACACTGGACGCTGGTGCTGGAAAAGCTTTTCTTATAGAAGAAGCTATGGCAACTGCTATTGGTGTAGGATTAAATGTTGAAGAAGCTTCCGGTAATATGGTTGTAGATATAGGCGGTGGAACAACAGAAATTGCTGTAATTTCCCTTGGAAGTATTGTTCTATCAAAATCCGTTAGAATTGCTGGAGATGAATTAGATGAAGCAATAATAAATTATGTAAAAGAAAAAAGCGGACTTCTTATCGGAGAAAGAACCGCTGAAAGAATCAAGAAAAAAATTGGAAATACCTGGCCAAATGACGAATACGATAATGAAGAAGTTGAAATTATAGGAAGGGATATTTTATCAGGATTACCAAGAAATATTGTATTAAAAGGCTATGAAATCAGGGAAGCTATAAGCAATCCTGTATCAAAAATTGTAGAACAGATAAAATTAACTGTAGAAGAAACTCCACCTGAATTATTAACAGATATTGTTATGAAAGGTATTTACCTTTCAGGTGGTGGTGCTTTATTAAAAGGACTTAAAGAACTTATTGAGCATGAAACAAAAATTAATGTTGTTGTTGCTGAAGATCCGCTTACTGCTGTTGCCAGAGGTGCGGGAATGGTGTTGGATAAGGTTAAAATACTGGATAATCTTTCAAAACTTCATAAATAATTATGAATAGAAAGTTTTTGTATTACTTAATTTCTTTAATACTTTTATCTGTTATATCAACTATATACCCTCATATAAATTTTATTATATCCAGAGTAAATTACCCTCTGGATATTGTTTTTGTTGACCTGCGAAATAATTATCTTTTAACTATAAAAAATAGAGATTATTTAAATATTTTAGAAAATAAAATAGTAGAATCCACGAAAAGCTATTCCATAAAAACTAAAGAAACTAACATATCTTTATCTTTAACGCCTGGAATATATATAAATGAAGATGAACGATATATATATATAAAAAGTTCAAAAAACGTCAGAAAAAACAGTATATGTTTTTCAAAAGAAAATATTATTTCAGGATTTGTGGAAGAAAATTTAAGAGGTGAAATTGTTGTTCAAAAGCTCGGCTGGGGAAAAAGAGAATTTTTCGGAAGATATGATGGATACGATATTTTAATAAAGGAAACAGGAAATGGAAATCTTATTATTCATATTCCAGAAGGCATAAAACTTTTTGAAAATGGCAAAAATTATAAGATTTTAATTTCATATAAAAACTGGCTTCAATCAAAAGTTTATATTAAAGGGACCGCATATATAAAATCAAATACTTCTTATTTCTTTAAAAATGACATTCCACAAGCGGATATATTCCTATTTTCAGAATTAGAGGTGGAATAATGGATATTTTATATATAACACTAATGACATTAATTTCCGTTTCCTGGGATAGATGGTTTGGAGACATACTTTTCTTTACCTTTGGTATAGTTTTTTTAATTGTTCAATATACAAAACCCGAAAAGCTGATATTCTTCTCATTTTTATACTCAATAATATACTTTTCCTCCAAATATGATATTGGAGGAATGACAATTGTATTCTTTTTAATCACAATTGCTTCTGGAAAACTCTTGGAATTTTTAGAAAAAAGTTTTTTTAGAAGTATAATAAGCACACTTCCTCCTCTATTTTTTCTGGCATTATTAAACAAAAATTTCTATACACTTATAATCTCTTATATACTAATAGCCATAGCCCATTTTATTATAACCGGAAGGGTTGGAAAAAATGAAAGAATCACGCTTTAGAAGTATAATCTATGTAATATTTATCTCCTTTGCTTTTTTAATAATGAGAAGTGGATATTTGCAAATAATAAACCATAAAAAATATGCCCGTGATGTTGATGAACTAAGTACAAGAATTATCACTCTCAACGCAATTAGAGGAAATATATACGATAAAAACGGAATCTTATTGGCCTGGAATGAAAAGGAGTATGTAATTGAAAATTTCAATGAATCATTTTCTGAAGAAACATATGAAAAATTAAGAAAAGTATTCTCAGAAATCAGTGATTCTCCTGAAACATATATTGATAAACTGCTATTTCAAAAAAAGATTACTGTAAAATTAACACCTGCTGGTATTAAAACACTAAATAATCTTAAAGGTTTTAGAATATCTGAAAAATACGTAAGGAAATATAAAGACAAATCTATATATCCTATTGTTGGTTATGTAAACTCAGATGGAAAACCATTATATGGAATAGAAAAAGTTTATAATGATATTCTTGAAGGAAAACCCGGATATCAAATAGCTAAAATAACCCCAGGCGGTCGTGTAAAAAAAGTTCTCGAAGAAGTATCGCCTATAAAAGGAAAAGATATATATCTTACAATTGATTATAGACTTCAAAAGTTTATATATGATGAAATAGAAAAATATAAAAAACCCGGCGCAGTAATAATGTCAAACCCAAATAATGGGGATATTCTGGCGTTGGTAAGTTATCCTTCTGTAGAACCCAATCTATTCTCTTCAGGACTAACAATAAGGGAATGGAAGAAAATTTTATACGACACAAAGCAACCATTGGTTAACAGGGCTATTTCTACCACTTATGCTCCGGGTTCTGTTATAAAACCTTTTTTTGCGCTGGTTGGATTGGAAGAGGGAATTTCTCCGGAATCCACAATAATGTGTGATGGAAAGTTTGAACTAAAAAATTCTTCAGGAAAAATTATAGCTGAATATTATGATTGGAATATATTTGGTCATGGTATAACAAACCTTGTAAAATCCTTACGTGTATCATGTAATTTATATTATTATGAACTTGGTCTAAAACTCGGTATTGATACAATGAGTTCATACGCCAGTGCATTTAAATTATCCAAAAAAACAAATATAGATTTAACAGGAGAAGTCAATTCAATATTTCCAAGTAGAACATGGAAACAGGAAAAATTCCATCAGGACTGGTATATTGGGGAAACTGTTTTAACTTCAATAGGTCAGGGATATATGCAATTTACTCCAATAAGTATTTTGCGATTATATAATATATTAAGCACACAGGGAAAATACTATAGATTTCATGTAATGGACAAATATATAACAAATATAACAGGAAATTTTAAAAATTTTGAAAAGCATCTTGATTTTTATCATCCAATAAATGAATTTAATTATTTTAATATATTAAAGGGATTAGTTGAAGTTACAACATATCCCGGTGATAGTTCAAACGGCGGAACGGCATATCATGTTTTTAAGGACTTCAAAGAATTAGTTGCTGGTAAAACTGGAACAGCAGAAGTAATGGGAGGAAAATCGCCTCATTCATGGTTTGCCGGATTTATGCCTGCAAACTCGCCAGAAGTATCCATTGTATCCTTTATTGAAAATGGTGGCTACGGTTCCGCAGTGGCTGCTCCAATAGCACGAAAAGCTTTAGAAAAATATCTTTATTTAAAGGGGGAAAACAAAAAATGAAAAAAATTTTAATTTTATCATTGTTAATTCTGTTTGCATTTTCAGTTTTTGGAGATAAATTACTGATATTTAGAAATACTGGAATTATAAGCAAAGAATTGCCATGGACAGAAAATTTTAAGTTTTCTCTGGAAAAAGACCAATCTGTAATCTTCATAGAAAATGCCGAATATTACAGTATATCCTTCCCGGCTCCTGAGGACGTAGCTTTTAGAATAATAGGAAACAATGAAAAACTTCATGAAGCTATAAATGGCAGGGTAAAAATATTAAACCAAAATCCTCTTATAATAGAAGATACATTTAATCCGGCATTTATCTATTACTTTGATAATAATCTAAAAATGTGGTGTAAAACAGAAAAAGAAAATCTCAATAAACTCTTTAATAATAAAATTCTAACTGCAAAAAAGATTAAAGGATTAATATTAATATCCACCCCTATGAAATGGGATATAGTATATGATATGAAAGATGACGGAACATTATATGCAACATATAAAATATCCGGAAGATTAAACCAGGAATACGATACAATACTAATAAATGAAAACTTTACACAAACTGCAAAACCACAAATTAAAGAAAATTATTACTCAAAATCACTTGCAATGGAAAGACCTGTAGAAAACTATGATATACCTCAATTAATTAATGAATCCACAATAATAAACATTGGAAAAATATTGCCTTTTAATGGAGATTTCAATAAAGTAGTTTCACTTGGTAAAATAAAGAAATACGAAGACATACAGTATCTTACATTTGATTTTTATTCTGGTTCAATAAAAAATAGATACCTCGATGTTTTAAGAAGGTTCTTAAATTCAAAAGAAAACGGTTTAGGTGTTCCTCTTATTTCAGGAGATTTTAGAATATACACAAAAAATGGAAAAACAGAATTTATAAACAAAGTTTCAAAGCTTACAAAAACTTCCATAAATGACTATGCTGAAATAAATCTTGGAAAAGGCTGGAATGTAAAAGCCGATATAATACTTTTAAATGAATACAGAACAAAAGATTACATTGAAAAAACATACAGGATAAATCTAACAAACAGCTCTACTACAACTAAAAAATTCAAAATCAAAATAACCGGATATTCTGTAAACCTTGAAAATATAAAATCCAATTTAAATAATATTGAGAAAAAGGTTTTTGGGGATTATATCGAATTATTTGGAGTGATTAAAGATAAAGGATTCATAGAATTAAAATTAAAAGAAAATATAATGAGTTACTAAAATGGCGGTGAAAAAGTGAATTTTATATTTGACCTCGATGGAACATTAATCAATACAGAAAACATTGCAATACCTGCAATAAGACAATTATTAAAAGATCTTGGATATAATCCTAACATTGAAAAAGAAGAAATCTTACAATACATAGGTTATACAATAGATGACATCTTTTATGGTCTTTTAAACACAAAAGACCCCGAAATTATAGAAAAAGCCATAAAATTGCTTGATAAATACGAAATTGAAATAATAGAAAAACTTCCTAAAAATGAAATCTTTTTTGACGGCGCAATCGAAGTACTAAAAACATTAAAAAACGAAAATCACACATTATATATACTTTCCAATTGCAACAAAAAATATTTAAACGCATTGTTGGAAAAAGAATTAAATAAATACATAGATTTCCCACATTGTTCTGAAATGTATAACTGGGCAGAAAAGGATTATGTATTAAAACTAATAACCAAAGGGAAGAAAGATTTTGTTATGATTGGAGATAGACATAAAGACGTAGATGCAGCAAAGAAGAATGGAATATTATCTGTGGGTTGTACATATGGCTATGCACTGGAAGAAGTAAAAGATGCAGATTTTATAATATATGACATAAAAGAACTTTTAACAATAAAAAATAAAATAATAGAAAGTGCTTATAATACAATATAAAAAAAATAAAAAGGGCGTTAAGCCCTTTTTATTTTCTTGGTTGAACAACGAACTTTATAGCTGTTCTTTCTTCTGAATCGATTTTTACATCAACAAATGCTGGAATACATACAAGATCAATCCCGCTTGGTGCTACATAACCACGTGCAATAGCAACTGCTTTTACAGCCTGATTAACAGCACCTGCTCCAATAGCCTGGATTTCAGCTTTCCCCTTTTCCCTTATAATTGCAGCTAATGCGCCAGCGATAGCAATAGGTTTTGAGTTTGCAGCAACTTTTAATACTTCTACTTCTGCCATAAATCTTACCTCCCTTTTTTTAATACTATTTCTGCGATTATTGGCGTGTAATGGCGCACCTGGAGGGATTCGAACCCCCAACCTGCGGATCCGAAGTCCGACGCTCTATCCAATTGAGCTACAGGTGCAAGACTTCCTTATATATTATACTGTAAAAATCGAATTTAATCAAGTGATAAAAAGAAAATTTTTGCATACTGTATTCTATTTTCTCATTGAACAATAGAAATTTAATAAGAAGTTTATAAAAAATCTGGTATAATAAAAGTGGGTGATATATATGAAAAAAATACTCTTAATTTCAGATATTCATATTCCAACACGCAGCACGTATTTGCAATTGGAAAAAATTGATTGTTCAAAATATGATTATATTATAGCCTCAGGTGATTTTATAGAAGAAGAGGTTATTTTTTATTTTAAAGCTCAGTCACCTGAATTTATTGGCGTATATGGAAATGCAGATTATTATGATGTAAAATATTCATTACCTGAAAAACGTATTATAAATATTGAAGGCAAAAAAATTGGAATTATACACGGACATCAGGCAGGATGGGGAGATCCTGAGCGTCTTATAAAAAGATTCAGCAATATTGATATTATGATATACGGACATACGCACAGACCTGATGACAGAATAATAAATAATATTAGATGCATAAATCCAGGTGCATTTTGTGAAAACAGTTATGCAATATTGGAAATAGGGAGTGATGAAGTATCTTTGAAATTCCAGAAAATATAGAAAAAAAGGTTGAACAGATCAAAGCAGAAATAAAGGATTTAGTAAAAGACGACATATTATACGTAGCCTTTTCTGGCGGCATGGATAGCACAGTAACAGCATTTTTAGCAAAAGAAGCTTTGGGGAAAAACCGCGTAAAATTAGTAAACGTATTATTTGGTCCATTTGCTTATTCAAAAAGTATAGAATCTGTTTTAAGAACCGCTGAGGATTTGGATCTTGAAATTATATTTACTGACAAGCACATGGCACAATACAAAATAATGAAAAAAGGACCAAACTGTAATCAATGTACTAGAAAACTTAAAATGTCAGGAGTAAAGTCTGTTGCAGGAGATAAACTTGTTGCAACAGGTGCAAATCAATCGGACTCATGGGGAAAAACAGAAATAAAAGTAATGAACAATCTCTATTCACCCATTATTGGCTTAACAAAAGAAGAATTAAGGGAAATTATTAAAATATATAACATTAAAATCAGAAAAGTTGGGGAAAATGCCCATAGAGAAGGATGCAAATTAAAACATCTTTTAAAATTATTAATAAACATGGATTATCACGGAAGAGCCGTTTCATTCGCAAACGAAGTAATACATGACATTTTAGACAAATATAACTACAAAAGAGAAATTGCTAATGTAAAAATAATAGGTCCTTTATCAAAAAATATTGCTTTAATAAACATAAAACCATATCCACCTGAGGAAATATACAATGAAATTATAGATATCTTAAATTCAGAAAAAAGCATTGATGAAGTCTATATTGTAAACAAGCCTATAAAATTAACAATAAGCGTAAATCCTGGTATATTTAACCATAAAGAATCAAAATATTGGGTAGACAAAGGAAGATTACAACCAGAATTTGCTGCACCAATAGAAATAGAATGGAAAAAAAGTAAAAACGAAAGACTTGCAACATTCCATGTAGTAGATTTTGAATACATGAAATAATTTCAGGAGGGATATTTTGAACTATATTTTGCCTTTGATTTCAGGAATTTTAACTGGATTATCAATGCCGGGAAATTTATCTTCATTTCTCGTCTGGTTTTCTGTTGCTCCATTTATATATTCATTTGTAAACTCAAAAAAAACATTAGAAAGACTGATAAAAGTCTTTTTATATAGTTATTCGTTAATGGTAACCACATTATGGTGGGAAGTACCTGTTTTAACCAAAAACATTCCCGAGGTAATAAAAACATTCCCGGGATATATAGGCTTTTTCTCATATCTGCTTATGATTCTAATACTTACAATTCCATATTATATTATATGGATTTTAGGAGAATTATATTTCAGAAAATCGCGCGTTATAAACAAAACATCTTTAATACTATTTTCTGTATTCTCATATGCAGCAGCTGAAATTTTAAAACAATTTGGAGACCTTGCATTTACAGGTGCAAACTTATCCGATGCGCTTTACATGCACACAGGATTTCTACAAATACTCCCTTTTACAGGTAGTATTGGACTTACCATATTAATATTATTCGTTAATGCATATATTGCATTTTCATCTGAACGCGAAAGACTTAAAATCGGTATTTTTATTATAGGCATACTATATATAATAAACTTTACAATCTCAGAAAAATTACCTATGATAAACACCTCAGAAAATTCCGTTAAAATCAGTGTATTCCAGACAAATGTTCCTCAGGAAGTAAAATACTCAAATGACATGTGGAAATCATATGTGGAAATATCAAAATACATAGAAAAAAGCAAGGATAATTCTGAACTATTAATCCTGCCAGAAGCTGTATTTATAAAAGACATAAGAAATGATGAAATATTCAAAGTCATTAAAGAAGCCATTAAGTTATCAGATAAAAACTGGCTCATGGGTTTTCCCACTGTTGATTATGAAAAACGTGAATATTATAACAGCGCTATATACATAAACAAAAATGGTGAAATAGAAAATATATATAACAAAATTAGATTAATGCCTTTTGCAGAGTTTCTACCATATAAAAGCGTCTTCAGCTTATTTTCTTTCTTTAAGTTAGTAAGCTTTTACACACCAGGTGATGAATACTCTATACTCAACTTAAATGGCAAAAAATTCAGTGTTCAAATCTGTTTTGAAACATATTTTCCAGAACTTTCAAGAAACTTCACAAAAAACGGTGCTCAATTCTTAGTCGCCATAAGTAATGATGGATGGTTTTCTCATAAAACAGCTCTACTACAACATTTTTCCAAATCTGTTTTACGAGCGGCAGAAAACAGAAGAACATTTATACAGGTTTCAAATACCGGTATTACCGGAATAGTAGATAAATACGGAAGAATAATAAACACATTACCAACACATACATATAAAGGTGCTCAATTTTCAGTTCCATTAAATAACGAAATTACATTCTATACAAAATATGCAAATATCATAATTGTAATTATCCTTATTTTAGCAATAATCTTTAGTCTTATATAAATAAAATAAAAAGAGGTGAAAAATTTTGCTAAAAAAAGTATTTATAACCACAATGATACTCATTATTTTCCTTTTCTCATTAACCGGATGCGTTAAACCAAAACCTCAACCCTCAGAAGAATTAACCAAAATAATTGTTTATCTAACCGATGCACCAGATGAAAGCATTTCAGAAGCAACTTTAAAGGTCGCATCAATGAAATTAACCTCTGATTCCACCAATATTGAATTATTAAGCAATTATGAAAAAAATTTTCTTACACTTGCTGGAACTCTTGAAAAGATCAAAGAATTTAATATTAACGAAAAAGACTTAAAAAACGCTAAAATTTCTGTAATTCTTTCACCAACGGCAACAATTGTAGAAGAAGATAAAACAAAGAACATATCTATTTCATCAACTGAAATGGATATTACAGTTAATATTGATTCTATAAGTGCCGGAAGAACTTATAACCTAATCATTGATTTTGATATTGGAAATTCATATAATTCATCGCTTGAAGAGTTTTCGCCAATAATACGGGCATGGACTGTTGCAGATACCGAAGCAGATTATAGAACTATAGAAGGACATGTATATGACAATTCAGACTTAGGAGAACTGGCAACCCCAAAACCTGGAAGAGTTGTTTTAATACTTCCAACAGATAATTCAACTGTATTATATTCAACAATTACCAATAAAGATGGATATTTTAAGTTTAATAAAATAAAACTTGGACCAGGAATTTATAATATCGGTGTCGCAAAAAGTAATGCTACTTTTTATTACGAGAATGATCCTGATCTGGGATATTCTTACTATCTTGCAAGATATATTGAATTAGAACCTGCCACCGTTCAAATTAATATTTCAATAGGTGATCAATAAAAACTCTTATATAAAGGGGGAATTCAGGTTGAGAACTTTAAAAGATGTTATTGAAAAAGCAAAAACAGTAAACAAAAAAAGGGTTGTAGTAGTTGGTGCAGAAGATAAAGAGGCTTTAAAGGCTGTTTCTGCCGCATACGACGAAGGTTTTGTAGAACCTGTATTAGTTGGTAACAAAGAAATTATTGAAGAAAATTTAAAGGAATTAGGAAAAGAATTCGATATAATCGACGCAAAAACAGAAGAAGAAGCCGCAGAACAGGGAGTTAGATTAGTTTCTTCAGGTGCAGCAGATATTGTAATGAAAGGTTTAATAAAAACATCAAAATTATTAAAAGCTGTATTAAATAAAGAATGGGGTCTTAGAACAGGAAGCGTATTAAGCCATGTAGCAATAGTTGAAACAGATGCACTTGATTCATTAAAATTAGTAACAGACGGTGGAATGATAATAAAACCTACATTAGATCAAAAGGTTGCTATAATCAACAACGCTGTTGAATTAGCTCATTCAATGGGAATTGAAAATCCAAAGGTTGCATTATTAGCCGCTGTTGAAGTTGTAAATCCAGATATGCCAGAGACAATGGATGCAGCAATTATCACACAAATGAACAAAAGAGGTCAAATTAAAGGCTGTACAGTTGACGGACCTTTGGCATTGGACAATGCATTGAGCGAAATGGCAGCAAAAATCAAAAAGATTAAAAGCGATGTTGCTGGTCATGCAGATATCCTTGTTGTACCAGATATTCATGCTGGTAATGTTCTTGGAAAAGCTGCTGTTTACCTGGCAAACGGTAAAATAGCTGGTCTTGTTTTAGGTGCAAAAGCTCCTATAGTTATTGTATCAAGAGCTGACACAGCCGAGTCAAAACTTGCATCACTTGCACTTGCTGTATTAAAATCAGAAAAATAATTTATAAGTTTAATAAACAAAAAGCCTGATTCATTATGAATCAGGCTTTTTATTATTCTGTTTCAATTTTACTTTATTTAAAAAACACTAATATTGACAAATTCATATAATACGATAAAAAGTAAATTACAAGATTATTTTTAAATTTTTTTGTTAATTTTCAGTTAAATTTTATTTTTATGGTTGAAACCATAGAAAAAAATGATATAATATTATATCGAGAAAAAAGAATTTATTCACATTATGAAAGGAGTGGGATTGTGAAAAAGTTTTTTGTTATTTTACTTTTAATTGGTACCGTTATTGTTTATGCAGAAGGAATTAAAGATTATATCTCTTCTTTCAAAGAAAATAACGTGGATTATCTGTTAAATGAGTTAAGCAGGGAAGAACAACTTATGGAATATGAAAATGCCAGAATCACAGCAGATAGTACTATAGCATTAATAAAAAGTGAAATAATGCATTTAGATAAAACCGGGTATTATTTAAATACACAAAAGGATTTATACAAAAGATTTTTAAATTATCTATTCAATCTTGATGTAACTGCAAGAGATTTAAATATTAAAAAATTAAACTACGAAAATGCTAAATATAACTATGAAAAATCTCAAAAATTATACAATAAAAATCTCATAAGCAAAATAGAATTATTAAATGCTGAATATCAACTAAAAAACGCTAAGTACATATATGATACGATAAATGAAAAATATAACAATATAATAGATGAATTCAAAAAGTTTTGTGGAATTTCGCAAATAAATTTAAATAATATTGTTGTAAATGAGGATAAAATAACCAAAAAACACTTTGATATTAAATCATTAATGAATAATGATATTGATTTAAAAAGGCAAATGCTAAATTATGAAATTCTGGAAGAAGAATTTAATGCCACAAAAGATATTCTAAGCGGATTTGAACTAAAAAAGAAAGAAATAGAATTTAAAAAAGGGCAATATAATCTTTTAAAAGTTAAAAATTTAAAAGAAAAACAAATAAATGACTTAATAAACAGATTTAACAGTTTGCTGAATGAAATTAGAATAAATAAACTTCAACAGGAATATATCAAATTACAATTAAAAAATGCTGAAATGAAATTAAAAAATGGACTTATTGAAAAAACACAGTATAATCAATTAAAGATTGATTATCTTTCCACATTAAATCAAATAACCTTAAAATATAATGAAGTTGTTTCAGTTTATATAGATCTTATATCCTTAGAAGGAAGCGATTTTGAGAGTTGTATTGAAGAAATCATCTCTTTAAATTAATGAGGTGTAGATTATGAAAAAAAGCTTTTTAATTTTATTCTGGACATTATTGACCCTTACAATATTTGCAAATTTCGTTGATAAAATAGTTGAAAAAATAGAAAATGATACTCAATATTTAATGGCTTTAAATTCTTATAATAATGCTTTGAATAATCTAAAAATGGAAGAATCTATCTTAAAAAATATAGGTATCAATGAAGGTGTATTTACAAGCAGATTTTACGACAACAATAATTTTAAGCAACTTGAAATTCCTTTATCTTTAAATATGAAAATTTATGGTTTTGATATTATTGGAACCCTCAAATATACGTCTGATTTTAACAACAATAATAATTCTTACTCTGTTAGCATTTCTAAAAAATTATTTTCTTTTGATGATTTAAATAATATAGATAAAAAGATTTTATTATTATCCACAAAATGGGAATTAAAAAATTTAAAAAATTCTCTATTTATAAATACTTTAAAAAACGCTTATTATTATAATTATTATAGTAATTTATTAAATCTTCAAAAAGAAGCTTTTGAAATAAGGAAACAATTGTTCTATGAGGCTAAAAAGAAGTATGTAAAAGGCATTATTGGAAAAATAGAATATCTAACTCTTCAAAAAAATTATTTAAATGAAAAGATATCTATTAATAATCTGCAGATATCTATTAATAAAATTAAAGAATATAATATCCCCGATGTTATATTAATTGAACTCTCTATGCCCTCAACAATAACGGAAATTCCATTAAATAGAGAAGATATAAGAGCTGCTCTTCTTGAAGTTGAAAAAAACAAAGCAAAGCTCAAAAGAAAATTTGTTTATGATCTTCCTGATATAAATATGGGAATTTTAATGAATTATAATAAAAACGATTTAACCAATAGCTATAAAACAGATACAACAATATTTTTAAATTTTTCATACAATATATTTGATAACAACTATCGACAAAATACGAAAAAAAGCATGGATATGGATTATATTATTTCATTAAAAAAATATAAGAACAAATTAAATGCTATTTCCACCGAAATAAAAAACATCCAGGAGAAAATAAATAACGACGAATTACAGCTTAAAAGTATTGATCTTGAAAAGCAGATTTCTGAAATCAATTATGAAACTGCAAAAAAACAATATGAGAAAGGATATTTGAGTTTAAATGAATTAAAACTTGAAAAAATAAATATGTTAAAAACACATTTTGAATATGAAAGAATAAAAGCTGAACTGTTATTTGATAAACTTACATTATATAATGTCCTTGGATATGATATTATAAGTATTTTTGAGGAGGAATTAAATAGATGAAAAGAAAAATAATTGTTATCTCTATTATTTTAGCTCTTATTATGATATTAATATCCTGTAATGCAAATAAAGCTTTTTCAAATATAAATAATGAAATAGAATATGTTGTAAAAAAAGGGGATTTAACGGAATTTATTAATGTAGACGGATATGTATATCCTGAAAATTTTTATATAATATACTCAAAAATAGGCGGAGAAGTAAAGGAAATATTTACTAAAAACGGGCAGTATCTAAGAAAAGGGGATAAAATTTTGAAAGTGGACGATCTTGACTATAAGATTTCCATGTTAAATGCTCAATTAGCTTATGAAGAAGTGAAGGGTACAAATACATTGGAAGAAAAAATTAAAAAATTATCTTATGAAAAAGCTAAACTAAATTATGAAAATACGCTTATAAAAGCTCCTATCAACGGTATAATATTTGGATTAAATGTAAGAAAAGGAGATATTTTGCCTTCTCAACAAAAATTATGCATAATAGCAGATGATTCAACATTAGAATTTATTGGATATATTGACATTTTTGACTATAATAAAATTAAATTAAATCAAAAAATAAAATTAAAAATCAATGGACTTTCCGGGGAATATTTTGAGGGAGTAATTTCCTATATTTCGCCAGGAACTGTTGAAAAAGGTTCATCTGATAAAGTGAAAATAAAAGCGAAAATCATTACTAAAAATAGCGATAAACACAAAAAGATTTACTTTGGAGCAACTGCAGAAGGTGAAATTACAACGTTAAATCTTACAGATATAATAAAAATTCCATCAGATGCTGTAATTTTTGAAAATGAAAAAACCTATGTAAAAATCAAAAATGGTGTTGATGAAAATGGAAATCCCAAAATTGAAAAGAAAGAAATAAAAATAGGATTAATTACTGATGATTTTATAGAAGTAAAAGAAGGATTAAAAGATGGTGATACAATAATGATTAAAGCTGCAGATAAAAATCTTTCCATTTTTTAGAAGGTGAAATAATGGAAAAGGTGATTTTTGAAGTAAAAGATGTTAAAAAGGTCTATAAAATGGGAGAAGTTAATGTAAATGCACTTGATGGGATTAATTTTAAGATAAAAGCTGGAGAGTTTGTTATAATTATGGGCCCTTCTGGCTCTGGAAAATCTACAACTCTTCATATAATAGGGTGTCTTGATACTCCAACCTCTGGAAAAGTATATGTAGACAATATGGATGTAAGTAATCTTTCAGAAAAAAAATTAGCCCGTATCAGGCGAGAAAAAATAGGCTTTGTATTTCAACAATTTAATTTATTACCAAAACTTACTGCATTGGAAAATGTTGAATTACCAATGATTTATAAAGGACTTCCATCTTCTAAAAGACGAAAAAAAGCCAAAGAATTATTGGAAATGGTTGGATTAGGTGATAGAATTCATCATAAACCCTCGCAACTTTCTGGAGGACAAATGCAAAGAGTTGCAATTGCAAGAGCACTTGCAAATGACCCACAATATATACTGGCAGATGAACCCACAGGAAATCTAGATTCAAAAAGCGGTGAAGATATTATAAATATATTAAAAGATCTCAATAAATCTGGAATGACTGTAATTATTGTTACACACGATCCTGATTTAGAAAGTCTTGGAACACATAATATTTATTTGAAAGACGGATTAATACAAAAGGAGAGTTTCAAATGATTATAGAAATGATAAAAGAAGCTTTCAGATCATTATTTGGAAATAAAATGCGATCATTTTTATCAATGCTTGGAATAATAATAGGTGTAATGGCTGTTATAGTTGTATTATCTCTTGGAAATGGAGCTACATATTCAGTAAAAAAAGATATTGAATCCATTGGATCCAATATAATTATCGCATATGCTTATTCTCCTAAAGAAAAAATTACTATAAAAGAATTAGAGACTTTCAAAAAAAATTCTCAATATATTTCCGAAATAACTCCTAATATATCAAGTTTTGCAGAAGCATCATACAGAAAAAACAAATTTCCCGGTCAAACATTTGGAACAACAAATGATTTTATAAAATTATATAAATTGGAAATATTACAAGGGCGATTAATAAATGACGCCGATAATAAAGCACGTTTAATGGTTGCTATGATAGGAGAAAATATAGCTCAAAAATTGTTTAAACATGAATTCCCAATAGGAAAATATATAAAATTAAAAATTAAAGACAGAGTTATAAAATTAAAAGTTGTAGGCGTTTTAAAGAAAAAAGACATTAACATGTTCCTCAATGTCGCTAATAGTATCTTTATACCTTATACTACATTAATTGAACGAATTTTAAAAACCAATGCTATAAATGAATTTTTTGCCAAAGCCAAAAATGGAGCAGTTATTGAACAGGCAAAAGCAGAAATTCAATTTTTTCTAAAAAACAAGATAAAAGATAAAAAATACTTTGAAATATACAGTCAAACAGAGATGCTGGGAACTGTTAATGAAATAACAAATATGTTAAATCTTGTTTTTGGTATTGTGGCTGGAATTTCATTGCTTGTTGGCGGTATAGGTATTATGAATATAATGCTCGTTTCTGTTACTGAACGAACTCGTGAAATTGGTATAAAAAAAGCTATTGGTGCTACAAACGCTAATATACTTATGCAATTTTTAACAGAATCAATCTTTTTAACAACAGTGGCTGGAATAATTGGACTTATTATAGGATTATACGTATCAAAAGGTATTGGTATATTAATAAAGATTACTCCGTTCTTTGATATTAATCAGATAATAATGACTGTTCTTATTTCTATGAGTATAGGCCTATTTTTTGGAGTGTCTCCTGCTGTAAAAGCTTCTAAACTTAACCCGGTTGATTCTTTAAGATATGAATAATAAAAAACAACAAAAGCCATATAGGCTTTTGTTGTTTTTTATTATATTTACTAATATTTTTTTAATTCTTCAAATAATAATTTTATAAATTCTTCTCTATTTACCTTCAATGCCCACTTTGAATTTGGTTTTTCAAATTGCCAGTAATCAACTACTGTTTCTCCATATGTCAATTCGCCTTTTACCTCAACCTGAGCATAATATTCTTTGAATTCAAATAACTCCGGTTTTATTAAATAAGCTATTGTACATGGATCATGTAAAGGTGCTCCTTCTATTTTAAAAACATCATAATATGTCTGGTGAAAAAATTCCAATAAAATTCCCATCTTTGATACTATCTCAGAACTGAATTTTTGCATTTCTTTTATTTCATTCATATGTATCTTTGCCTGATGTGTAACATCAAGTGGAAATACTGTAAGGTTAAAACCAGCATTAAAAACTATTTGCGCTGCTTCTGGATCCGCATATATATTAAATTCCGCACGCGGTTTCACATTTCCAAATTCTATTCCTCCACCCATTATTACCAGTTCTTCTACCTGTGAAACTAATTCCGGATAATTCAGAGCAAATTTGGCGATATTTGTTAAAGGACCCACAGCAACAAAGGTTATTTTGCCAGGATTTTCCTTTACCTTTTCAGCCATAAATTCTAAGTAATTTTTCTCTTCAACCTTTTTTGTAGGTAAAGGAAGGTTTGCTCCTTCCAGACCACTTTCTCCATGAATATCCGGTGCCACTATTTGATCTCTTATTAAAGGTTTCGCAGAACCCTGAAAGACAGGAACATTTATTTTTCCCATTTCCGTAAGTATTAATGCATTTCGTGTAGTATTTTCTACATATGAATTACCTGCAACAGACACTATTCCCAATAAATCTATTTTTTCTGAAATACCTGCAAGTAATATTGCCACTGCATCATCGTGTCCAGGATCACAGTCAAGGATTATCTTTCTTTTCACATTTTCCCCCCCAGTCAAATATATATAATAAACAATTATTCTAAATCATCTTTTAATCCTATTGTGTTTAAGATTATCGAGTCTTTTTTTCTCCATTTTTCTTTTACTTTTACATATAAATCAAGATATACCTTATCGTCTAATAAAGCTTCTATGTCCTTCCTTGCAAGCATACCTATCTTCTTTATCATACGCCCATTTTGGCCTATTATAATACCTTTTTGAGACTTTCTTTCAACATATATTTCAGCTCTAATATATACCAGATCCTCTTTATCTGTAATTTCCTCAACAACAACAGCTGTTGAATGTGGAATTTCCTCTGAAGTTAAATGGAAGATTTTCTCCCTGATTAATTCAGAAATCATAAAAGCAAGAGGTCTGTCTGTTGCCATATCTTCTGGATAATATTGTGGACCTTCTGGTAAATTTTCTATTATCTTATCCATAAGGACTTCAAGATTTTCACCTGTTAATGCTGAAATTTTTATTATTTCTATTAAATTTTTTGCATCTTCAAAAGCTTCTTTTATTCTTGTTTCTGCTTCCTGAACCTGCTCTGGTGTTGCTGCATCAATTTTATTTATTACCAATATTGTTGGGATATTTGATTCTTTTATTATTTTAGCTATATTAATATCTGATTCCCTCACCTGATCAATAGGATCAACAAGGAATAAAACCATATCCTGGCTTTTTAAGGCATTAACCGCTATCTTTACCATATATTCTCCAAATTTATGCAAGGGTTTATGAATACCCGGAGTATCTACCAATACTATTTGTGCATTTTCAGTATTTAAGATACAGTTTACCCTATTTCTTGTAGTCTGTGGTTTATCAGAAACTATTACAACCTTTTTCTTCATTAATGCATTTATTAATGTCGATTTCCCAACATTAGGCTTTCCCGCTACAGCAACAAATCCGCTTTTCATTACATCAGCTCCTTTAAGCTTTTCATTATTTTTTCAGTAGCTCTGCAATCATCTTCATTATATGTAATTATTTTATCCAGACTTTCCTTATTTCCACGCAGAAAGTTTTTATACTCAATAAATATTGCATATCCATTGAGGTCTGTTCTCCATTTAAATCCAAAGAAACGACTGATATCCTTTAAAGAGTATGAAGTTACAGGTAATGCCACATTCTTTTGAATCTTTTCATATAAATCATATGACCTGTTTTCAATTTTATCGAGATATTTATATAAATGAGAACGATTCTTGGTAATTAATTGCAATCTTTTTATATCATATACATCATAATGCACAATTATCTCTTTTGTTCCTTTTAAAAATTTCAAAAATTTTTCAAGGTTATCATCTGTATTCTGAACATTTAAAAATGGTTTATATTTTCCCTGATATAATATTCCATGAAGAAAATCAAGTTCTTTATAAGTTTCCACATCATATACTATGTATTTCTCAGGAATATCAAATTTATTTATTATTATAGGTTTATTTTCCATTAATGATTTTAAGTTATATAATGGTTTCCTGAACTGCGGAGGAACCTGCTCAATTCTATTTTTTTCAACTGTTTTTAAAGGATTAATTCCCAGATCCTTTAAAAGATTCAGGTAACTTTTTGAAATACCAGGCACTATATTTAGATTGCCTTTTTCAAGCAATTCTTTGTGACATCTGCTTTTTAATTTACAGAATTTACAATAATTGCCGGGATTTTTTTCATTTAATCGTTTAAAGGTTTCTATTTCTTTTTCAAAAGTTGGAAGCTTTTTTATAATCCATCTTTCTGAAAAATAATGCATTTTGCTTTCTAAGGTTATTTCAACTCCGCGTACTTCTTTACCCTTTTTTTTAAAGTAAAGATATACGCTAATTATATGAAATATATGACTTAGTTTTAATTTTCTTGATTCTCTCGATATCCTTATTACCTTACGTCTTTTATCATAATCATCATAATTGGCTGTAATTTTTACTCCATTTAATTCTATATCAAAGTATTTCCCCGGCCTTTTATAACTTGAAACAAAATACGGACATTTTTTTATATTTTGATAATTTAACAAATCCATTTTTTCAGCTCCAACTTTTTATTTTATTAACTGTATAACTTGGATATATCTCCAAATTCAAGGAATAGATTGGCTATATTTTTCAAAAATCCCAATCTATTCATTCTAATACTCTCATCTTTATCCATAACAAATACATTATCAAAATAATTGTCAATACTATCTTTCATGGTTAATAATTCATCTATTGCTTCTTTGTAGCTTAATCTTTCTAATTTTTCTTCTATCTTTCCTTTGGTTTCAAGGTATTTTTCAAACAATTGCTTTTCTGCTTCTTCTTTAAATAATCTTCCTTCATATTTCAATGAATTATGCTTTTTAGATATATTCTGAACCCTCTGGAATGTTTTTATAAATACCTTAAATTCTTCGGAATTTACAACTTCATTTAAAGCTTCTGCTGCAAGATATGCTCTTAATGGTTTATTCCAATTTACCAAAACTGTATTTATAACCTCTGAAGAGATTTTCTTTCTTGATAAATAAGTTTCAAACCTATTTTTAAAGAATTCGGAAATTTCATTTTCCTTATATTCAACACCTATTAATTCTGAAATTTTTCTCATTAGTTCTTCAAGATCTATATCCCAGTTGTTTTCTATTATTATTCTTAATACACCATATGCCTTTCTTCTTAAAGCAAATGGGTCTTTTGAACCTGTTGGAATTTTATTTATTCCAAAGAATCCAACTATATCATAAAGTTTATCTGCCATAGAAACTATTAAAGAATTAAGTTCCAAAGGCAAAGTATCGGTTTCTTCAACTGGTTTATAATGTTCTTCAGCAACAATATATACATCTTCAGAATAATTATGATGTTTTAAATATATCCTTCCCATTGCTCCCTGTAATTCCGGGAATTCATAAACTATATGTGAAGGTATGTCTATTTTTGAAAGTTCTGTTGCTTTTATGAGATTTTCGTTTTTATAATCCAATGATTTTGCTATTAATTCTGAAATTTTCATCATTATATTTATTTTATTTAAATATGTTCCTAGACCAGCCTGATATGTAATTTGATTTAATTTCTTTAAATACACCTCAACAGGTGTATTTAAATCTTCATCATAATAGAATTTTGCATCGTCAAGTCTTGCGTTAATAACCCTCGAATAACCGTTTACAACATTTTTTTCTTCACTTAATCCATCCTGAAATGCTATATAATTATTTGAAATCTTACCATTTTTTCTTGCAACAAAACTTCTTTGATGATGTTTAACTGTTATTTTTATTACTTCCTCTGGAAGCATTAAATATTCTTCGTTAAATGTTCCCACAACAGCTGCCGGATATTCTGTTAATTGAGCAATTTCATTTATTAATTCTTCATCCATTTCTATTTCCAATTCATTATTTACAGCAACCTTTTCTAACTCTTCTTTAATTCTTTCTTTTCTTTCTGAGTAATTAGCAATTACAAAATTTTCTCTTAATATGTCAAAGTACTCATCAGGTCTGGAAATAAATACTTCGCCTTTACTCATAAATCTATGCCCGAAAGTTCTTCTTGAAGAGTTAATTCCGAACAATTCAAAATCTATTATATCATAATCTAATAACGCCATTATCCAATGCACCGGTCTAACAAATTCATATTCACCATTTGACCATCTCATTGGTTTTTTAAATCTCAATTTTTTTATTACAGCTGGATATATTTCTGCAAGGGATTCGGAAATAGGTCTACCTGCTTTTTTTATCTTTGCAAATAAATATATATTGCCTTTTAATTCTTTCTCTTCAATTTCATACTCTGTTCCTTCAAGAGATCTTAAAAAACCCTGATATGGTTTTGTTGGATTTCCGTCTTCATCAAATGAAACCTTTTTAGCAGGTCCTTTTCTTTCCATTATCATGTCTGGTTCTTTTTCTGGTAAACCTTCAAGATAAACACCAAATCTTCTTGGGGCAATGAAAACTTCCAGCTTTGTATAAGATATATTATGTTTTTTTAATTCTTCTTCCATATTTTGATATAACTGAGTAATTATATTTTCATATTCACTTGAAGGTAATTCTTCAACGCCTATTTCAAGTAATGACTTTTTATTCATCATTCTCTCCTCCAATTGCTTCGAGGTATGTTTGTGCTGTCTTTCTTGCCATGTCTCTAATTAAAAGTATATATTTCTGTCTTTCATTTACACTTATTGCATTTCTTGCATCAAGTAAATTAAACGCATGCGCTGCTTTTACAAGATAATCATATGCAGGTAAATATAATTTATTTTCAATAAGATACTCAAATTCGTTTTTATATGTTTCAAAAAGATTATACAACACTTCTATATTTGCTTTTTCAAAATTAAAGATTGAGAACTGTCTTTCATTTTCTTTGAACATTTCTCCATATTTCACATACTTATTCCACATTGTTTCATATACATTCTCTTTTCCCTGCAAATACATAGCAAGTCTTTCTATTCCATATGTAATTTCAAGTGAAATAGGTTTTAATGAAACTCCACCCATTTGTTGGAAATATGTGAATTGCGTAATTTCCATTCCATCTAACCATACTTCCCAACCTACTCCCCAGGCACCAAGTGTAGGTGATTCCCAGTTATCTTCTACAAAACGTATATCATGTTCATCTGGATTAATTCCTATCGCCTTTAAAGATTCTATATAAATTTCCTGGGATTCCTTTGGTGACGGTTTTAATATTACCTGATATTGATGAAACCTTTGCATTCTATTTGGATTTTCACCATATCTTCCATCTGTTGGTCTTCTACTAGGTTGAACAAATGCAACATTAAATGGTTTTTCACCTAATGTTCTAAAAAATGTTGATGGGTGATAAGTTCCTGCACCCATCTCCATATCGTAAGGTTGTTCTATTACACAACCATATTCAGACCAGAATTTATCTAATTTTAATATTAAATCCTGAATATACAATGTCAGTTCCTCCTTTATTCAAGTGAAATTAACAGCGGATAATGAGGTTGTCCGCCATTGTGTATTTCAACCTCTAAATCTGAAAATTCTTCCATTAATTCATTTGCTATTAATTCTGCTGTTTTTTGTTCTATATCCTGACCATAGAATATTGTCATTATTTCAAATCCTTCAGCCAATTTTTCTCTTAATACCTTTAAAACAGCTTCATTTAAATCAAATCCATGTGCTTTTAATTCTTTTCCCACAAATACCAGATATTCATCTTTTTTAATGCTTTCTCCTGCTATTTCAGAATCTCTAACTGCATATGTTACTTGAATAGGAACAACTGCTGAGATTTCAGACTCAATTGCCTCTTTTAATTCGTCCTTTTCCATTGTATCATCAAATGCAAGCATTGCAGCTACGCCTTCCTGAATATACTTTGTTTTTACAACCAATACTTCTTTATCTTCAACCATATCTGCAACTTTTTCTGCTGTAAGTATAATATTTGGATTATTTGGCAATATTAATATCTTCTTTTGTGGCAATTTTTCTATGGCTTCCATGAAATCCTTTACACTTGGATTCATTGTTTGGCCACCAAATATTACCATATCAACACCTAAACTCTTAAATATCTGAGTCAATCCGTCTCCCGGAGAAACGGTTATTATTCCCCAATTTTCATTATTTGTTTCAAAAACTTCATTTTGTTCTTCTGTATTATCTGTAGTATTTTCGGCAGTATATGTTTCAGTTACATGTTCATGTTGTACCTTCATATTATCAACTTTTACCTTATATAGTTCTCCATATAATAAAAATTCTTCAAAAACCTTTCCAGGATGATTTGTATGTACATGTGTTTTTAAGAAATCTCCCTGATGAACCAGCACTATAGAGTCACCTAATTCTTCAAGAAATGCTCTTATTTTATCCAATTCTTCCTTTGAAATATCCGGATCATTTAATTTCAAAACACATTCTGTACAATACTGGAATTTTATTTCTTCGTATGCAATTTCTTTAATCTCTTCAGCTGAAGCACTTTCTATATTCTTTAAATCTACTTCAGTATCTCCATTTATAGCATCTCTAAAACCTTTTATTATATAGCTAAGCCCTTTTGCACCAGCATCTACAACATTAGCTTCTCTTAATTTCTTCAAGTATTTTGGCGTTTCTTCTACTATTTCTTCTGAAATTTCATATAATCTGTTTATAAACTCTTCAAAATCTTCTATATCAGATAATTCTTCTTCTGCTCTTTCTGCGAGTTTTCTAATCAATGTTAGCATTGTACCTTCAACAGGCTTAATAACCGCATGATATGCAACCTCTTTCGCTTTTTTCAAAGCTTCTATAAAATCTTTTGTAGTTACAACTTCTTTATCTTCAAGGGTTTCTGTAAAACCTCTAAAGATTTGAGATAAGATAACTCCAGAGTTTCCTCTGGCTCCCATTAACAATCCATCTCTCATATTTTTCATTATATCTTTCATTTTATTTTTATTCTTAGTCTTATCAAGCCATTCACATGCTTCAAGCATACCCGATGACATATTTGAACCTGTATCCCCGTCCGGAACAGGAAATACATTTAATGCATTTATTTCATCTTTTTTCACTATAAGGGTTTCTGCTGCTTTTTTAAATGCTATATAAAAATCCTTTGCATGTAATTCCTTCATGTTTTCACCTCTTTAAATTTTTATTCCTACTACTTTTACATTTACTGTTACGTCTACATCCCCCAGAGCTTCCTTTATACGATGATAGACATTTTCCTGGGCATTAGCAGCAACCCTTTTTAAAGGAAGACCATATTCCATATAAATATAAAGATTTACAGTTACCTTATTATCCTCTTCAATTACTTCTACACCTTTTTCCTGTGGCTTTTGTAATACAGATGCCAATTTATTTAATAAACCACCTTTTCCAATATCTACAGTACCATATGATTCAAGTGCTGCTCTATATACTATTTCATTAAATACTTCCGGTTTTATGGTCACTGTTCCGAGATCTGTTTCTATAATCATAAATAACACCTCCGTTATTTTTATTTATTCGAGTATAGCCGAAAGATATCCAACGGTTCTTTCATAATCTCCAAATATTTCTCCACTTGTTGTATGATGTAATATTCTTACATTTTCAAATCCTGTATATAATAATGTATTTATTGCTCCAAATCCACATGCTGTTATATTATATTTTTTTATATACTCATATACCTTTTCAGGCGATTTTTCTTTTAAGGCTTCTATAATAAAATTTCCCTTTTCCAGGGTTACTTCATGATTTTCATAATGATTTAAATCACTTGATGCAATTATAACCACACCATCTTTAGCAAGTTTTTTTATAACTTTACTTAACTTTTTCGACATTTCTAATGTTTGAACTCCCATTATTATAGGAACTATTTTAAAATCATTTCCATATAAATATTGCAAAAACGGCAATTGCACTTCTATAGAATGCTCATATTCATGAGCTATAATATCTCCTTTGATTCTCAATTCAGATAATATAAAATTAGAAATTTCCGTATCCACATCTATGGTTCCAAACGGGGTTAACCATGAACCTTCTGGATATACCGACAAAGATGGACCTACACCTGTATGATTAGGTCCAATAATTATTGCTGTTTTTACTTTTCCTTTTTTCATCAATTCATAATATCCATATGCCGCTGTTTGTCCTGAAAAAACATAACCAGCATGCGGAACAATTAATCCCGTTAAGTCAATTGATTTTTCAGGTATTTCAATCTCTTCAAATCTTTCAAAAAAAGATGAAATTTGTTTTTTTAATTCTTCATAATCAGCAGGATAAAATGTTCCAGCCACTACAGGATATCTCATTTTATTCGCCTCCATATCCTGTTAGTTTTGGCCAAATAAACAATGTCAAATTATATTCTCGATTTCTCTCTTCTGTTGTTTTAAACAATTCGCCCAAAAAAGGGATATCTTTTAAAAACGGGACTCCGGTATTTAATTTTTCCTTTTTTAATAATTTTAATCCACCAATAACTCCAACATAACCATTTTTTATTAACATCTTTGTTTTTAATTCGCGTGATGTTTCCGCATTATATTTAGATATTGAAGATTTTTCCGGTTCACTGACTTTTAAAGATAAATCTAAATCTATTAAATCCTGATATTTATTATATCTCGGTTCTATTTCAAGAAACAATCCACTTTCTATATACTGTATAGAAGACTCATTTACTATAGGTACTCTATAAACAGATTTAAACATAGCTTTACTTCCAGATTTTACTATTATTTTGGGTTTAGATAATAGTTGCGAATTTGATTTTGAGTTAATGTTTTTTACATCAAATACCGCCTCAATAATTTCAGCATATAACTGTGGTGTAATTATTCCATTATTTAAAGATGCCACTATATCTTTAGAATTAAACCTGTTCTCTATTTTCCTTATTGTTTCTTCTAAAATCGAAGAATCGATTATAGATATTTCTATTGATATAACCTCTGGGATTTTGCTTTTTATTATCAAAATCCCTTCTTTATCTTCCAATATATAATTATATTCATTTAAAAGATATTCAATATTTTTTTTATTTGAATAATCTACATTATAATTATACACCGAAATAGCTTTTAAATCATCATTATTTATCAAACTGTAATTTTTTTCTTTTGCAAATTTTTCAATAATTTTATACAGAGAAATTGTTTCATTTTTTTCTTTATTTTTATTAATTATATCCTGTTTCAGTAATGAAATATCTGCTTTTACATCTGTCGCTTCATCTGATTCATCGGAAATCTCTTCTTCATTTTCGAATTTTTCTATATAATCTTTTATAATGCCTATATCTTCTTCTTTCCCTCTTATTATATAATTTTTTTCTATCTTTTGAATTATAGTATCTTTAAAAATTTTATTAAAAGGTAATAAATCTAATTTTGACTCTATTATTTCAATTTTAATGTTATTTTTATTATTTATATTATTACTTTTTTTATTATTATAATTAATATTAATATTTTCTATTTTTTTCAGTATTTCTTTAAGTTTTTCTATTTTTTCCCCTTTAACCAGATATAATGTTGTTGCAATTTGCGAAATTTCCACATCAAAAAAAGCTTCTAATTTTCTCAAATCATAATTGCTTTTTATTATATCAACTTTATATATTTCGTCTGATTTCTGCATTTTTGCGGAGTTTTCTCCATTTTTTTCAACTTTTTTTAAATGTATCTCTCCATTCTTTTCAGGATATATCACTTCTATTGCATGATTTATTTTTTTTATCTGTTCTGTTTTTTCGTTTGTTGCGTATATAAGATATACATTTTCATTTACTTTAATTCCTTTTATTCCCATAAACCTGATTAATCCCAAAAAATCAGGTATGTTAGATTCTATTAAGCTATAAATATACTCTTCCTTTTTGGTATTCGCATTATTTTCGCGAACAATTATTGGAAAAGCTGTTTTTTCAATATTTAACTTTGAAAAAAGTATGTTATTTTCATCTATATAAAAATACTTTAATCCGCTTTTTTGAATTAATATTCTGAAAATATCTTCTGGATAAAACTTTTTCAGTGTTAAAGAAATATACTTTTCTGGAACTGGATCTATATAATACCTATTCAACTTTACTTCATCCAATACCATTTCAAGAATATCCTTTATCAATATCTTTTTAAAATAATAATCTTTATCTCCTATTTCACCAAATCCTTTTACAATTATTTCCAAATTTTTATTATCCAGTTTATTGATTTTTATATCTCCCTTATTAACAGGAAATATCGTTTCAAATTCAATAATATTATTATATGTATGAATTTTTTTTACAGGCCCATGATAAATCTCCATAGTTTTATCTTCAAATTTTATATTATCTGAAAATATGCATTTATATATATTTTCTCTGTTAAACATCTCAAGAGATGTTAAAATATTGGTAATTTTAATAATTGTTGTATTTTCCACTTGATCAATAATTATTTTATATGAAAATAAATTTATATACATCATCAAAAAAAGAATAAATGGTATGTATAATTTTTTCATCTCAACACCTCAAATCTTTTTTTGTTATTGTCATATAACAATATACCATCTTTAAATATTTTTATAACCCGTTTATCGTTTTTTATTTCTCCATTTTTCAATTTTATTAATTGATTTCCTATATATACATATCCTATCAAATTACCTTCATTTTCTACAACACCTGCAAATTTTAATATTTCAGATTCAGGTAAAAAATTTTTTTCTTTCCAGAGTTCATCTACATCAAAATCTATCCCTTGAAAAAAATTTTTATACTTATTTTGTTTCTCTAACTGAATATTTATAACTTTAACATTTTCAGGAATTTGTCTTTCAATATATATATCATAACTATTATCAAAAATATCTTTTTTTCTCAAAAATAATTTGTCTATTATTACTCCGTTTTCATTTTCCAATTTAGATATTATACTGGATATTTCAATTGAGGATAGATTTTTTTTTATTATCGGGTTTTCAGAACATGCTATCTTATACTGAGGAATTTCCACGCTTTTTTTCGGGATATTTACCTGTGTTTTATTCATAATAAACAAAGAAATTATAATAATTATTATTGAAAGAGCGTATCTATATATCATTTTCTCAACTCCAGTATTTTATATTGCTTGTATACCAGATCTATATCTCCCTTTTCTTCAATTTCAAATGGTGCCACTATTTCAACCGAATCTTTAATAGATACTGCTATTGTCGCTTCCAGTGTTGTATTAGCAGAATATTTCAGAGATAATATACGAACTTCAGTTTCAAGTTTCTCAAGAAATTTTAAAAAATTAAAAAATTCTTCATTAGTCTTTCTGGCTAATTCTATTCTTTTTTTGTATTCCTGAAACATCTTTTCTCTATTATCAATATAATTGAGTTTAATTTCATAAATTTTATTATTGTAGTAATATATAGAAAATCCCATAAATATTATTGAAATTGATAATATCACATAGGAAAATATATTTAAATATTTTCTCAATCGAGATTCAAACCCCCACAACATTTTTAAAATCACCTTCTAATATTATTTTTTTTATTTTTTCACAATCCAGATTTACACAATAAATATCTTCTGACACATTATTTATATATATTCCATACTCAAAAAACTCTTTTTCTCTATAATAAAGAATTTTTCTTTCCTGAATTTCAAATACTATTGTTTTATATTTTGAAAAATCATTATTAGAAAGGTGTTTCCATAATAATAAATTTATTGGTATATAGTAATCATATTTAATTGAAAATCTGTATTTAAACATAGATTTTTTCAAATATAAATAATACATATTTTCTCCTAAATCTATAACACCAACCTTTTCCTTTGAACTCTCGTAATCTCTTGCATTATTTATAATATACATGTTTAATTCATCTTTATCACTGAATTTTTTTATAATTCCGTAATTATGAACAATATTTATTCTCTTTTCTCCAAAAAAAGATTTCTCTTTTATCTTTTCTTTAAAAAGATATTTATTGTTATAATAATACTTTTTTACCACTTTATCCCTCCCCATGAAAAGGCCGAAGTTACAGGAAGTATTGAAAATCTTAAATATACATTATCGTTTATATATATAGTTCCTCCAGGCCCCTGCATCATTAAATTAAAAAATTGATATACATGAGCATAATTTTTATACTGGGTGTATGGAAGCTGAAGAAATATATTACCAATAAAATATATTTTACCTGCTACTATAACCCTTGAATTCTTCTTTTTAAAATCTATAGAATGATACTTTGCCTGCACAAAAGTATCCATCATATACACAAAATCTATTCTCTTTTTTATGTCTTCAAAAAATGTATGTTTTATAATTATAGGAGCAACTAATATTAAAATACTTTCTATTAACAGTACAACAATCACTTCAAAAAGTATAAATCCTTTTTTTGACTTCATCTATATCCCCTCAAACATATTAATAGCATTAAACATCCCATTATAAAAGGTATATACAATTTCTAAAATTATAACGGACAATATTGATATTAAAATTGGTTCAAATATCTTTTTTAATTTTTGAACATAAGTACCTATTTCCAGATTAAGATGGGTTTCCATTATCTCCAATGGCTTTTTCATATTTCCAATATCATTTGATAAAGATAGTGCATATATTAATTCACCAAAAGAGCTGTCTTTAAATGCATCGGATAAATCTTTTCCATTTTTTATTTTCAAAAGCATCTCATTTATTTCTTCCGCTACTTTTTTAGATGTTGCAATTTCCGAACTCTTTTCAAATGCTGAATATAAAGTATCCCCACTTTCTATAAAAATTAATGTATTCTCAATAAATTCCAGCAAATAAAACTTCATATATAAATTACCTAAAAAGGGGATTTTATATATTATTTTATCAAATTTTCTTCTATACTTTAATAGAACAGCTACGGCTATAGCAATAATTGAAAACAATAATATTATCCCCCAGGAGAAAAGAAAATTAAATTTTACATTAAATGTTTTTGAAAAAATAGGGGATATATAAAATTGAAGAAAGAAAAGAAGGGATATTATTGCAGAAAACAATAACAAAGGGTAAGCAATTATATTTTTAAATTCTTTATAATTATTAATTCTATTTTGATATATATTCTCAAGCCTTTCAAGCATTTTAATCATTTCTTTTTCATCTGAAACACCAGAAAGCGATACCCTTAATTCATAATCAAAAAAATATGCGGAACGTAAACTTTCCACATATGTATTACCAGCTATTAAATTATTTACAATAAAATCAAGTGCAACCTTTAATTGATATGTAATCCCTGTATTTTTTCTCATTAAATCTACAGCATCAAAAAATGTAATATTGGTTGCCAGTAATGCTTTTAAAGATTTTATAAAGGTAAGATGTTCTTTTTGAGATAACTTCTTAAATTTTATTCTTTTCACAAATTCGAATTTCTTTATTAAAATACTTTTATTAACCCTTTTAAGTGCATCTGTTTCATTTTTTCCAAATACATATCCTTTTATTTCTCTGGAATATTCTTCGCCTTCGAAATAAAAGAGTTTCATAGACTATACCCCCTATCCCTTTAAACAATCCGAAAAAAATTATATCATAATCATGTACAATTTAAAAAGCTTTGACATAAAAGGATAAATATGGTAGAATTATTCTGTAAAGCCCCGATTTTTTTATACGATATATATAATGGACCCTGAAAACAAAGAAGGTGATAAAGATGATTAATGGTGTATCGGGAGTTGGCTCATATCAATATACACCTCAAATCAATACCAGAAATGCTGCATCATCTGCAGCTAATCAGCAAATGGCTCAAAAAACCAGCCAGGACTTTGATAATCTATTAAACGCTATAGTTTATCAACAGGATGGTTTAACCCGAAAATTAGTAAGGATAATCGGTGATATGTATCAGGGAAAAAATCTGGATATTTTAGCTTAAATGCGGGCTTTAATGCCCGCATTAGTTATTGGAGGGAAAAAATGCTTTTAGACTTACATTCACATTCAACATATTCAGACGGAACATACAAACCAGAAGATCTAATATTATTGGCTAAAGAAAAAAATTTAGAATTATATTCTATAACAGACCACGATAATATAGATGCACAAAAAGAAGCTATTGAATTTGCAAAAAAATATGATGTAAATTATATTACTGGCGTAGAAATCAGTTGCAAATTTAAAAATATGTTTGATCTTTTGGGATATGGCATTGACATAAATAACGAAAAATTAATATCCACACTTAATAGAATTCAGGATTATAGAAAAAATAGAAATAATTTAATGATAGAACGACTCAAAGAACTTGGTTTTGAAATAACCTTAGATGAAGTTGCCGAAGAAGCTCAGGGAGATGTTATTGGTCGACCACATTTTGCACGTGTTCTGTTAAAAAAAGGATATGTCAAAGATAGAGAAGAAGCTTTTGATAAATATCTTGGAGACGGAAAACTTGCATATATTCCAAAACAAAAATTACAACCAGAAGAAGCTGTTTCTTTAATAAAACAGGCTGGGGGTTATCCTGTAATTGCTCATCCAAAGTATTTAAAATTATCTCCATCGAAACTTATAGATTTAATATACTATTTAAAACCTTTTGGATTATGGGGTATTGAAGTTTATTATTCCAAACATACAAGAAAAGAAATTGAAATTTTCAAGGATATTGCTTTAAAAACAGGATTAATGATAACAGCAGGAAGTGATTTCCACGGAGAAAACAAACCTGAAATTGACCTTGGAATGAGCGTGGAAGATGAATACCTAAAAAAATCTATAGATGTATTAAAAGGGTGATGAATTTGAATTACAAAGAAAGAGAAAGATTATCAACCATATCATCTATAGTTTCCATAATTGCAAACGCATTACTTGCAATACTCAAAATAGGTATTGGATTCTTTACCAATAGTATGGCTATATTAGCCGATGGTCTTGACACAGCAACAGATATATTAACCTCTGTTATGACATTAATCGCAGGAAAAATCTCCAATAAACCACCGGATATTGAACATCCATATGGACATGAACGTGCGGAAACAATAGCCACAAAAATTGTATCTCTTATAATAATGTATGCGGGTATAGAAGTATTTACAAATTCCATAAAACGTTTAATAAATCATGATGCAAATATAGATAATCTGCTTTTTGTAGTTATTATTTCTGCTATTTCCGTAGTGGTAAAGTACTCCCTGTACAAATATAGATTATATATAGGAAAAAAAATAAATAGCAACGCAACAATTGCAGATGCTTTAAATATGAGAAATGATGTTTTTACTTCTTCTTCTGTTTTAATAGGAATATTAGTTCTATACTTCACAGGATTATGGTGGATTGATTCCGTATTAGCTATTTTTGTATCTTTAATGATTTTAAAAACAGGATTTGAACAGTTTATGGAATCATCAAGTGAATTAATGGAAAGTTCCCCTGAACTAAAAGAATTATATGAACTCGTCGCAAACTGTTCATGCAAAACAGCCAAAGCACAAAATCCTCATAAAATAAGGGCAAGAAAATTTGGTCATAGATATTTTGTTGATATGCATATTGAATTGCCACCGGAAATGACAGTAAAAGAAGCAAATGAAATATGTGCAGAATTGGAAAAAAGAATAAAAGAAAAAAATCCTGCTATTAAAGATATAATAATTCACGTAGAACCATATGGCAATGCCGAAAAGGAATGTTTTGGATTATCAATAGATAATATAAAACACATGAAGGGGGAATAATTGTGTATCCTGTAGTTCATATTTATCCTGAAAAAATAAAGGAAAATGCTCTAAACATCAAAAAAATTTTTGAAGAAAGAGGAATTTCATTTACTGCTGTTACAAAAGTTACCGCCGGAAATATTGATGTAGCAAATGCTTTAATAGAAGCTGGCGTTAAATCAATTGGGGATTCAAGAATACAAAATATAATTGATATGAAAAATGCCGGTATTGATGCAGAATATATGCTCTTAAGAATTCCTATGAAAGACGAAATAGAACTGTTGGTTAAATATGTTGACGTTACACTTGTTTCTGAAATAGAAACAGTAAAATGGATAAATGTTGCAGCTGAAAAAGCTGGAAAAATACAGGATATAATCTATATGGTTGATGTTGGTGATTTAAGAGAAGGCGTATGGTATGAAAATGCCGTAGAAGAAATATCTAAAGTCAAAGATTTTAAAAATATAAAACTCAAAGGTATAGGAACAAACCTTGGATGTTTTGGTGGAGTTTTACCTTCAAAAGAAAATATGACAACATTATTGAACATAAAAAAAGAGATTGAGGAAAAATTAAACATAAAAATTGAAATAGTGTCCGGTGGAAATACTGCAGCATTACCGCTTGTAGAGAAAAATCTATTGCCTGAAGGAATTAATCATTTCAGACTTGGCGAATCTATTATATGCGGAACCGATGTAACAAATAATAGAATTGTACCAGGAAACAATGTTGATACAATGATTTTAGAAGCACAAATTATAGAATTAAAGGATAAACCTTCAGTACCTGTTGGAGAAATAGGTTTTGATGCTTTTGGAAGAAAACCAGAATTTGAAGATAAAGGAATAAGAAAAAAAGCCATTCTGGCTATAGGTGAACAGGATATTATCGCAGATGGACTTATTCCTTTAGATGAAAAATTAGAAGTATTGCACGCAAGTAGCGACCATACCATCGTAGATGTAACTGATTCTGAAAAAGAATATAAGCTTGGAGACACTATAAAATTCAGAATGAGTTATGGATGTCTTTTAAAAGTAATGACAGGTAAATATGTTGAAAAAATAATCCATAAATAATTAAACCCCCGGGTATTTAACCGGGGGTTTAATTAAAAAGAGTAGCTATATATTTTATTATCGCTTCCGTAAATAAATGTGGTATTAGAAATCCATTTTACAAAGGTTATATGTTCATAATCAGTAATATACTTCGCTATAGTTTCATTTGTATTTATATCCTTTATTAATATAAACTTTCCATCTGTAAATATTATCCTTCCATTATATATATCCAGCGAAATAATCTTTCTAAGTGAATGAGATATTATTTTCTCCATATTGCCTGTGAAAATATTATATATATATAAATTAAATTTTGTATCTTCAACAAGAAGTTTATCGCTGGAGTATGGAATTATTGTTTTTACTGGATAACGAATTACAATTGTTCTATCATATTCTGGTTTATCGTTATAATGAATTATAATCCTGTTTGATGGCGAGGTTGTGAATCTTTTAAATTTGTCTTTTGAATAATATGAAATCATGGTTTTATTGTCAGGTGTTCTTTTGATTTCCGAAATCAATCCCCAATTTCCATAGTATTTTTCAACTATTTTTTTATTTTTATAGTCATATTTTACTATTTCTCTGTTTTTATTTCCATAATAGATATAATCACCATCAAAGTCTGCAGATAATTGCAATTTCTGGTCTTCAAATAGTTCTTTGCCATTTTTTAAGTTATATAGTCTAACTTCACCGTCATTACATGAAATAAATAAAATATCCTTTATTATTTTTAAATTTGAAAGGTAATCAAATAATTCTATATTTAAGATTTCATTTCCATCTTTTTTTATTGATACTTCACAAAATTCATTTTCTATTATTTCATAATCTCCTATTTTCCAGTAATTATTTATATTATTTTCTGTTTTAAAAAGTAATTTTTCGTTTTCGATATAATCTGGATAGTCCTTTAAGCTACGAATTTTTCTGTATAATTCTTTATTTTCAGGTATTGTATAGTCCAGAGCATAAAACCTTAAATATCCATCGATATTTTTTGCAAATAGATTTTTTGTAAGGTATCCTATTTCAGGATATGCAATCCTTCCAACATGCATAATATTAACAGTTTTAAATGTATTTAAATCTATTTTCAGTATTTTACCGGAAAGATATAATACATACAGATAATTTTTGTTATTTGAAATCTGGCTGAGATAATCATTTTCTAAAAATAGTTCTTTTACTATTTTCAAAGTGTTTTTATCTAAAATGGTTATTTTATTAAATCCGGAGGTTACTATAATATAATTTTCTGCAGGAATTATATGCTTTATAAACCAGTCTGAGATTTTAATACTTTTTGTAATTTTATTGTTTTCAAAAATAGATACCGTTCCGTCTTCATTTCCAAGGAGTAATTTATTTCCAATTCTTTTTACAACATCGGTATTTATATTATCTATTATTTTCTGTAGTTTTCCTGTATTTAAGTTGTACTTATATATTTCATATCCAGTTGAAAACACAAATATATTATCTAAAATATCTCCTTTAATAAGCGCAGGTTTATCAACTTCTAAAGGTATTTTATGAATTAAAAGACCGGTGTTTTTATTATATATATTTATAATTATATAATCTGCCAAATAATTATAGGTTATAACATAATTATTATCAATATAGGATAAAAATCTTCCGTTATAAAGAGAATACCTTTTATTAAAAAGATCATATACTGCAATAGAATTATTTATTCTTCCAACTATTTGATTATTATAATTTAAACCAATTTCCCCCTTAAGATTATATATATTTTGAAGCTGAATATTTCCTATAATATAATTTTCATAATATAAATAATAAAAATAATTTGCGGCATATATACCATTAAATGAATTTCCAGAATAATTTTTAACCCATTTAAGCCAATCGCCTATTAATTCATCAAAGTTTTTTCCAGAAATATCTTCAATATTCGTAAAGTAATTTATGTAAAGGCTTTTTATTTCATCGATTGTATAATGCTGCAACATATACTCAAAAAATGAAGAACCATATCTATATATATTATCGTTTTTTTCCAGTTCTTTTAATATTTTGTCTGGATTATCAAAATCAAGTTTTTTTCCGTATTTAAAAATAAATTTTAAATATGCAGTATTATATTCTGTGGTAAAATATTGAGGAATTGACTCAACGAGTATTTCAGAATGTATTTTATCCTTTTTATATTCCTCTTTATATTTTTCATATTCAAATTGTGCTTCAACAAAATGTATTAATTCATGACGTAAAGCCCAGCTGGTAGTATAAATGGTATTGCCACCGCTGTTTAATCCTCCAATATCCATTATATTTCGCATTTCAAAATCCTTTAATATATATACATTAGCTTTATTTTTCACATTTTTAATTTTAAAAAAATCAAATAATCTATCAAGATTTTGCTGTTCTCTTTTGGCTATTATTCTTGAATATCTGGCAAATTCGCTGTCCTTTTCAAAATGAAATATAATGTTTTTTGTTGCGATTTTGCACCAATGTTTATCAGCATAGTCTTTAAAATTGTTCAAAACAAAACGATTTTGGTCAATTTTTCCGTAATTAATAGAAAAGGATACAACTGTTAGAAAAATTAAAAAAAATAAAAAAAAGAATCTTTTCAATATCCCCACCTCCATTGAAAATATTCACTAAGATTATAACAAAAATTTTCGAATAAAAAAAACTGTAACATTGTAAAAATTTCTTTATTTGTGAAACATCTTTTCCTGTAATGAAAAAATTATGTTATAATTAAATTTGAGAATAATTTTAGGAGGATTTTATGAGCAAAAAAATATATATTTTAACACTTGGCTGCCCCAAAAATGAGGCAGATATGGATGTTTTAAAGGGAGAATTTATAAAACGAGGATATGAAATAATAGATAATCCGCTAAAGGCGGATATAGCAATAATAGATACATGTGGATTTATAGAACCTGCAAAAGAAGAATCTATAAATGAAATATTTAATCTTGTTGCATTAAAAGAAGAAAATCCGGATTTAAAGGTCATTCCTATTGGCTGTCTTATTGAAAGATATTATGAAGACTTAAAAAAAGAATTAAAAGAAGTAGATGGTCTTATAGGTGTTGTTCCGCCTTCGTTAATTGCTGAAAATATAGATAAAGGTAATTTTTATTTTAAATTAGAACAGCCATATGATGTATATTCATGTGATTTTAGAGTTATTCCAGATAAACCATATGCATATATAAAAATAGCAGATGGATGTAATAGAAAATGCGCTTTTTGTTCTATACCATATTTTAAGGGGAATCCTTCAAGCAGGGAAATAGAAGATATCGTAAATGAAGCAAAATTCCTCATAAGTAAAGGAATAAAAGAAATAGTACTTGTATCCCAGGATAATACATTATATGGTGTGGATTTATATAAAAAACAGGCTTTACCAGAGCTTTTAAAAGCGCTTAACGAAATAGAAGGTGATTTCTGGATTAGGGTTATGTATTTACATCCAGATTTCATCAATGATGAAATTATAAATACTATACATCAACTGGATAAAGTTGTAAATTATTTTGATATTCCTTTGCAACATGGTTCAAATAATGTTTTAAAACGCATGGGAAGAATAAGAACGGTTGAACAATTAAAAGAAATTATACAAAAAATAAGAAAAAATTCAGATAGCATAATAAGAACAACATTTATAGTGGGTTTTCCTGGTGAAACGGATGAGGATTTTGAAAAATTAATTCAATTTGTTGATGAAATGGAATTTGATAGACTTGGAGCCTTTACATATTATGATGAAGAAGGGACACCTTCATATGCCTTTGATAAAAAAGTTAATGAAAAAACAAAAGAAATAAGACTTGAAGAACTTATGGAATTGCAAAAAGAAATCTCACTGGAAAAATTAGAACAATTTGAAGGAAAGAAATTAAAAGTGTTAATAGAAGAATTAGAGGATAATGTATATGTTGGAAGAACATATATGGATGCACCTGAAATTGATGGAAATATATTTGTATCCTCAAACAGAGAAATAAAAATTGGAGATTTTGTCGAAGTTGAAATAACCAATACATTTGAATATGATATGGAGGGCTTTACAGTATGAATCTCTGGACTGTTCCAAACATATTAACCTTTATACGAATAATAGCAACAATTCCAATGTTTATGATTACATATGACAAAAATCTCTATATAATAGCTTTTTTTGTGTATATATTAGTATCTTTAACAGATTTATTAGATGGATATATTGCGAGAAAATATAATCTTGTTAGTGATTTTGGAAAATTTATGGATCAGATAGCGGATAAAATATTAATAAATGCTTTGTTTATAGCCTTTCTGGATATTCATTTAATTCCAGGTTGGTTTGTGGCTATTATTATAGTTCGCGATATTTTCATTAGTGGATTGAGAATGTTTCTGGCAAATAAAAATATTGTAGTGGCTGCAGATATGTGGGGAAAATTAAAAACCTTTTCTCAGACTATCTTAATTGGTTCATTATACTTAAGCGTTCAGTTTTCATTTTTAAATAGTATAAATACATTTTTAATATGGATTACAGCTTTCTTTTCCATCTTTTCGGGATATAATTATCTGGTAAAAAACATAGCAGGATTTAAGGGGGAGGAAAATGGACAGAAATAAAAAAATCAGAACATTTATAGCAATAGAAGTAAATCAAAGTATTCAGGATATATTGAGAGATACAATTGTAAGATTGGAAAGAATGGGGTTTAAGGGAAACTGGACAAAACCCGAAAATATTCATTTAACCCTATATTTCCTTGGAGATACTCATATCACAAAAATAGCAGAAATCGCAAAAAGAATGGAAGAAAGAATAACCGGATTTCCAACATTTGCATTTGAAGTTAATAGGGTTGGATATTTTAAAAACAGGAATTTTCCACGTGTTGTATGGCTGGGAGTAGACGGTGGAAATACTCTAAAACAGTTACACAATGAGGTTATAAAATCCTTAAAATTATCAGGTATTCATGTTTCTGAAAGTGAAGAACAATTCCATCCACATCTTACAGTCGGTAGAATAAAAAAGGCACCAGAATTCTGGGAAAAGCTCATAGCGGTATTACCTGTAGAAAGAGTTCTGGTTCCAGTAAGTTCTGTTGGTATATATTCTTCAACATTAACCAAAAAGGGACCCATATATAAGAGGTTGTACACCATCGATTTTGAGGGAGGTTTGATTATTAATGGCTAAAAAGGCATCAAATAAAAAGAGCAGTGTCAGTTCAAACAAAGGCGTAAATAAAGAAGAAATGCTCGATAAACTCGTTAAAGAGTTAGAAAAAAATTATGGTCAGGGTTCTATAATGATCCTGGGAAAAGGTCTGGAAGATGAAAGAAAGCTGGATATAGTTCCAACAGGTGTATTATCTGTTGATATTGCTTTAGGTGTTGGTGGATATCCAAGAGGAAGAATTATCGAAATATACGGTAATGAATCAAGTGGTAAAACAACCCTTGCTCTTCATTCAATTGCTGAAGTTCAGAGAAGAGGCGGTATAGCAGCATTTATTGATGCTGAACACGCTCTTGATCTTGAATATGCAAAAAAGTTAGGAGTTGATCCTAACACTTTGATTCTTTCTCAACCAGATTTTGGAGAACAGGCACTTGAAATAGTAGATAGCATTGTTCGTTCAAATATCGTTGATCTTGTTGTTATAGACTCTGTTGCTGCTTTGGTTCCAAGGGCAGAAATAGAAGGTAATATGGGAGATTCACACGTCGGGCTTCAGGCAAGATTAATGTCTCAGGCATTGAGAAAACTTGCTGGAAGCGTTAATAAGTCAAAAACTATAGTTATTTTTATTAACCAGACACGTATGAAAATTGGTGTAGCCTATGGAAATCCGGAAACAACAGCAGGTGGTGTAGCTCTTAAATTCTATTCAACAATAAGAATGGAAGTAAGAAAAGGTACCACATTAAGAGAAGGTAAAGATGCATATGGTAACGAAGTAAACATCAAAGTTGTAAAAAACAAAGTGGCTCCGCCATTTAAAGAAGCAAAGGTTGATATGATCTATGGCCAGGGGTTAGCAAAAATCAATGATATTTTCAACATTGCTGTAAATCATGATATCGTAAAAAGAAGTGGAGCATGGTTCTCCTATACAGATTTAAATGGCAATGAAATTAGTCTGGGACAGGGTAAAATAAAATCTCTTGATTATTTAAAAGAAAATTCCTATTTACTTGATGAAATTGAATATCGAATAAGAAAAGAAATGGATTTACCAATTCCAGATGATTTAAAAGAAAAAGTGGAAAATCCATCTAACACCTTAGAAGAAGCAGAAGGAGAAGAAATTACAAATAATGAAGAAAAAGAAGATTGATCCTACAGATATTATGCAGGCAGAAAAAAAGGCCATTAGCTTATTAAAGTATCGAGCAAGATCAGAATATGAATTAAGAAAAAGACTGCTCGAAACAGGTTTTTATAAAGAAACCGTTGACGAGGTAATAGAAAAGCTCAAACGCTTTGATATGATTAATGATGAGCTATTTGCATATTATTATCTATATGATAAAATCACCTTTAATTACAAAGGACCATTTTTATTGAAAATGGAATTAATTTCAAAATATCATATAGAAGAAGAGATTATATATAAAGCTTTACAAAAAGTATTGGAAGAAATAAATTTGAAAGAAATAATTCGTGAGATAGTGAAAAAACAAAAAAGATTGGGAAAAGATTCAAGAAAGATAAAAGAGTATTTGTATAAAAGAGGATTTGAAATTTATCAAATAGAAGAAGTTTTGGCAGAAGATGGAGGTGAATAATATGGTAACGTTGTTATATACGTTAATCGTTATATTGGTAATTTTGGTATTTGTAGCATATAAAACAGGTATGACAAAAGGTTTAGAAAAAGGAAATAAAGAGTTTCTTGAAAAATTAAAATCTGAAAAAGAACAGTTAAAAATGGAAATTGAAATAGCTAAGAGAGAAAAAGATGAAATAATAAGAAATGCACAAAAAGAAGCAGACAACATAGTAAAATCAGCTCTCATTGAAAGTAAAGAAGAAATTCAAAAAATGAAAGAAGAATTCAACAGAGAAATAAAATTAGAAAAAGAAGAATTAAAATCAATGGAAGAACGTTTAATCAGAAGAGAAGAAATGATTGACAGAAAAGAGCAAAACCTTGAAGAATTAAAAAATAGATTAGACTCAGAAAAAGAAGAAATCTCAAAGCTAAAGGAAGAACTTGAAACAAAATTATATGAAATAGCGAATTTAACAATGGAAGAAGCAAGAGAAAAGGTGCTTAATGAAGCAAAAGAAAAATATGAATTAGAACTTGCTCAAACATATAAGGCAATGAAAGAAGAATATGAAGAAGATGCAAAGAAACATGCTCAGTGGGTAGTTAGCATAGCAGTTCAAAGATACGCTTCCGATGTAACATCTGAAATTACAACATCTACAGTTTCATTACCAACCGATGATATGAAAGGTAGAATTATAGGTAGAGAAGGTAGAAATATAAGGGCATTTGAAAAAATGACAGGCTGTGATTTAATTATTGATGATACACCAGAAGTAGTTGTAATATCAGGATTTAATCCATTAAGAAGAGAAATAGCAAAAAGAACGCTTGAAGCACTTGTTGTAGATGGAAGAATTCATCCAGCAAGAATTGAAGAAGTATATGAAAAAACAAAGAAAGAATTGGAAGATATAATAAAAGAAGCTGGTAAAGAAGCTGTAATGAGAGTTGGCATTAAACCATTACATCCAGAATTGGTAAAACTTTTGGGAAGATTAAAATTCAGAACAAGTTATGGTCAGGATGTTCTTGAACACTCAATTGAAGTTGCAAACTTCGCAGGATTAATGGCAGCAGAATTGGGACTTAATGTTGAATTAGCTAAAAGAGCAGCATTGTTACACGATATTGGAAAGGCAATAGACCACGAAGTTGAAGGGTCACATGCTATAGTAGGTGGCCAGATCGCAAAGAGATATAATGAAAAATTAGAAGTAGTTAATGCAATACAATATCACCACAATGAAGTTGATCCTATGACACCTGAAGCTGTAATTGTTGGTGCTGCAGACGCTGTATCAGCTGCAAGACCAGGTGCAAGAAGAGAAACACTTGAAAACTATATTAGAAGAATTGAACAACTAGAAGAAATTGCAAAAGAATTTAGACATGTGGATAAAGCTTATGCTATTCAGGCTGGTAGAGAACTAAGAGTTATTGTTCAACCTGATAAAATTGATGATGCTCTTGCAGATAAACTTGCAAGGGATATTTCAGCTAAAATCGAAGAAACAATGGAATATCCTGGAGTTATAAAAGTTACTGTTATTCGAGAAAAAAGAAGCGTATCCTACGCATCATAAATTAAATGGCGGCAATTTTTGCCGCCATTTAATAGATTAGAGGTGTTAATTTTGAAATACAAACCCCAGATAACAAATATTCTTATATATATATTATTATTACTTACATTAAACTCATGCGTTTTTTTCCAGAAAGATTCTCCGCTAACAGAAAAAGAGTATATTGCTGGATATCCTTTAAGTCTCACATTTACAAGAAAAATAGAAAAAATCTATATTTATGATTCAAATGGAAAATTAATATACAAATATGAAGGAAATCCAATCCTTTCTTTAAAGCTTCCATATATAGTCAATAGCAATATTAAAGTGGAATTCTATGAAAGTGAATCAAATAGACATTATATCAATAATATAAATGTGATAAAACCAAAAATAGTTTTTCTCCTTTACGGTGGAGCTGATAACAATCTTGACTATATAGGCAATTCAGATGATTACAAAGATCCGCTAACAAATAATCTCGATTATTTCTTCAATTATGATATTAATGAAATTAGAAATTCCATAAAAAAATCTACAACTCCAATTGTAACCATAATATTAGCAGACAGACAAAATATAGATGATTATTTCCTTTTCATAACCAATTTTAATGGTTACAAAGAACTGAAATTTTCAACAGAAAATTTTGGATATGAAAAAGAATTATCTTCAGCATCAGAAGATACTCTATATAAATTTATAAATGATTTTACCATAAAAGATTCTAATATAATAAAAATACTTGACATATGGGATCACGGAAATGGATGGAAAGATGAATCAAAAACATTAAAAAATGAAGCAATAAAACCAAAATTAATTGTTGATGATAATGGTTCATATCTTAAAATCAAAAACATACAAAATGTACTAAAAAAATACAAAAACACCTATAATCAAAAAATAAATATGCTTCTTTTTGATGCATGTAATATGATGAGTCTGGAAATTATGTATGAATTTAGAGATTTAACCGATTATTTCGTGGGGTCTGTATATTCTATTGCAGCATTTGGATTTTATTATAATTTTTTTCATGATTTAGATTTAAATAATCTGGAATATTCACTATTATATAATTTAATAGAAAACTACAGATATTATTATTCCTCAATATATCCATTAAAATACATATCACTGAGCGCAGTAAATCTAAATGAATTTAAAAATATATGGGACAAATTGGAATATACAAACAACATATCCGATACACAATTCTTATATAAAAACTCCGACAGTGCATATGTTTCAGAACCAACAGACATGATTGATATTATTAAACTTAAAATAGATAATGAAACTTTATCAAATTATATAAATAATGCTATTATAAATTCTATTGTAAAAATAAATGGAAATATATTGAATAATTACAGTGGAATAGGAATGATGTTTGAAGATATATTTAATAAAAGCCTTTATGATGATTATAAAGCTCTGGATTTCTACACCAACTATAAAAACTGGATAGAAACAACATGGAAAGCTATTATTCTGGAAAACGCAGATTAACAATATAACCCTTTAAATATGATATAATATCATATGTGGAAAAAGAATATAATATAAGAAAAGATAAAAATGCAGGAGGAAAAAAACATGGCAAAACATGATTTAGGAATAGACCTTGGTACAGCAACATTTATAGTATACAAAAAAAATGAAGGAGTTATAATAAATGAACCTTCAGTAGTGGCTGTTGACAAATTAACAAATACCATTACTGGTTTTGGCAGTGAAGTAAAAGCAATGGTTGGTAAAACACCATATGGTATTGAAATAATAAGACCTATGCAGGATGGAGTAATTGCATATCCATCATTAATTGAACAGTTATTAAGATATTTTATAAAACAGGCTAAAACAGGTTTTTTCCCTTCTAAACCAAACCTCGTTATAGGTATTCCAGCACGTACTACAGACGTTGAAAGAAGAGCTGTAAAAGATGCTGCAGAAAAAGTTGGAGCAAACAAAGCTTATCTTGTTTTAGAACCTATTATTGCTGCAATTGGAATTGGATTGGATATTACCAAGCCAAATGGACATTTAATAGTTGATATTGGCGGCGGAACAACCGATATAGCAGTAATCAGTCTTAGCGGTAGCGTTGTTTCGGAATCAATAAAATTCGCAGGAGAAATAATGGATCAGGAAATAATAAAATATGTAAAAAGAAAATACAAATTCTTAATTGGCGAATCCACAGCAGAATATCTAAAAAAAGAAATAGGTAAAGCACACAGAGATATTGAAACACTTGAATTAGAAGTAAGAGGACAGGATCTGGCTACAGGTATGCCATCTTCAAGAGTTATAAACTCCGATGATATATATGAAGCCATAGAAGATGTTTTAAATGATATAATTCAAAAAACAAAAAATGTCTTAGAAATTACTCCTCCAGAATTATCAGCAGATATATTAAAAAATGGAATATATTTAGCAGGTGGTGTTGCCAAATTAAGAGGTTTAGCTCAATTATTTGAAGAAAAAACAGGTGTTACCACAAATGTAGCTGAAGAACCTCAACTATGTGTTGCAAGAGGGGCAGGTATACTACTTGAAAATCCGGAATTATTATCAAAGGTTGCTGTAATTTAATGAAAATATAAGGGGTGAGGATATGTGGTTGGTAGTCTCTGATACACATGATAACATGCATAAAATGAAAGAAATAGAAAAGATAATAGAAAGAGAAAATATAACCGCTGTATTTCATTGCGGAGATTTTGTAGCACCATTTATTCTGCCATATATAATAAAAGAAAATATAGAATTTTATGGCGTTTTTGGAAATAATGACGGTGAAAAATTATTACTTTCTGAACGTTCAAATGGCAGAATATTACCTGGACCAAGAATTATTGAAGTTGAAGGTAAAAAAATTATGATGATGCATGAACCTTTTGCTCTTGAAGCAGCTGAAAAAAGTGGGTTATATGACTTCATATTCTTTGGACATACGCATGAAATTGTTCATCGAGTAACTGGAAAAAGTGTAATCGTAAATCCAGGAGAAGCCTCAGGATGGCTTACAGGAAGGGCAACAGTGGCGCTTGTTGATCCAAAGGACGGAGAAGTAAATATAATGGAGATATAAAAAAATTGTGGCGATTATGCCACAATTTTTTATATCTTTAATTAATATCCTTAATATCATTTTCTTTTAATTAAATAGAATTGGTGTTGATTGAGAAAAATAAAAACTCCCTCAAACGACTTGGTTGCTGATCCTCGAAATTTATCTTTGAAAGTATTCATTCACTTTTATTTTTTCAATCGTTTGTAATTTTACCTTGGACACTCTGCGAGCCTTCACTCGCTTTTATTTTTTCCAACTATCCTGTCATCACCGCTGCGGGAAATTCTTCGTTTTCATTCACATTATTTTTCTTTTTTCTCATTACATCTAACAGAACACTCTTTAAGCATTCATTCATCTTTTTATTTATATAGAAGAAAATAGTTAGAATAATGTGAGCGAAAACTTGAAAATTCCCGAAAAGAAATAAAAAAGAAGAAATATTAGAAAATAAATAAGGTAATAACAAAAAAGCTCCCATCTGGGAGCTTTTTGTATGGAGCGGAAAACGGGATTCGAACCCGCGACCCCCTGCTTGGCAAGCAGGTGCTCTACCACTGAGCTATTTCCGCTTGAGTATATGTTTGGTGCGCGAGGTGGGACTTGAACCCACACGGGTAAATCCCACTGGATTCTAAGTCCAGCGCGTCTGCCAATTCCGCCACTCGCGCGTTGGCAGGTATAAAAAACTGGTGACCCGCCTGGGACTCGAACCCAGGGCCCCTTGATTAAAAGTCAAGTGCTCTACCGCCTGAGCTAGCGGGTCACGCTCAATCCGAGTATTATTATATATTATTTTTTTCAATTTGTCAAGTTAAGAAAAGTGTTTTTTGTTTAAGGTATGAAAAACATTGTGAAAATACCGTGTGAATTGATATATATTGACTTTTTTAAATTTTTATTCATACTGTCAAATTTGTGTAATCTAAAAGGTGTAGTATATAAATACCGACCGGTTGGTCTGATTTTTGCTGTAATTATTGTGAAATTATAAACATCAAAAATAAAATTATATTGGTTAAAAAGGGGGCATGAAGATGATTAAGGTCCATGGACTTAAAAAGTATTATGGAAAAAATAGAGGTATTGAAAAGGTTGATTTTGAAATTAAAGAAGGGGAAATATTGGGACTTATAGGGCCAAACGGTGCAGGTAAAACAACAACAATAAGAATTCTAACAGGATTTTTAACCCCGGACAGCGGAGAAGCTTTTATTGAAGATAAGAAAGTTCCCTTTGAGATTGATAAAATAAAAGAGAACTTAGGTTATATTCCTGGTGAGGTAAATTTTTATGGCGATATGAGGGTAAAGGAATTTCTTGAATTTAATAGATCATTTTATAAAAACATTGATATTAATTATGAAAAAGAAATAATAGAAACACTGAATATAGATGTAAACAAAAAAATTAAAAACCTTTCACTTGGTAATAAGAAAAAGATAGCGATTTTACAGGCTCTTGTGCATAAACCGAAATATTTAATTCTTGATGAACCAACCAGCGGATTGGACCCGCTTATCCAGCAGAGATTTTATTCTTTAATAAAAAAACATAAAGAAAATGGTGCTGTTATTCTCTTTTCATCTCATATTTTATCTGAAGTGGAAAAACTATGCGACAGATTTACAATGATAAAGGATGGAACGGTTATAAAATCGGGAACAATAGAAGGATTAAAGGATATTTCGAAGAAAATAATAACTGTTTGGGATATAAAATTAGATGATAATTTGAAAAGATTTAAATATGAAAAGCAAAACAGTGAAAAAATTAATTTTTATGTAAAAACAGTGGAGCTTAAGGACTTTTTAAAAGTGCTTTTAAATTATGATTTTAAAGATATGGAAATTAAGAATCCGGATCTTGAAGATATATTCCTTGATTTTTACGGGGAGTGATATTATGGGATTAATAAAAAAAGAATTTAAGGATACTTTTAAAGGGTTAATTATATGGAATATTATATTTATTTTATTTTCTGGATTATATATACCCTTTACTGATAAAATGACTGAAAAATCAGATGTTATAAGCAGATTTTTTAATTCCATACCCAGAACATTTTTAAAAGCTTTTAATATATCAGATATGGAAATGTTTTTGAAACCAGAAGGTTTTTTTGGTTCAGAAGGTATGGCCATAGTTTTTATTTTTGCTGCAGTTTATTCAATTATGCTTGTATCAAAAAGTTTTGCCGGTGAATTCGATAACGGTACAATTGAATATTTATTAATAAAACCATATTCAAGAATTAAGATTTTTTTTAGCAAATTATTGGTTATGTTTTTTAATATTACTGTTATAGCTGCAATCTTCACAGTAACGATAGTATGGATGTTTAAATTTTTTGTTGCTTCTAATTATAACGTTGAAATATTATATGGCTTTGGTTTTTATACATATGTTGTTGAAATATTCTTTATTTCTTTTACATTATTTCTTTCTTTCACAATAAAAAAAGGGTCTCTGGTAAATTCCATTGCAATGGGAATTTTATTCCTTATGTATTTTGGTTATACATTGCTTGAAGATATAAAAGGTTTATCTTTTTTAAGTTATATCAGTGTATTTAAATACATTCCGCTTGTTGCTACAGTAAAAAATAATACTGTTTATTATCAAAACGGGATATTTATTATTCTCTTAAGTATTGTTTTATTAATAGTTTCCGCTTTATGGTTCAATAAAGAAGATATTTCTTTAGCGTAGGAGATGAGAATATGATTATAAAAAAGGAAATACACTCTAACCTTAAAAGTTTAATAATATGGGCTATTGTATTAATTTCATTTGCGTGGATGATAGCACCTTTTATAGATTATGTATTAAATGATTCTCAGAGTTTAAAGGAATTTATAAATATGATGCCAAAATTTATGTTAAAAGCATTTACGGATAATATAGATTCTTTATTTACACCACAGGGATTTTTTAATGTAAAAATTATGATGATGGCAGAGATATTTACCGCAATATTTTCAATAATGACGGCCGCTTCAATATTTGCACATGAATTTGAAAAAAAGACTATTGAATATATATTAATAAAACCTATAAATAGAAAACAGTTGTATCAGAAAAAAGTTTATGCGCTATTCTTGATTTATCTGATTTTTGCCATGATTTTCTGGATAAGTATATTAATTCTCTTTAAAATTTATGTTCATTATCCATATGATGTTAAAATCCTTTCTTCTTTTGCATTATATCTCTTTGTAACAGAGGTTTTCTTTGGTTCTATTACAGCAATGCTTTCTGTAATATATCAGAGGAATTTTATGCCTATTTCAATTACCATGGGAATATTTGTATTTATGCTTATAGGCGATATGCTTGGAAATGTAATGGAATCAATTAATTGGATACGATATTTCAGCATTTTTAAATATATCTCTTCTAATTCTACAGTGGCAACAGGAAAAATTTATTTATTCAATTCGCTAATTATAATAATAATTAGTATTGGCTTAATATTCACAGGGCAGTATATTTTTGAAAAAAAAGACATATCCATTTAAATGTTATTATAATAATAAAAAGTGGAAGGATGAATCCTTCCACTTTTTAATTAATTTATTCAATAGCTCTCATGGCTTCATTTGGAGATAGTTTCGATGCTGCCTTTGAAGGAGAATATACTGCTATTATTGAAATTAAATAGAATATCAGCGTTGTATAAAGTAATTTTGAATATGGCACAGCAAATGCAATTCCTGTATTTTCATAAAGTTTTAAGTATATAAGATAACTTGCAAATGTTCCTGAAAATATTCCAATTAAAAGCCCTAACATTATAGTTACTGTAGCTTCCACAAAAAAGGTCATAAATATCATATTTCTGGTAAATCCTATAGCTTTTAGCATACCTATAATCCTTTTTCTTTCATTTACCGCTTTCATCATGGTTATTGAAACACCAATAATTCCAACCATTAACCCAAAATACAAAAATGAATTAAATATATCTACCATACCCTGAGTTGCCTTTAATCCAAGATTCATTATATCATCAACAAATATATAAAATTGATTTTTCTTTTTTAAATATTGTTCCACAGAATCTTTATATGATGGATTGTCTAAAGAAAAGAAAAATCCATGTACAGCAGATTTTTTGAATTTTTCAAGATATGGATTTTTAATACTCAATATTGGTCCCATAGCCAATGATTCACTTATTTTAGAGGTAATTCCAATAACCTTATATGTTATTGTTGCACTTGATGTCTTTCCAAAACCAAATGTTGCACTTGTTATATGGCCGGTAAATTCTTTACCCAATTCAAAATCATAACCGCTTTTCGGATCAATTAATCTCTCAGGTAAAATTGCATAATCTGGATTATTATAAACTAAATTCCAGACCTCTTCATTTGATAATCCCTTAAATTCATCTATTGTTTCTTTTATTTTAAGTTTATTATTTAGAAAAAATTCCTTTGAACCAAATACAAGTGCATATTCCTGTTTTGAATTATTTAATGCGCGTATGAAGTAAAATTCACCTACATTTTTAACTCCAGGAAGTTCCTGTAAATCCTCTTTTGTTAATTTATTTATAACTATTGCTGTTGGCATTTCAACAACAACTCCATCAAAACCTGCAAATAATGCATCACGAGAGTTTCTAAGATTTTCAGAATGAATATAAGGAATTATTGTTAAAATTGTTATTATAAATATAACCATACTATATAATGCAATAATTGCACCTGTTCTTTTTGAATTTCTCATTGGATAGGAAAATGATATCTTTAATATTGGAACAAACTTACCCTTTAATTTTATAATGTTTAAAAGGAACTTTTCTATAAGCTTTAAATTAAAAGTGATAAACAATATTGAAGCTACAAGAATTGAAAATATCTTTATACCCAATGAAAGAAAATTTTCTATCTTTAAATAGAGAGCAAATATAAATAAAAGTAAAGCAAATATATTTCCTATTATACGTCTATATTTAAATATACCCTTTTCTTTTTTATTTTCTGGAATATCTTTAATCGCATTTACTATATTCAATCTTCCAACAGAATATGAATACAAATATGTTATTGTTAATGGGATTATTACACCCACAATAACACCAATGAATATAGAATACATCGAAATATAATAAGCATCTAATAATGGAACTTCACCTATTATATTCTCAAAATTAGAAAGCGATTTAAAAAGTGATGTAACCTTTGAAAAGGTAAATTCCGAAATAACTATTCCTGTAAAAATACCAAATGGAATTGACAAAAGCGTATAAAATAAACTTTCATAAAAAATTATTAAACGTATTTCCTTTCTTTTAAATCCAATTGCTCTTAACATTCCAAGTTCTTTCTTTCTCTCTGCAACAAGCATTGAATACATATTAATTATTAATATACCACCTGAAACAATAGCAAATAAACTTAAAGCAAGGAAAATATATGAAACTCCTCCTTGATCCACCGCTCTTATCTGGTTATCTTTTACAGGAATAAAATCAGCCTTTATATTCATTTCATTATATATTTTTTCTACTTGATTTGTTAATTTATTCCCCTGAATATAATCTCCTTTATTTGAAATAAGTATCTGGTGATACTTTCCTTCAGGTATCCCGGTAAAGGAACGTATAGTTTTAAGAGGAATAAAAATAGTACCTGCTCCATTATTTGCTTCAAGTCCTCTATAATTTAAAACTCCTCTGGAATCTATAATCTCAACAACTTTAAAAATTTTAGGAAACAGCAAATTAGCAGCTGTTGATCCGGTAATTATTTCTATTTCATCACCAACATTCACCTTCAGCTTTTGAGCAAGTTTTTTTGTTAGCACTGCATTATAACCCTTTAAATCTAATAATGACTCCGGAACATTTATTTTATCTGTTCCAAAATTTTTTAATAAGTTATAATCCATACCTATAACACTTGCCTGATATATATCTGACACCTTTAATCTACGAATAGACCCCTTTTTAGCAACAGAATACAATTTAAAAACTATGGGAATATTACCATCAATTAAATTTTTTTCTTCCAGCTCTAAAAGAAATGGCTTTATTTCAGAATACTCCATTGTACCTTTTGATACCAACACCTCATCTATTTCTCCAAAATATAATTCCACACTTTTATAAATATAATTTTTAAATGAATCATTAATTCCCAAAGACCCAATAATAAAAGCCATACCTATCATAGAACCTAAAATCATTAAAAAGGCCTCTTTTTTTACCCTAAAAATATTTCTAAATGAAATCTTTAGAATATGCTTCTTCATATATAAACACCACCTGTTTTAATCATTAGATGATTTTAATCTTAAAATTCCACTATCCATTTCAAATGTTTTCTGTGTATATTCTGTAATTCTTGGATCATGCGTAACAATAACAAAAGTTTGATTGTTTTTTTCATTTAATTCCTGTATTAAATTCATTATATTCATTCCTGTTTTAGTATCAAGAGCTCCTGTTGGTTCATCTGCCCAGACTATTTTGGGTTTTGTAACAAGAGCTCTTGCAATTGCAACCCTTTGGGCCTCACCGCCACTAAGCATATTTGGAAAATTCTTCATTCTATCCTTTAATCCAACCTCTATAAGCATTTCTTCTGCAGCTTCTCTTGCGTCTTTTTCACTATATCCCTGAATTAATAAAGGAAGCTCTACATTCTCAACAGCATTTAATACCGGTATTAAATTAAAAAACTGGAAAATAAAACCCATATATTTTGCCCTAAATTCTGTTAATCTATCATCGCTTAAAGTTGTTATATCAACTCCATCTATAATCACCTTACCTGATGTAGGCGAATCAATGCCAGATAAACAATTTAAGAGTGTAGATTTTCCAGAACCTGATGGACCTAAAATAGAAACCATTTCGCCCTCAGCAATTTCTAAATTAACTCCTTTAAGCGCGTGAACTTCTATACCTTCATTTTTATATACCTTTGTAAGATTTTCAGTTTTTATTAGCATATCTATCACCTCATAAGAATCTTTTATAATTTATAATTAAATTATAAAACTTTTTCAAAAAAATAACAAGAGGGATCTCTCCCTCTTGTTAATAAAGAAAATTCGTTATAATTTTAATTCATCTAATCCTTTTTCAATAATTTCTTTTGTATCTCTTGCAATCATTAATTCTTCATTTGTTGGAACAACCATAGCAACAACCTTTGAATCTGGAGTTGAAATAATCTTTTCTTCTCCTCTTATATTATTAGCTTCCTTATCTATAGTAATTCCAAGATAACCAAGATAATTCTCGATAATTTCTTCTCTCATAATAGGTGAATTTTCACCTACACCAGCTGTAAATACAATTGCGTCTACTCCATTCATTGCTGCAGCATATGCACCAATATACTTTGCAATTCTATATTCATAAACATCAAAAGCCAATCTACATACAGGATCTCCTTCAATTGCATTATCTTCAATATCTCTCATATCACTGCTAAATCCTTTTGTTAATCCTAAAACACCGCTCTTCTTATTTAAGATATTAACAACTTCTTTGGCACTTAAACCTTCTTCTTTTTCTAAAAATTCAACAATAGCTGGATCGATATCTCCACTTCTTGTTCCCATAACAAGACCTTCTAACGGAGTGAAACCCATTGATGTATCTACAGAAACACCCTTATTTACAGCTGCAACTGAAGCACCATTTCCAACGTGTACAGTTATAATCTTCAATTCATTATATGGCTTTCCAAGAATTTCTGCAGCTCTTTTGGATACATATCTATGACTTGTTCCATGGAAACCATATCTTCTAATTTTATATTTTTCATAATATTCATAAGGAATAGCGTATAAATAAGCTTTTGCTGGCATTTTTTGATGGAATGCTGTATCAAATACTCCTACCTGTGGAACTCCTGGTAATAATTTCATTGCAGATTTTATACCCATAATATTTGCTGGATTGTGTAAAGGAGCTAAGAAAGATAAAGCTTCTATAGTCTTTAAAACTTCATCTGTTATTTTTACTGAAGATGCAAATCTTTCTCCACCGTGAACTACCCTATGACCAACAGCATCTATTTCTTTTAAATCCTTTAAAACACCGTATTTTTCAGAAGTTAATAATTCTAAAACTCTTTTTAATCCAACTTCATGATCTGGAATTTCTTCTTCCAAAATGTGCTTTTCTCCATTGATCCTATGAACGATTCTTGACCCGTTTATACCTATTCTTTCTACTAAACCTTTTGATAATACTTCTTCTGTGTTCATGTCAAGAAGCTGATACTTAATAGATGAACTACCTGAGTTTATAACCAATACTTTCATTCTGGAATCCTCCTTTGTGGAATGGTATATTATGATTTCTTAATATACATAAAGATTATATCAAAAAAAACTATAAAAATAAAGATATGTAATGTATCATAATATAACGTTCTCCCTAATAATATATATTTATCAATGAATAAACTCTCAATTTTAACATATATATTAAAATACTAAGAATAAATACTGAGAAAAAAATTTCGTGAAAATTTTTTCATATTATATAATCAAACGAGATTTTTATATGTAATTAATAATAAATAGTAATATACGACTGGAAGTTAGTCTTATGGAGGTTGTTTTATTTGAGAAAAAAATTTAAAATTAAGATGTAAGTTATTTTATCTTCCGAGGAGGGTGCAGGCATGAGCTTATTTGATAATGCATTGAAACAATTTGATAAAGCATGTAAAGTAATGGATTTAGACCCAGATTTACAGGCAGTACTTTCAAAACCAAAAAGGGAATTAACAGTTAACTTCCCGGTTAAAATGGACGACGGTTCAATAAGAGTATTTACAGGACACAGGGTACAGCACAACATCGCAAGAGGACCTGCTAAAGGTGGAATTAGATATCACCAGGATGTAACTCTTGATGAAGTTAGAGCTTTAGCATTCTGGATGACATGGAAAGCTGCAGTTGTTGATATTCCTTACGGTGGAGGTAAAGGTGGAGTTACAGTAAATCCTAAGGAATTATCAGACGGTGAATTAGAAAGATTATCAAGAAGATTCTTCTCAGAAATTCAGGTTATAATTGGAGAAGACAGAGATATTCCAGCTCCAGACGTAAACACAAATCCACAAATAATGGCTTGGTACATGGACACATACTCAATGAATGTTGGCCATTCAGTTCTTGGTATTGTTACAGGAAAACCACTTGATATTGGTGGTTCAATGGGTAGAACTGAAGCAACAGGTAGAGGTGTTAGAGTATGTGTTGAAGAAGCTGTAGAATACATGAGAGAAAAAGGAAAAATCAACAAGAAAAATGATCAATTAACAGTTGCTATTCACGGTTTTGGTAATGTTGGTTCATACGCTGCATTATTAACAGCTGAAGAATTAGGAATGAAAGTTGTTGCATTTAGTGACTCTTCAACAGGTGTTTACAAAGAAGATGGATTCACACCTGCAGAAATAAAAGATATTATGGATTACATCTCAGCAAGAAAAGCAAGATTAGATGATTACGAAGGAGAAGTAAACTTCAAAAAGATATCAAATGACGAATTATTAACTTTAGATGTTGATATTTTAATCCCAGCTGCAATTGAAAATGTAATCACAGAAAAGAATGCAAAAGATGTAAAAGCAAAATTAATCGTTGAAGGTGCTAACGGACCTATCACACCAGAAGCAGATGAAATATTAAACGAAAAAGGCGTATTAATTGTTCCTGACTTCCTTGCAAACTCAGGAGGAGTTACAGTATCATACTTTGAATGGGTACAGGGATTACAACACTACTTCTGGGAATTAGAAGATGTTAGAGAAGCATTACACAAAAAGATGAAAAATGCATTCTGGTCAACAATTAGAACAATGGAAAAATACAATACAGATATGAGATCAGCTGCATATGTAATTGCTATTGAAAGAGTAGCTACAGCTACAAAATTAAGAGGAATTTATCCATGATCATAAATTAAATATAATAAAAAGGCTCTTCAAATTGAAGAGCCTTTTTTAATTACTTACTATCCGATTGGGGACGAATTAAGATAATTGTTATTAATATTCCCAGAATTCCAAATATCCATAAGCTATTTAAAACAAAAGGGACATTATTACCAAAAAAGAAGGTATATACTGTAATTAATACATTTCCAACAGCTCTTGTAAACCCCATTAATGCACCAGAAGCAAAACTCTTGTTTTCTGGCAACAACTGTTGCGCATAATGCACATTAACAGACATTGTTAAAAACATAAAAGCATCTGCCAATATATAAGATATTGATAAAACCCATATATTTGTAGATGTTGAAAATAAAAATACCAGTATTGAAAACGCTGAAAAATATAATAAATTAACAAATCTTACATTGGTTTTTTCTTCTAATTTTGCTCCTAATAAATTGGAAAATGTTCCTGCAAGAAATCCAAGAGTTACAAGCAATCCTCCAACAGTTAAATCATAACCGAGCATTCTTGACTTTATAGGTACATATGACCTGAACATTATACTGATAAATGCCCTATGCACTGTTAATAACCATATTGGATAAATATATTTAAAACCTTTAAAACTCTCAAAAAATCGTGTTTTTTTATTTTTAGGCTTTAAATGATGATGAGATTTAAAATAATTATAAGCAAAATAAAAGAGTATTGTGTATAAAATAATCCCTATTAATCCTATATACAATGAATTTTTTAAATTATAATGAGTAACAAAATATGTTATAAACACAGGTCCAAGCGCATAGCCAAATGTTCCACCAACCATAAATATTGCAAGCGTAGTACTTTTCCCTTTACCAATTGTTCCACTTATACCTGCTCCTAAAGGTTCCTGTGCTGCACTTCCCATATACCCAAGGAAAAATATTAAAAATAATAGCCATATTGATTTGACATATCCCAAAAAGAAGATAGGTGTCATGGTTACTATAACCGATATATACAATAATATCAACTTTCTTTCAGATTTATCAGAAATATATCCAAAAAATATCTGGCTAAAAGAAGATGATAGCGTCAAAATTGACGCCATCATCACAAATATTTTTGGTTCATTTATATTAAAATACTCCATAAAAAATGGAATTAATGGTTTAAAATAGGACTTAAAAAAACTTACAAAAAAATTAGTAAACGTAATAAATATTGCTAACGGTTCCATTTATCCCTCCAATATATCCTTTTTATTTCTTCTGCATTGATTTATAATATCTTCAATTGATTCCTTACATTCTGAAGGTAATTTATCCCTTCCACCTTTTTCTGTTTCCCTTGAATTAATAAAATCTATTCTTCTCTGCATTGAAGCTATAAAGTTTTCCACATATTCCTTATCTGTCATATCAGGGGTATACCCTTCAATTTCCATTATCTCTATTCCATTTGCCCATTCCTTGAATTCAGCCTTTCCATCAACAATATTTTCAATAATGGATAGGGTTACTTCCTTGGTTATCTTTTTATCAAGGAAATGTCCTGTATTGAGAATATAGCAATCTACTCCCTTTTCAAATAATTTTTTAAAGCTATAATAATCGTCGGATAATGGATATGTTCTAAATGGATTTGCATATGGTTCAAATACCAATGCATCTGGATCTACACCTTCAGCTAATTTCTCCGCAGATGTTCTCTTTGTTGCAAGAGTTGCTCCAAGCGTTGATGCAAGAACAGGATCTGTTACTTTCAAAATAGGTGGTAATACAGGATCCTTCATTAACCAGAAAATAGCATTTATAGGATCATCTATCTTATATACTCTATTGGGTGACCATAATTTTGATTTTAAAGCTCTTCCATTGCCATTTCTAATATCTTCCATAACAGGAATTACTCTACCCTGATTATCTATAGTTGCACCACAGTTCTGTATAGTTAAAAGATATTTATTATCTTCAGAACTTACAGGATAATCCGCTGTTTTATCAAAATATGAAGGTTCAAGTGATATCGATGATCCATCAGCCATTGAAATTACAAAAGCATCATCGTGTAATATTGTTATATCATATTTTCCATTGTGCTTTGCATGAGTTAATGTTGATTTTCCCGAACCTGAGAGTCCAAAAAATGCTGCAACATAACTTTCATTATCCTTTAAAGTATATTTTTTCAATCCGCCATGACAGGAAGCGTAACCATTTCTATTTGCAATGCCCCAACCCAATGTTAAAGTTCCTTTCTTAAATTCACCAAAGTATCTCATACCAAGTATTGCTGCACAATTATGTTCAGGATCAAAGAAGGATAATCCAAGAGGAAAATCTGGATGTTTCCAATCTGGATCTGAAAAGATATATACATCTCCTTCATTTAAAACAACGGAATTTTCATATATTTTTATGAATTCTACTGTAAATGGTTGGAAGTTTAATAACCAATTATATAATATATTTTCATGCCCCTCAGGAATTAAAAGATGATTTTTTATAATAAAATCTTCATGTAAACCTGTAAATGAAATTGCATGATACATTTTTCTAAATCTTGTATTATATACAGCCTCTCTAATTATTTCTGCATATTTTTCAACATCAACATCTGGCTCTCCAACAATTCTTCTACCAGCTGCATATCTACCTGTTACAGCTCCATCATTAAAAATTAAAATCTTGGCGCCTTCATCAAGAGCCAATAACTCAGGTTTATAAACATTTAAATCTGTTATAATTGTCCCGGGAGAATTTTTAGCAAGCTTATATGCTTCTTTTGGCGAATCTACCTTTACCACGTTGTTTCTAAAAAAAGCTGTTTCAATAGTTGTTCTGATCCTTGAAAATACTGGATTTTGTGGGTTAATTTCTTCTGGTGAAAAATAGTTTTTAGTTGCCACTTTCTAATTACCCCCTGTTTAAAATTTATTATTCAAATAAAATAAACCCTTACGGGTTTATTTTATTTGTTTTAGATTTCTTCCAAGATTTTTTAATACATCCTTATACCATTTTTTATACTCCATTATTTTGCCTTCTTCTGAATTTTTTAAATAATTATCCAGAATCTCTTCAACCGAAATATGCTTAAAATCATCTTTAAGCCTATCCTTCAATTCAACAATTGCCTCTATTCCATATATCAATATTAAACTCTTTAAGAGTTTTTCTTCTTTTTCTATTGGATTATTTACTTCTATTTTATTATTAAATATAGAATAACTTCTTTTTATTTCAGAATAAATTTCATCTATCTTTTCATCTCTATTTAATTTAGAATAATCAGCATTTCTCAATTGACTTTTTGTCTCTTCTGCTTCAAGTAAACTCTTTATTTCTTCTTCGATTTCTTCAATTATCTCCCATAAATTCTCATTCTCATCATCTTCATTGTCTATAAATATTTCAATATCAACATCATCATCTTCTTCATCTTCAACCTTTACCTTATCCTTTTTCATCTCAGCAATAAAATTAGAAAAAGCTCTTAGAGATTCATATGGCTCATTAAGCCCTATATAATCCTGAATATTTTTTATATTATAAAGCTGGAATGAATTATCTTCAATATTTTTTAACTCATTATATCCAATAACTTTAATTCTTTCAGAAATCTGTTTAAGAAAATTCTCCTGATTTATTATTTCAGGCAAAACATTTGTTCTAAATTTATTAAATTCATATATTAACGCTTTATAAAATCTCTTTATTTCTGTCATCGTTGCTTTTACTGAAATATCAAAAATACTTTGATAATCATATCTTGAAAAAATAAAGTGATGTTCATAATACTTTCCAACTTTATTTAAATATATTGCTGAAAAATCTATACTCTCATTTAATATATATATTAATAGTTCATGATTTATCACACTTTCAGTAAGCGTTAATGAATCTGTTGATACAAAAGATATCATATTTTTCATTTTATTTTTAAAGAATTTATTTAATCTGAACATTGTAAGAATCATGGGGATATACTCAATTTCAACATCAATGGTATCAGGAATTTCCACACTAAACTCCATGGGATTCCAATAATAATCCCCTGTTTTTGCATTTATTGAAAATATATACCTTTCTTCTACATCTTCATCTATTGAATCTGAAAACCAGAATTTTTTCATAATCCCCGGTTTTAATTCAAAATATGAACCGTCGATTCCATATAAAACAGCCATATTTTACCTCCATTAATCGTAGGAATATAACTTAAAGTATATTCCCAAAAATAGGTACTCCAAAAAGGCTAAACTTACGCCTAAATATGGATAGTCCCAGCTGATGATACCAATTATACCAAATAAAAATGAAAAAACATAGGTTATTATTGCTGTTGTTTTAACAGATATTTTATATCTCTTTTTTATTTTATCATATATATGATCCCTATCCCCGGAAAATGGAGAACGGTGATTGAGAATTCTCCTTAAAAAACTGAAAAACAAATCGGTATAAAACAATGCTGAAACAATCACAGAAATTGCAAATCCGCCAAATCCATGATTATTGGTCATAATTACCATCAAATAAAATATGGTATATGCAAGAAAATACGAACCTGCATCACCAAGAAATATCTTAGCTGGATAAAAATTAAAGATTAAAAATCCTGCTATTGCCGCAACTATAAATATATAATCGTATTGTTTGGAAATAATGCTTAAAAACAAAATAACAAATAATGTATTTCCTCCACATATTCCATCCATTCCATCAATCATATTAACTGCATTAATCAAGGCTACACCAAGTATTATAAGCAAGAAGAAATAAATAATGCCTATAGTAGAATAAAAGGGAATAAGTGTTGCGATAATTATTACAAATTCTACTAATAAACGAATTTTTGGTGATACATCTTTTATATCGTCTATTAATCCAAGAAACATCAGAAGAGAACTGAAAAATACAAATTTTAAATCATGTATAAAAAATATGCTGGAAAGATATATTGCCAATCCTCCAAGATATGGTGTTGCTTTCTCATGAATCTTCAAAGTTTCATCTGGTTTATCCACTATCCCCATGTTCTTTGCAACTGGAATCATTATATATGTAATTATAATTGATAAGAAAAAAACTCCTAAATAATGCATCTAAACACCCCTTAATATGCAACATCTATTATAACCTTTGCAGTTGCCTCTGGAATATATTCTTTTATTATACTATTCATAAGTTTAAAATCATTAGCTTTAAAGGTTCTTTCTATTTTTAAAATCAAATTATCTAATTCTTTCTCATTTAAAATCTTATTCTCTTTTAAAATATATATTCTATCATTTGGCGTTTTTAAAAACTCTTCAGAATCCAGAAATAATTCCTCATATAATTTTTCACCATTCCTTATTCCTGTATAGACAATTTTAATATCCTGATCTGGAATATACCCGGATAATCTTATCATCTCTCGTGCAAGATAATCTATGGATATAGGTTTTCCCATATCAAACACAAATACTTCTCCCTTATTTGCAAAAGCTCCTGCTTGCAATACCAATGCTACAGCTTCAGGTATAGTCATAAAATATCTTTTCATATCTGGATGTGTAACTGTCACAGGACCACCATTTTTTATTTGTTCTTTAAAAATCGGCACAACGCTGCCTCTACTTCCCAGAACATTTCCAAATCTAACAATTCCAAAATGTGTCTTTGACCTTCTGGAAATAGACCTGATTATTATTTCTCCAAGTCGTTTGGAACTTCCCATAATAGATGTTGGATTTATTGCCTTATCAGTTGAAATAAAAACAAAATGTGAAACATCATATTTATCTGACAACCTGGCGAGTATATAAGTCCCATATGAATTAACCCTAAAAGCCTCAGAAGGGTTCTTTTCCATTAAGGGAACATGCTTATGTGCGGCAGCATGAAAAACAACATCTGGCGAAAATCTTTTAAATACCTCTTCCATTCTATCTTCATTGGCTACATCGCTGATAATTTCAACAACTTTTAAATTAGGGAACTTTTCTTTTAATTCCCTGTTTATTTTAAATATACTATTTTCACCACGACCTAAAATCAATAATTTCTCAGGATTTAACGCTGCAACCTGACGACAAATTTCAGAACCAATACTACCACCAGCACCTGTAACCAAAACAGTTTTATTGGTTATATAAAAACCTATTTCATCAAAATTAACCTTTATTTCCTTTCTACCAAGTAAATCCTCTATATTAACATCCCTCAAAAATCCCAACGATACTTTATTATTTAATATCTCAAACAAACCTGGTAATGTTTTTAATCTAACTCGTTTTGTATCAATATTACTAATAATCCTCTTTAATTCCTCTGATGTTGCGGAAGGAATAGCAATTATAACCTCATTTATTTTTAGCTTTTCAACATAATCCATTACTTCATTTGTTTTCCCTAAAACAGGAATCCCTCTTATTAATCTTCCAATCTTAATTTCATCATCATCCAAAAATCCTTTAACAACACCATTTTCTGGATTTCTTAAAAACTCATCCAGCAATTCAACCCCGGCTTCACCAGCACCAATAATAAGAATATTCTTTCTATTATCAGGATAATGATTTTCTATATGTTTATTCTTTGAAAACCACCATGTCCTGCTCCCAATAACCAGAATACTTCCTAAAAGGGCAGTTATAAACCCTACTGTAAGAGGCAATGAAAAAGATTTAAAAAATAGTCTTCTAATTGCCTCAACAACAAGAAAATTTAAAAGATATCCCGTAAATGCTGAATATACAATAGGCTTTATTTCCTTTAAAGTAGCAAATCTCCATATCTGGTCATATATTTTATTCACATACATAACCAGAATCATTATTGCCGGAAACAAAAATATCGGCAATATATACTTTTCCATTTCAACATAGTCAGTTTGAAATCTGAAAAATAGGGCTATTATATAACTTACAAAAAATATAATATAATCAAGAACCATCAAAAGTGCTTTTCTTTTCATACTCTCCACCTTTTTAATTTTTTATTTTCTGAAATTACAAACTATTTCAATTATTATACATCAGGTTTTCCAATAACCATACATAATTATTGGAAAATTAGTTAAGAAAACATTCATAAAAAAGTTCATTCAAGCAGGTGAAAATTCTCAAAGAGAAACAATCAACAACACAAAAAATTTTCAAAATGTATAAATCTCAATAATTATTAAGTATATTTCTAAAATTCTCCACAACATATTGCTGCTTTTCAAAATCAAGCTCAGTATAAAAAGGAATAGCTATCGTCAACGATGAAATTAATTCAGTTACAGGATAATCACCATATTCATAACCATATAAATCCCTATAAAATTTCTGTAAATGCACAGGAGAAAAATAGTTTTTTGCCTGAATTCCAACTGCATTTAATTGTTTTATTATATCATAAGTAATTTCCCTTATTTCCAGAACCTTACTCTTCCAGAATTCCCTTTCATTATCTGGAATATACAAAGGTAAATCAAAACTTTTCATATATTCTGGAATATCAATAAAATTTGAAATCCAATCCAGGGAAAGACGAACAACAAATACAAACCAGCTTGGCTTTGTTGTATATTCCTCAACATGAGGTAATATTACTCTATCCTCTTCCTTAAATAATTCATAATAATTCTTTGCTACATTTTCCCTTTTTTCCAGTATTTCATCAAGTCTCTTCATTTGAACATATCCCAGAGCTGCTGATAATTCATCCATTCTATAATTATACCCCAATCTAACATGTTCCAGCCATTCATATGAATCACCGCGGCCCTGATTTGCCATAGACCTTGAAAGCTTCGCTATCTCTTCATTATTGGTAATAATCATACCACCTTCACCGGTAGTAATCTGCTTATTAGGATAAAAAGCAAACGTCCCCGCTTCACCAAGCGTTCCAACCATTCTATCCTTGTATTTTGCCCCTATAGCTTCACAAGAATCTTCAACAACCTTCCAATTATATTTTTTATTCAACTCAAAAAATCTATCCCAATCGAGAGGTTGACCAAAAATATCAACCCCCATAAAAAAAGTTATATCCTTTAAACCTTTAATCCTTTTCCATAATGGATGATCTATATCATTAAGGGTTAATTCTATCTTTTCAATATCAATATTATAATTTTCTGGATCAATATCAATAAACACAGGATGTGCTCTTTCAAACATGGCAACATTTGATGAAGCTATAAATGTAAACGGCGTAACTATCATTCCTTCATTTTCCTTTATTCCCAATGACCTTAAAATCAAATGTAAAGCAGACGTTCCGCTGTTTACAGCAACGGCATAATCAACATTAAAATACTCTTTCATCTTTTCCTCAAATTTATTTAAAAATGACCCCAAAGCCAATCTTTTTCTTCTAAAAACATTTAATAATATCTTTTTTTCTTCTTCTGTTAAACTTGCATCAGAAAGTGGAACATTCATAAACAATACCCCCTCATACTAAAAGAAGCTCGCATGAATGCGAGCTTATTTATTTCCAAATAGATTTATTTCTGTATTCAGTCCAAAAACTACTCTGAAATTTTCCAGAATATTTGGAGGAATTGATGGATTTACCACAGCCAATCCACCAAAAACATTTACCTTATTAAACAACCAGAACTTTTTAAATGACTGAATTCCATAAATATAACCAGCTATACCATATTCAGTTCCATTGCTTTTAAATCCTGTTGTTACTTCAATATTTAAAAACTTATCCGTCTTTTCGTCGCTACTTATTAAATAATTTAACCCTCCGAAAATATTGAAATATGAATCGATAATAGTTTTCGGCTCCTGTGTTGTTTCATTAAATTCTGTTTCCATTTTTTGTGTATAGTCTGTCCCCACAGATAGTTTTAACGAATCGCTTATATAAGAAATATTTCCTATTATGTGGGCACTTTCCACACCTTCAAAACCAAAAGAAACAGAACCTGCCAGAGGAAGATCTCCCATCTTATTACTTCCAACTTTAATATAGGCTCCTCCATTGCTTGTTGAAACACCAACTTCCATAATTCCAAATAACCCATATCTAATAGCTGCAACTCCGGGAGTGATTGTATCAATTTTCAAAATCCCTTCATCTAATACCTCTCCTGAAGGCAATAATGTTTCAAAACCAAAAAACATCACATTTACAAATAAAATTAGCGTTAAAAGAAGCTTTTTCATAAAATCACTTCCCTGCATTTATTAATTTTTTTATTCTTCTTCCTTTTTTCCAAATTCAAGTGTTCTTTCAACCTGAATAAATTTATAGAATTCCATTTCGTCTCCTTCGTTAATATCATCAAAATTAAGGATTTTTACACCACATTCCTTTGGAGCTTCTATTCTCTTTACTTCATCCTTATAATGTCTCAAAGATTCAAGCTTTCCATCATATACAAGCTTTCCGCCTCTATATAATCTTACTCCACCGTCTCTTTCAACATATCCTTCTTTTAATTGAATACCGGCGATGTTACCAACCTTTTTAATTCTAAATACCTGTTTAACTTCACCATAACCTGTAATCTCTTCTTTTTCTTCAGGTTCAAGCATACCCTGTAATGCTTTTTTAAGATCATCTATTAAATTAAAGATTATATCATATCTCTTTATCTGAATTCTTTCCTGTTCAGCAAACTTTACAGCGCTACTATCTGCTTTAACCCTGAATCCAAGAATAACAGCATCTGAAGCTGTTGCAAGCATAACATCACTCTTTGTTATAGCACCTATACCGCCATGAATCACCTGTAACTCAATTTCTGGATTTTGCAATTTAGCTATTGCATTCTTTAATGCTTCAAGAGATCCAAATGTATCTGCTTTTAAAATAATATTTAATATCTTCTGTTCTCCTTCTTCCTGCATCATTTTTAATGCATCTTCAAGACGTATATGTCTTTTCTGAACAGTTTTTTCTTCTAATTCCTTCTTCTTTTCAACATATTCTCTTGCTTCATGTAAAGTTTTCACACCATAAAGAATTGAATGCATATCAGGAACTTCTTCAAAACCCAAAATCTGCACAGGATCAGATGGCCCTGCAACCTTAACATTCTTTCCATTTGGGTCTATCATTCTTCTAACCTTACCAAATGTACTTCCAGCTACAAAATAATCTCCAACCTTTAATTTTCCATCTTTGATTATTGCAGTTGCAACAGGACCAAGAAATTTATCGAGTTTACTTTCAATAATAACTCCTCTTGCCAATCCCTCTGGATAACATTTAATTTCCTGCATTTCTGCAACCAGAAGAATCATTTCGAGCAATTCATCAATTCCCTGACCAGCCTTAGCTGAAATAGGAACTGTAATTGTATCTCCACCCCAGTCTTCTGGAATAAGATTTAATTTTGCAACCATTTGCTGTTTTGTTAATTCAATATTTGCATTTGGTTTATCTATCTTGTTTATTGCCACAATTATAGGAACATTAGCATTTTTGGCGTGATTATATGCTTCAATTGTTTGAGGCATAACACCGTCATCAGCAGCTATAATTAACACAACAATATCTGTAGCCTGAGCACCACGAGCTCTCATTTCTGTAAAAGCTTCGTGTCCTGGAGTGTCAATAAATGTAATTTTTCTTCCTTCATAATTTACCTGATAAGCACCTATAGACTGCGTAATTCCTCCAGCTTCTTTTTCAGCAACCCTTGTATTTCTAATATTATCAAGCAAAGTTGTCTTACCATGATCAACATGCCCCATAATAGTAACAACTGGAGCTCTTTCAACGAGTTTATCCTCTTTTTCTTCATATAACTTCTTCCAGAATTCCTTTAATTCTTCTTCTGGATCAACTTTACCTTCTTTATTTGCTGGAGTTGATTCTGATACTTCTGCTGTTTCTTCAACAATATCAAGCAATGTATTAAACATCATTGCAATCTCTTCTGCTTCAGATTCTGATAAAGCCTGCCCTGGTCTCAATATCTTTCCTTTCATAAAGAAAGCTTTTATAATATCATTTTGACCTTTCCCAAGTTTTTTTGCAAGAATATCTAACTTTAATTCTGATTTAGTTATCTTTACTTCTTTAATATCTTCTTCCTCGCTTTTTTCTTCATTTTTCTTTTCTTCTTTTACAAAATCAGGTTTATTATTTTTATTGAACTTCTTATTTTTATTCTTATTCTTTTTATCCTTTTTATGATCTTTTTTAAAATCCTTTTTCTCTTTAAAATGCTTTTTTTCTTTTGATTGCTGTGATTCCTGTTTCTTTTTCTCAGCTTTCTTCTTTTCTTCTGCTTCCTTTTTCTTCTCTTCAAAATATTCTTTTATGGCCTCAACCTCATTATTTTCAAGTGATGACATATGGCTTTTTAAATCATATCCCAATTCTCTTAATTCTTCTAGAAATTCTCTGGAATTCTTTCCAAATTCCTTGGCTAATTGATATACTCGTGTCTTAGACATTCGAATCACCTCCAACATTTGCTACATCGATTAATCCTTTTACTATATTCTCATCCAATACTCCAACAACACTGATTTCATCTCTTCCAAGAGACTTACCAAGTGTTTCCTTTGTAAAATCTTTTAAAAGAACATATGGAACTCTATGTGATTGACATCTTTTTATTGTATCTTCTTTTATAGACTCACCTGTATCAGATGCAATAACAATAAACTTATATCTTTTTCTTGGATTTCTTATATATTCTCTTATATTATCTTTTCCAAATATTATTTTTCGCATCCTTGCAGCAAATCCCAAAAGATTTACAATCTTTTGTTCATTCATTCTTTAATACCTCCGTTCTTCTTTCTACAATTATTATAACATATAAAATGTGAATAATAAAATCTTCACAGCAATATGCATATTAAATAACAGTCCCTTAACAAAAAAATAACCCCTGATGTTTCAGGGGTTAGAATTCAGCACTTGCATTAAACATAAAATAATAATCTTTAAAACCTTCATCAAATTTATGTCCTAATGTTATACTTACAGAATTTTCATCTTCAATCAATTTTATACCTGCATTATAACCTATATTTCCATCATTGTCATAATGTAAATTCCCAATACCATTTAAATTACTTAAAACCGGTATATTTAAATTAACTTCTACAAAATATGTTTTTTCTGATGTATTATATTCCGTATAAATATTTGATAAAGATAATATCTCAGAATATAAAACTACATTTTTCTTATCAAATTCATACATTCCTTCAAAATAAAGATCATCATTTTCATAATCTCCTTTTACATATTCTAAGGAATCTGAATATTTCCCTTCAATACCAATATTTAAGTATTTAACTCTTGCATAAATATTCATAGATGAATCATCTGTAGCTGGAATATATCCAAAATAACCATTTATGTCTTCCATACTTGTTTTTGATAATAACATATATTGAATATTGTTATTTTTTGAATAAATATCAAGAGTTATATCTAATACAGAAGTTTTTATTCCTCCATAAAAACCTATATTCGTTTTTTCTATATTTTCTTCATAAAAATTCCATAAATTATTAGAAGCTGCATTGTTATATATTCCAAAGAGATATTTTTCGTTTTCCCAATTTATCTTTAATGATTTTAATTTAAATTGCCAGTTTGTATTATCTGCATATAAATTTGCTTCAAATTTCATATTACCTTTATCTGGATTAATTGTTAAAATAAATTCATGATTTATTTCTGGAGTTTTTAACGAAAAAGTATCCTTATCTATTTTAGAATTTAAACTAAACTTATATCCTCCAGATAATATATTATTTGTCTCTTTTTCTGCTTTTTTGATTTTTAATGTTCCATTTTCTAATACTAAAGTAAAAACTCCATTTTTCCCACCAAATCCATCAGGCACATATCCCGGGGCTTCAGGGTCTTCCTTCCAATCACTTCCATTTATAACAAATTTATACTGATATTCACCAGGAGAAAGTTTTATTGCTATTCTCCATACTCCATTATTTACTTTTTTCATTAATAAAGCAGATGAATTCCAGTTATTAAAGCTACCTGCAAGATAAACTGCAGATGCTGTTATATCTTTATATTCAAAAACAACCATATTATTATCTATATAAATCTTTGAAAAAACAGAAATACCCATAATTAATACAATTAAAATAACATATATTCTTTTCACCCATTACACCTCCTAAAATCCTGTTTTTACAGTTAATGAGATTCTTTTTGAAAAATTTTTGCTTGCTCCAAAGTTTCCGTCGCCTAATGATAAAATAATCTCAGAATTTGAAAAACCTGTATACTTAGCTTCGGCATATAATGTTTTATATCTTTCTATTGCACCATATATATACATTCCCTTAATAAAAAAGTTTACGTCTCCAAATCCTCTCGAAACAGAACCATATAGAACTTCCGAAAAACCTCCACTATATACCACGCTATCTTCTATCTCAACATTTTTATTTCCAAAAATATACAATAAATTATAATAAGTATTCATAAAATTACCTTTCATGTTTGCCGAAATAGCAAAATCTGAATATTTCTTTATATTAGACCAATTATCTTCCATACCCTTTTTATAACCAGAAACTGTTAAATCAAACATATTATTAAAATGAAATGGTAAATTTAATGCTATTTCTGATTTGTTTAAATCAAAATTTTTAGCCAGGCCAACATAAAGATAATTAAAATCATTTATTTTTAAATAATTTTTTATATAATCAATACTAAATTTATCAAAAGAAAGTGTATTATCTTCAAAAGAATAATTTACTTCAGAAGAAACTCCTATATTTTTTACTTTTACCTCTCCATAAACGTTTTGTTTAAAACTATCTGGAAGATATTTTTTATCAAATTCAGGAGATAAATATTTTAAATAAACAGCAGTCTCAAAATCTTTGTAATTAAGCCTATTACCAAGAAAAATAAAATAATTATCCTCTAAATAAAAAACTCCTTTTTCATATGAATATCCAAATTCACCCAATAATTGAAAATTATCCTGAGTAAAATTAAAATCAAACATTCTCCAATCTGTATAAATATATTTTGTATAAAACTCTCTACCATATATATAGCTATAATAAAGTTGTCCAAAAGGTATTCCTCTAATTTGAGAAATAAACAAAGAAGAATTTTCACTTTCTCTTTTTACTAAATATGTTTCTAAAGAAAATAACGATATATCAAAATTAGCTTTTAAACCATTTACAGCACCAATTTTTTCATTATTGAAAGCATTAATCCAATCGGTAGTATTAACGCTTTTCTTCTTCCAGAATGTTGTAATTTTATTGGAATCAAATTTAAATTCAAATTCTCCATCGGTTACATAATAATTATTGTCATCCCCTCTATTCAAATTAAATGAGCCAAAAAAGTTTGTTGAATCTGGTTTTAAATAAATATCAAATTTCATACCATTCCAATAAAATTGAGTTGGTGAGGCTTCAAAATCATATGTCCACGAACTTTCAACATTAGCATTAATTCCCACCTGAGAAAACGCAATTAATGGAATAATCAACAAAATATAGATCATGATTTTTTTCATTGAGAATCACCAACCTTTAATTCAACAATATCAACCTTACCTATCAGTGGATAAAACTTAACTGTAAAACCATTTACATTGCTTTTAAATGTATATCTTTGATTTTGAGATGAATCTGAATACACCTCACCATTGAAAATCATCTGCCATGGCATCCATGTTGTAGATGGTGGAATTTTGTATTCAATACTATCATTTGCATTATATGTTTTGTTTATTGTAATTTCAAAATAATCATCTTTTTTTGTCATTTTTTCAGGAGTCCAATTATTTGGAGTTCCTGCAAAATACCATTCCATATTGAGTTTTGTATCATCGCCAATACCTGTGGATTTCCCTTCACTTAATCTTTCAAGATCTAAATATATTGTTATTTTATCTTCAGTTGCAGCAGTTTCTAAAATAGGAATACTATTGGATGCAATATTGCCATCATTCTTTACATAATAAACCTTATAATATCCCATTTTAAATATTGAATCATTATTTTGGATTTCTCCAAAATTTATTTTTTCTTTATCTATTGTTACCTTATATAATTTTAAATTCGCATCATAAACAAATTTACTATTTTCTATAAGCGTTTTATCATCCGTCTGCATCCAGTTATTTCCATCATAACCAACGTATAACCCTTCAGGTACAGATAATCCCAAAATATTCATTAAGCATCCAGAAAATAAAAAAATAGAAAAAAGTATTAAAATTAAAACTTTCCTCAAAAAAATCACCTCCACTTCCTTTAAAAAAACCCACCCCAAAATTGAGGTGGGGATGTATTGAATTTATTGAACGGTATATTCTTGCATATTAACAATTGTTAAAGGTACATTCCAATTCCAACCATCTGGATATGGATTATCTGGTGTGGTATCAGGTGCAGAAGCATTATCTCCTCCAACAATAGTTCCTACAAATTTAATCTTATCTCCCTTACTTAAACCAAGATCTGATAATTTTATTTTTACTTCCATTATAGGATCTGTATTAGTTTTTGATACTATATATTCATCATGCTGAGTTTTTGTTGTGGTACTATCTACTGTCCACAATTGAGGATCTCCATGTTCCCATGAAGCTATAAAGAAATGTATAGGTGTTCCTTCTTGTGTCTGGATAACTCGTGGCCAAGCTCCAAAATTCATATCTGTTGCTCCACCGGTAGCTCCTTCTTTTGAAACATATACAATAAATCCATTACTTGAAGCCTTATATTTAGCACCTATATATAAATATTCGTCATCATTTGCAAATCCCAACCAATTAATATCATTTGATTCTCCCCATTTACTATCATCATCAGCATCATCAAGAACTGTTTTTGTTGCATAATCTGTCCAATCGGATAAATCACCATCTATTATTATCTGACCTGGTGCTGCAATATCTGATGTTTTTCTTGGAACAACTTTTAATTGGTCATGATTATACATAACCACACCTGTTATTGTATATTTTATTCCTTCTACAAATTCTTTTCCTACATAATTTTTTACAACTATAGTTGCATTTTCAGATTCAAAAGTTGCATTGCCATAATTATCATCAGCTTCTTTACATATCCCTTTAAATTTTACTAATTTCCCATAATAATTCCAATTATCCTTTATTTCTATTCCTGTAATATCTTCTGGATCTAAAATTATATTTGATTTTAACACTGTAACAGTAGCTGAATTATTTAAAGAATATTCGTAAGTATCTTCATATTTCTTTGCACTGCCCTCTACATATATAAGATCTCCAACTTTCAAATCTTCTATATTATATGGTTTATATACTTCAATTCCTCGACTGGAATCTTGAATAAAAACATATGTACTGTACTTATAATTAACTACCCCAACACTAGTTGCTTCTATTGTACCTTCAGAATCGATTTTATCTATTACGCTAGAAATTGTTGAAATATTTTCAAGTGGTTCAACTGTTAATTTTGAAAAATGTGGATCAAATGTAACTTTTGCTCCCATTACATAATTTCCTTCAGTGAAATATTTATATTCGTTTCCTGTACCAACTCCATAATAATGTCCTTGTGTAAAGAAAAAAGGTTTTTCTTCATCTGTTTTATCCCAATGATCATAACCTAAAGAAATTTTGAATCCCATAGGATTTTCTGGTCCAAATATTGTTCTGGAAGATATTTTTGTTGTATCAACTATATAAGTACCATTAGTCATTTCAACAAAATCCCAACCTGTTGGAGAACCTACAAAATATATAGTTGATGCATCTTTTGTATTATCTCCCATAACTCCTGCTATTGTTTTGTGATCTGTTGTTGTATCTGCTGAAGGATCAAAATAAAATACAACCTTATCCATATTCTTTGCTATATCAGGATCCATTGGAACACTTGGATCATTTTTTTCAAATCCACCGTAAGCTATAGAACTATCTCCTGTAATTTGAACAACTTTCCACCACCATACTTTTTCAGCATTTTTAGGTGCTGGTACATTTTCTGCTAAATCCAAACCAGAAATTTCTAATTTATATGTTCCATCATCCTGTTTTACAAACTTCCAATCAGGAATTAAACTAAAATTCCATTCGCTATTAGAAAAATAAAGATAATAACCATCTTCCAATTTTATAGGCTCTTTAGGCTTTGGAAAACATCCTACAAATACCATAGATAAAACTACCAATAAACTTAAAATAAATACTGCCTTTTTCATCTGTCCCCCTCCTATAACAAAAATTTGTAATAATTATGTTGCGTTACTATTATACAACTTCAAAAAATATATATAAAGTCTATTTTTGGTTATTAAACCATTTTATTTCATATTATTGGTAAATAATGGTAATTATTACAAATTTTCTTAAATGCAATTTAATATTGATATTATTTTTATCATTTTATATAAGCAATAAATATTACTGGTAAAAATACATCTATTTATTTTTTTTAATAATAATTATTTAATTATTTGTAAACAACTATAATCAATTATAATTTATTTGTATTGATGTTTACTTATTTTTAAAATAATATTATAATTGGAATGTATAAATATCATTTATAGGAGGGAAAAGTATGTTTAAAAAACTTTTTGTTGTTTTATTAGTTATTTCTATGATGTTTTTTATGTATGCATGTGTCCAAACAGAAGAAAAACCCTCTGATAATACCGAAAACGAAGAACCCACTTATGAAATTTTAGCGCTGGCTGGATATGATGGACTTAATTTATTTGATGTAAGCGATACCTCTAAACTTACTTTATTATCACATCTCGAGTTAACTCATGAATTATTTGATCTATATAAAAAAGACAATTATATTTTCGCTGTTGGTAACAATCTATTATCAGTTTTCGATATCTCTGATCCTAAAAAACCTCTATTATTGAAAGATTATATATTCGGTGGTTACAGTGGTGATTTATTTGTAAAAAACAATCTTTTATTTATTGCAGCTGGAGACGGAGGTATAAAAATTTTTGATATCTCTGATCCCAAAAATATTAAATCTTTAACGGAATTCAATACTTCTGATCTTGCATATTCTATTTTTATTAAAGACAATTATGCTTTTGTTGCTGAAGGATCTTCAGGAATTGAAATTTTTGATATTTCTGACATAAATAATGTCGAGAAAATTACTAACTTTGATACAGACGGATATAGTCAATATGTAACTGTAAAAGACAATTATGCATTTATTGCTGATAGTCAAAATGGCATAGTTGTTATTGATATTTCTGATCCTGAAAATATTGAACAAATAACAACTTTAAAACACGAGGGAACCTATGTAGTTTATTTATACATCAGTGGAAACTATCTATTTTCTTCCGATGCTGGTGTTAAAATTTATGATATTTCAGATATTGATAATATAAAACAAATAGGTTTATATGGTGGAATGGGTACATATAAAGACTTTTATCTGGAAAATAGCATTTTATACCTTGCCGGTGATGATGGTCTAAAAATAGTCGATATTTCAGATATTAATAACCTAAAAGAGATTTCACATTATATGTTGGGAACTGCTGTATATAATTTAGGTGTTAAAGATAATTATTTATTTACTTTAGACCTATATGATGGTATTAAGATTTTTAATGTTGAAGATCCTAAAAATCCTGAATTTATAAAAACATTAAATATAACAGGATATCCAAAGAATATACTTTTTTATGATGATTTTGCATATATTGCTGGTGGTTATAATGGATTAGAAACCTTGGATATTTCAAATACAGAAGAAAGTACCATTGTTTCTCAAACATCTCTATCAAAATCCACATTTGATTTGAGTATGGATGGAACTAAATTATATGTTACAAATTTATCAACGGAAACATATATATTTGATACAACAATACCTGGAAGTCCAACGATAATAAATAAGATTACTACAACAGAAAATATTAGAAATGTATTTGCTAAAGATGATTATTTATATTTGGGTGATTATAATAAGCATTTATATATTTTTAATATTAAAGATATTAATAATCCAGAATTACTAAAAATTATCGATTTAGCTGATTCAATAAGAGACATATATGTAAATAATAATTACCTTTATGCTGCTTTAGCAAATAAAAGTATCGATATTTATAGTATTTCTGATATTTCAAATATTGAAAAAATAACCACTTTATCTTTTGACAATTATATATATTCACTTAATATTTCCGGAAATTATTTATATGTCGCTGCTTTATGGGATGGAATGAAAATATTTGATATTTCTGATATAAATAATATTCAGGAAAAAGGACATATAAACTCAAAAGATGTTACGCTATATATAAACATTTCTGGAAATTATGCATATATTGCTGATTACAAAAACGGCATAATTATAGCAGATATTTCTGATCCTTCGAATCCTGAAATAGTTAAAGATATGCCATGGGGTATATTTAACGGCATCGCAAAATAAGAAATAGGCTGGAGAAATCCAGCCTATTTCTTATTTTGAAGTCTTTTCTATATAATGCTCATAATTTAGGTCTATATAATCAAAGGATTTTTGTATTTTTTTTGCCCATTTGAGGTTTAACGGATGCTCTATTCTTGAAGAAATAACTGTTTCAAGTCCTATATCTCTAATAACGTTTAAGTATTCTGCTGTTTTTAATAATCCCCCAAATTTTGTAATTTCAAAAACAAACCCTGTTGCATAATCCTTTAATTTAAATATATCCTGAAGCGTCTTAAATGATTCATCCCAGAATATATCGTAATTTCCTAATAAATCAACAACAGCACTTTCGTTTCCAACTGGCAACGGTTGTTCTAAAGCTACTATATTATCATTTTTAAATATTTTAAGTATCTGTTTAATTTCATAATGATTGTATAATCCTTTAAAGTCTAACCAGATTGGATATTTATCAACAAACTTCTTATATTTTTCAATTTCTTCAAAATTCATCTTTTCCAAAAACTCTATTTTTAAAATTTCTGGAAATTTTATTTCTCCAAAAACAGCATAACTCATATTTTTATGAAAGTATATTTTAAATATCTCTGTATTATTTTTATTTTTTGAGAACAGCACACTTGATAAATCTAATGATTTTGAATTTAATATATAATCAGCAATTGAAAGTTCCACTGCTGTTTTCGAGGACATATCAAATTTAACTATCTGATTCATTACCTTTTCAAAATCCGCATAATTATTTAAATCCTCCCATTCCTCGGTTAATTTTCTCATTTTTTCAATTATTGCCATTGTTGTTTTATATGTTTCACCAAAATCAGGATTAGGTGTTCCTGCTCCAATTCCTTCTACACCTTCAGATTCTATTTTAAATACTGCATGTTCTATCCATTCTTTGTTTAAGTATTTTAATATACTCCTTTCCTGCCAGTAATACACACTTCTTTTTCTATTCATTATTTCACCCCGTTTTAAAAATTTTTTGTGTATGCAACACTTATTGAAGGTTTTAATTTTTCAGATATATTAAATGAAAAATTAATTTTATTATACGTTTTTATGGCTTTTAATAGCGCTTTGTAATATTTCCCAAAATTATTATAATTAAAGATTATTTTACTGCTTTTTTCTATGTATTCAATGTATATAAATTCTGTTTTGTTTTTTTCACCATTGTCAATTATAATATTTTCATTCCCATATCCAAAATAGCTATATAATTTTGCATTTTTAATCTTTAAATCACCTCTAAAATATAGAACCCATGTATCATCAAATAACCCTTTTTTAGATATATTGAAATTTATTTGAGGTATTTTTACTGAAAATAAACTTTCTTCTATTTGAGGTATATAATATTTTGTTGGAATTTTTAGGAAGATTATATAAATACTTTCATTTAAAAACTGGATGTCTATATCGTTGTATTCATTTATAGATATTCTGGTATCAAATGAAATTTTCTGAAATGGATTAATATAGTTGTTCAGTTTTGTATATTTATCAGATATATTTTTTATTTTTAAATTGAGATATTTTAACTGTTTTAAATTAGCATTTATATTAAACTCTGGTAATTTTATATATTCAATTTTAAATCCCTGTATATTTATTGGGTAAATATATTCTTCAAAAAAAGAATATGATAAATCTTTAATTTCTATTTCTTTGACATACGAGAAAATATTAATTTGTAGTATTAGTATTATAAATATTAAAATCTTATTTCTCTTCATACTGTAATTATAACACATATAAAAATACTCCCTTTCTGAAACCAGAAAGGGAGTTTTTTTATTTTATATTTTTATCTTTTTCTATTAATAACTCTACTGCTTTTATTGCTATTTGAATTGATTTTTCAAGACCATTTTCGTATTCTTCTCCTGCCTGTTTTTTATACTCTCCATCTTCACCCAGTTCTTCTCTAATTGTTATAATAGCACCTGTTCTTAAATTATAGATATTTCCAAGAACATATAATGCTGAAACTTCCATTTCTATAGCAAGAGTATTTGCTCTTACAAATAAATCCATATCTTCTGCTGCTTTTTTGGTATTAAAAAATCTTCCATAATACGAGTCTGTTGATAATACAACACCAAGATGATGTGGATTACCAATAATTCCAGCCGCCTCTTTAAGCGCTGAAATTACATCAAAATGCCCCACTGCTGGAAATGATTTTGGCAAATAATAATCCATAGTTCCATCGCCACGAATTGCTGCAGTTGGAATTATAGAGTCGCCTAATTTTAAATTTTTTTGTAAAGCACCTGTTGTGCCTATTCTAATAAATGTATGTACTCCCAGAGTTTTTAATTCTTCAACTCCTATTGAAATACATGGAGCACCCATTCCTGTAGACATTACAGATACCTTTTCGCCGTTTAAATATCCTGTCATTGTAAAATATTCTCTGTTATCTGCCACAACTTCTGCATTTTCAAGATATTTCGCAATTCTTTTTACCCTTCCTCTATCTCCAGGAAGTAATACATATTTCCCTACCTTTTCCGGGTCATAAATTCTAATGTGATATCTAAGATCTTCTCCCATTTAATCAAGCCTCCTCAATGGTGTTTTCATTAACCTTTAATAATAATATAGCTCCAATTATAAATAATATAGCCACACTTAATACGCCAAACCTTGAACTTTTGGTAATTTGCGAAAAAAATCCTACAAGGAATGGTCCTATAATTGCTGCAAATTTCCCAAAAATATTATAAAATCCAAAGAATTCTGCAGATTTTTCCTTTGGAATTAATTTGCCATATAATGACCTACTAAGAGCCTGTATTCCTCCCTGAGATGTTGCAACAAGCATTGCAAGTACCCAGAAGTCAAAAGCTGAATCAAGAAAATATCCATAAACTGTGATAAATGTATATACTGCTATTCCAGTAAATAACATTGTTTTTACATTCCATTTTTGAGCTAATTTACCATATATCAATGCAAAAGGAAAGGCTACAACCTGTGTTGCAAATAATGCCATTAATAATTGTGTAGTATCAATTCCAACATCCTTACCATATACCGTCGCCATCTTTATAATTGTTCCAACACCGTCTATATAGAAGAAATATGCTAATAAGAATAAGAATATATTTCTATAGTTTTTAATTTCTTTAAATGTTTTTCCAAGTCTTTCAAAACTGTCTTTTATCGGTGTTGAGGATTTTTCGATATAATATTCCTGATGCACATTTTTTAATAATGGAATTGTGAAAATAGCCCACCATAATGCAGTAATAACAAAAGCCAATCTCGTTGCTGTCAATGTACTTGTAAGACCTATTAATCCAGGTTTCATTATTATTGCCATACTTATTATAAACGGTATTGTACTTCCTATATATCCCCATGCAAAACCACTGGAAGATACCCAATCCATTCTATCATCAGTTGTTACATCAATAAGCATTGAATCATAGAAGATATTAGCTCCTGCAAAACCTATAGCTGAAAAGATATATATTATCAAACATTGTAACCAGTCACCTTCACCAACAGTAGAAAGTAAAAATGTTGCTATTACACCTATGCTCCAGAAAAATACAAGAAAACGTTTCTTGAAATTTTTATAATCTGCAACGGTTCCAAGAATTGGAGCTAATAAAGCAATAATAATAGTTGCTATTGTATTTCCATACCCCCAATATGCAGTAGACAAATAGCCATCAAGATTTTTTGCCGCAACTTCTTTAAAAAATATCGGTAAAACTGCCGTTGTTACTATTAATGAATATGCAGAATTAGCCCAGTCATACATTACCCAGCTCTTCTCTTTTTTTGTCACACTATACTCCCCCTATCTTCCTTAATTAAAATAATTCCTCCATCTCTTTCTTTATTTTTTCATATTTTACCTGATTACCTTCTTCATATAATTCCAATAATTCATTATATATATTCTTTAATTTATCCATGTTTTTAAATCTATCCATTTCAAATAATTTCTTTCTTATAACCAATGCATCTTCAAAGAAATTAACTGCCTTTTCCTTTTCTCCAAGTTTTTTATAGAGCATTCCAAGATTATATAAAATCATCCCTTTATCTTCTCTTGAGGTTTTAAATTCTTCTGTTAGCTGATATGCTTCTTCAAAATATTTTTTGGCATTTTCCAGATTTCCCGTTTCAAGCTCAAAGGCTCCAAGATTATTTAAAATTGAAAATAATGAAGGAATATATTTTTCTCTTGCTTTTTCTGTTAAAGCTCTTCTAATTTCCAGAGCTTTTTCAAAATGCTCTCTGGCTATATCAAATTTTCCAGAATCAACATACATATTTCCCAGACTATTATGCATTACAGATGCATTAAACTGCATATCTACAGATTTATTTTTTTCACAATAGTCAAGTGCTCTTAAATAATTCTTTTCAGCCTCGCTATATCTATGTATTTCCGCATATAAATTACCAATAATATAATATAATGCATAATGATTTTCTTCTCCAACCTTATCCATTAATTTTATTACAAGATTTGCGAGAGTGGTTATATTCCCTTCTGTTGGAGATATATACTTTTTAATTTCTAATATGGAATTTAATAAATCGTTAGTATCTCCAAAAGATAAAGATATTAGATTACTCAATAACAAAATAATTCCTTTTTCTGCATTTTCCAGTTTAATTTTTAATACATTTATTTCTTTCTTCAATATCTTATTCTGTTCTTCTAAAAACTCTATTTTTTCATCATATTTTTGAGCCTTTTCGTTTATTTTCATCTGAAGCTGCTCAAAATCTTTTTGCACATTCATTTGTTTGGGTGAAAATTCTGGCATTTCGAGTTTTTCATCCGTTTTTATTTCAACTTCACTTTCTTCACTTTCTTCACTTTCCTTTATTTCCTCTTTTTCATTTAATTCTTCTTCAATATGCTCAAGTTCTGTTATTTCATCAAGCGCATTATCTATTTCTTCTTTTTCACTCTCTTCAACTATCACATCGGCATTTTCTTCTGAACCTATTGTGTTTACATCTTCTTCATCAAGATCAAGTTCTGGCACAGATTCTTCTGATTCTACATTTTCAGTTATTTCCGCTTTTTCTTCTGTTTCCTCTTCAAGATTTAATTCTGGAATTTCTTCTTCAATTGTTTCATTTTCTTCGGTATTTTCCATTATACTTTCTTCATTTTCTGTTTCTACAATTTCTTCAGATTTATTTTCTTCAACTACTGTATCTTCATCTAAATCCAATTCTGGAATTTCTTCTTTCTCTTCGACATCTTCAACCTTCTTTTCTTCTGTAGCCTCTTCCATCATTACCTCTTCTGTTAAACTTTCTTCATTTTTTTCTTCTATATTTTCTTCAAGGTCTAATTCTGGAATATTTTCTTCAGGTTCAACTGATGGAATTTCTTCTTTTTCTTCTTCGAGATTTAATTCTGGCATCTCTTCAGGATTTTCTCCATCTGTTTTTTCTTCAGAAATAGTTTCCTGTACTTCTTCAACTACTTCTTCAGAATTCGGATTCTCTTCTATTAATTCTTCTGTTTCGTTTTCCAATTCATCGAGTTCAAGGTTAGGAATAACCTCTTCTAATTTAACTTCTTCCTCTTCAGGTTTTTGAGTGTCAAGATCATCTAAATTTAAATCATCTAAATTAATTTCTTCCTCTGTAATCTGTTTTTCCAATAATTCTTCTGATGAACTTTGCTCTGTTCCAATATCCATCAGTTTGTTAATTTCATCTGTGTTATCAAGTAATTCTGTCATTTCCTCCATGTTTCCCTGTTGGATTTCCTGATTTTCCTGAACTTCCTTTTTTTCTTCATTATTTTCTAACATAATGTATCCCCCCAATACTGTTTTATTGGATATCCCATTTTTTTAATTTTGAAAATAATGTCATCTTGGTAATTCCAAGAATCTTTGCTGCTCTGGATTTATTATTATTCACCCAGTTTAATGTTTTTAATGTATATCTTTTTTCAACTTCTTCAATGGTTAAACCAAGAGGCAATTCTATCTTTTCATCCACAAAACTCTCCAGCAATTTCTCTGGTAATAAACTTTTATTAAGAATATCCTCTGTAGCTATAGCAATCATTGAATATATTACGTTTTTTAACTCTCTAATATTCCCCGGCCAATAATATTTTTGAAAAATTTCTATTACATCTGGATTTACACCTTTAATATTAGTTCCAAATTCTTCATTTGCCATATCCACAAAATAATTAACCAATAGAGGTATATCCTCAATCCTTTCTCTTAGAGGTTTTGCTTCAATATTAAATACCGATAATCTAAAATATAAGTCTTCTCTAAATTGTCCTTCATTTACCAATGTTTTTAAATCTCGATTTGTGGCAGCAATTATTCTCACATCAACCTTTTTAGGTGTTGTACTGCCTATTCTTTCAACCTCTTTTGTCTCTAAAACCCTTAACAACTTTACCTGCATATTTTTAGGTAATTCGCCTATTTCATCCAAAAAAAGTGTTCCACCATCTGCAATTTCGAATTTCCCGGGTTTTCCTTTTTCCGCTCCAGTAAAGGCACCCTTTTCATATCCAAAAAGCTCACTTTCAAACAATTCCTGAGGAATAGCTCCACAATTAACTGCCACAAAATTTTTTCTATTACTTGCTTCATGAATAGCTCTTGCTATTACCTCTTTACCTGTTCCGCTTTCACCGGTAATTAATACAGGTATATTCTTTTCGGCAATCATCCCAATCTTTTCTTTTAATCTTTCTATAAATTTGGATTTTCCAATTAAAAGTCCGGATTTTTGTAATTGTTCTTTTAATTTTTTTATTTCTTTTTTTAAATTTACAGTTTCAAATGCTCTATTTAATTCACTTAATAATAATTTTAAATCAACAGGTTTTTCAAGAAAATTATATACTCCCAATTTTGTGGCCTTTACTGCATCAGATATATCTCCATGTGCTGTTATAATAATTATTTCTTCAACATATTTTTTTAATTCTTCAATTATTTCCATACCATTTGTATCAGGTAATCTTAAATCGAGAATAACTACATCCGGAAGTTTTTCTTTTGCAATATTTAAACCTTCACTTCCGGTATATGCACAAAAAATATTGTATTTAAAATTTTTCAAAAAATCGCACATTGTTTCATTTAATACTTTATCGTCTTCTATTATCAAAACTTCAGGCATTATTTACCTCTTTTTTCTTTTTTAAATTAGCAAAAATTCCTAAAATCAATCCGAGAACAAAACTCCATACTGCTGCTAAAGTAATCTGCCATTCTCCCGGCAATGAAAAGGTTATTGTATGTGCTGGTACCCAGAACCATAATAATGTCAGCATTGCACCTTTTAAGCCTTCTGTTGGAATCTTTAACTTTGGCAAATTATCAAGAAATCTATGAATTATAACCAACCATGGACCAAACATTGCATTGGTAAAAAATGATTTAAAAAATGCTTCGTATATTTTTCCAGATGGAAGATAATGATGATTAACCAATTCGTGCACAAAACCGTTAAATCCTATAAATGCATACTTTATTATTACTCCTAATATAGCCCAGGATATAGCCGAATGAATAATTTTAGTTATGGATATCTTACTCTTTGTAATAAGCTTTGCAACTACTTCACCTGCTGTACCAAGAATAGCAAATTTAACCATTGCTGCAACTAATGGATTCATATGTATAATTCCTCCTTTTTAAAAATTTATTAAATTCAACTATAATAATTATAACATAAACTCCCTATTTAATAAATACTACAGTATTCAAGATTTTAAAAAAATGAAAATCAGGAATTTCATTATAACTTTGTTTTTTGCTTTTTTTCATGTATAATATTATTAAGAAAAGGTAAAAATTATTTAGGAGGTTCCCATGAAAAAATATCTTTTAACAATGATGTTCCTGTTAACTTTTACTTTTTTATTTTCACAAATCCAATGGAATACATCACCTTCCAATTATGAAATAGTACCATATAACAAAACAATAACTTTAAATTTTAATCTTATAGAAAGAGATGTCCTTTTTTATATTGTGTATCTGGGTGAAAACAAAAATAACTTAAAAGATATATATAAAGGAAAAGAAAATTATGTTCATATTCAACTTACGCCAAATAAAAATTATTTCTGGAAGGTTATTGCATATACTAAAGACAAAATTTATTCCACAGAAACATTAAAATTCTTTTTAGAACTAAAATCACCGGTTATAACCAATTGTTCTCCTGCTAATTTATACAATGTTTTTCCAGAAAATATTGAATTTAAATGGAATGTAGATTTTAATGCGAATTACATACAAAACTTCATATTATATGAAAAAAACAAAAAAATACTTGAAAAAAGGGTGGAAAATAATTCATTAAAAATTACATATTTAAAACCTGGTTTACAATACAAATGGAAAATAATAATAACCGATGAGTTTGGAAAAAAATATTATTATGGACCATATATTTTCTATACAAAACCTTACGAATTCTATATTTCAAATGAATATTCAATATTTAAAGTTAAAACCTATGGAGAATTTTTAGAAAAAAAAGAAATTTTTAATTCAAAAGATCGTATAAAAAATTATATCCCTTTTCATCAATTTATTATAATAAATATAAAAAGCAAAATTGAAATTATACATAATTTTGGAAATAAAACCTCTGAAATTTTATTAAATAATGAAATAAGCGATTTTTATATTGAAGAATATAATAATCAGGTGCTATTATATATTACAACTGATAATCAATTATGTGTTTATGATATAACCAATCCCTATTATCCCTATATTTTGAAAAAATTAAAAGGCGACTATATCTCTGTGTCAACAAACTCAAAATATATATTTTTACTCTCAAAAAACACTATTACTGTTATGAATCATAATTTTAAAAAACTAAATATATCCAGAAACTTTAATAATGTAAAAATCATTTACAATGATAATGCTGGTTTGATTATATTAACAAATGATTCAATAAAAAAGATTTCATATAAAAACAATAAATTCAAAACAGAAAAAGAATTTTCCCTTAAACTTATAAACAATTATTTTATTTCAAAAAATATAATATCTTTCTCAACCAAAAATAAGGAATTATATATTTTTGACCACAATTTAAATTTGATAAATTATCTATATTTAAATGACGGAATAAAAAGTTATTCCATATATGGAAATGGCGTATATTATTTTAACAACAAAAATGAATTAAAGATTGCTTATTTGAAAGGAAGTGAGTAACGTTGATTGCTGTTATAGGGGGAGGAATTGTTGGCACATTAATTGCCAGAGAGTTAAACAAATATGAAAAAGATGTCTATCTATTTGAAGCAAAAACGAATTTTGGTATGGGGGTAACAAAATCAAATTCTGCAGTTTTACACGGCGGTTACGATGATCCGCCGGGAACAATGAGGGCTAAACTATGTTATATGGGAAATCAGCTTTATACAGAATTGCAAAAAGAATTAAACTTCGATATGAAAAGAGTTGGTTCACATGTTGTTGCTATTGAGGATGAAGAAACACATTATATATATGAACTGCTAAAAAAAGCTGAAAGAAATGGCGTAAAAGGCATTAGAATTGTTGAAAAACTTGAATTGCTGGAAATGGAGCCAAATATCAATCCACGAGCCAAACGTTCATTATATGCAGAATTTGCTGGAATATTTGATCCATGGATGGTTGCAATTCAGGCTGCCAAATCAGTAAGGGAAAATGGCGGTAAAACTTTTATAGGAAAAACATTAATCGATGTTGAAAAGAAAAATAACAAATTCCTTTTAAAATTTTCCGATAATACCACTTTTGAAGCAGATATTGTAATAAATGCCACAGGATTATATGCAGATGAAATTGCAAAGATGTTTGGCGATGAAGTTCCTGAAATATTTCCTGTAAAAGGTGAATATTTTTTATTATCAAAAGATTATAACTATGTCAATTCAATAATATTCCCTGTACCTACTGGAATATCAAAAGGTTGTCTCGTTTTACCTACTGTAGATGGTGGATTTTTAGTTGGACCAAATGCAAATAGAGTAATTTCCAAAAAGGATACAGCAACAACCAGAGAAGGATTAAATGAAGTAAAAGAAAAAGGTATGAAACTCGTTCCAAATCTTAATTTTAGAAGACATCTTGTGAAAACCTTTGCAGGATTACGTCCGGAAACTGAGAAAAAAGACTTTTATATAGACGTTGGAAAAAGTGGTGCTATCCACGTATCTGGAATTAGATCACCTGGTTTAACAGCAGCTCCTGCTATAGCAAAATATGTTGTTGATTATCTAATTCAGGAAAAATTGGGAATAAACCTTTCAAAAAGAAACGACTATAATCCTATCACTCAAAGAACACCTCATTTAGTTCACATTGATAGAAACGAATGGAATAAAATTATCCAGGAAGATCCAAATGCTGGAGAAATGATCTGTCATTGTAATAAAGTTACAAAAAAAGAAATCATCGATGCCATAAACAATGGTGCAAGAACCCTGGATGATATAAAATTTATGACACGTGCATCATTTGGAGAATGTCAGGGCGGATTCTGTACAGCAAAAATCCTTAAAATACTTGCTGAATATACAGGCCGAAAACCTGAAGAAATTACTCAAAATGAAAAAGGAACATGGATAGTGAATTCGAAGGTGAGAATATGAAATATAAAACAGATGTGGTAATTATAGGTGGCGGTGCTGCTGGAATGGCAGCTGCATATAGTGCAACAAGAGAAGGTGCAGATGTAATATTATTAGAACGAGATGAAGATACAGGTGGAGTATTAAATCAATGTATTCATAATGGTTTTGGTTTGCATTATTTCAAAAAAGACTTAACAGGTCCGGAATTTAAAGAGTTAGCTAAAGAAAGAATAAAAGACTTAAATATACTATATGGAACATATGTTCTGGAAGTTACAAAAGATAAAAGAATAATTTTTGTAGACAGAAGAGGTATACATGAAATTGAAACAAAAGCTCTTGTTATGGCAACAGGAGCAAGAGAACGACATTTCAATTCGTTACCAGTTCCAGGAAAGAGAATAACAGGAGTATTTACTGCAGGACTTGCACAAAGATTTATTAACTTAGAAAATTTAAAACCTGGAAATAAAGCTGTTATTCTTGGTTCTGGTGATATTGGTTTAATTATGGCAAGAAGGCTTACACTTGAAGGAATAAAGGTTGAAGCTGTACTTGAAATAATGCCTTATCCTGGTGGTCTTGAAAGAAATATCCAACAATGTTTAAGGGATTTTAATATTCCATTATATCTTTCGCACACAGTTACTGCTATAGAAGGTGAAAAAAGACTGGAAAAAGTAATAGCTTCACAGGTGGATTATAAATGGAATCCTATACCTGGAACAGAAAAAGTTTTTGATGTAGATATGTTAATTACATCTGTTGGATTAATTCCATCAACCAAACCTGTTGATTTTGTTGATGCTGATCCTGGATTTTTAGTATCAAATACTAACCAGACAAGTGAAGACTGGATATTTGCAGCAGGAAACTGTACTGTAATCTTTGATCTCGTAGATTTCGTTGCAAAAGAAGGAGAAAAAGCAGGTAAATATGCAGCATTATATGCTCAGGGAAAATATGAAAAAAAGAAATTAATTAAAGTTAGAAAAGGTGAAAACATTGGTATAGTGCATCCTGTTTATATAGATCCTACAGAAGAATCTACTTTATACATAAGGGTATCTACTGTATTTGAAAAGGCAAGTATAAAAATAAATCCTTTAGGAATTGAAAAAGTCGAAGAAGATGCTCGACCTCCAGAAATGATAGTTGTTAAAATCAGACCATTTGATGGTGAAAATATTGATGAAATCGAGGTGACAGCTGATGAACTCATCTCAAAACTTGGCTAAGGATCTCGTATGTGTTAGATGTCCAATTGGTTGTAAAGTACATGTTGAATATACTCAAAATATGGAAATAATAAATATCTCAGGAAACAGGTGTCCTCGAGGTAAAGAATATGCTATTCAGGAAATAAAAGATCCTCATAGAATACTCGTAACAAGTATAAAAGTTAAAAATGGAAAATATCCTCTCGCTTCTGTAAAAACAACTGAAGCAATTCCTTTAAGATTATTTGATGAGGCTATGAAAGAAATAAACAAAATTGAAGTTGAAGCTCCTGTAAAAAGAGGCGATATAGTAATAGAAGGCTTCATGAACACATCTGCAAATCTTATAATAACAAGAACTGTAGAAAAGGAGTAGGATATGGAACAAAAAGACTTAATTCTGGAAACATATTCCAAAATTTCTGATCTTGTAATGGAAATAAGTTCTCTAAAAGACCTTTCCCAAATTGAAAATTCCATTAATACACTGGTAAATAGAATATTAACAGTAAATAATGCATATTTCTTAAAACCGACAGAGAAAGGTTTTGAAGAAGTAAACAACAAAAACGTTCCGGAAGAAATTATGGATCTTGTATCCTGGGCTGCAAAATCATTAAAAATATCAGTATTCCCGCTTGAAGAAGGCGGGAGTGCTTTAATTATCCCATTTTCACGATCCCAAAAATTACTGCTGATATATGCATGTGAAACTGATACAGAAGAAATTTCAAATGAAGCAACTGTATTTTTAAATATAATGAGTTTCTTAACAGCAACAATAATTGAAAACCTTGAATTATATGAAGAAATACTAAAAACAAATGAAATAATTGAAAGCAATAGAAAATTCTTAAACCAAATCCTTGATTCAATGATTAGCGGTTTAGCAGTATATGATAATGAATACAAAGAATTATTTAGAAACAAAAATTTTGAAAAGTTTGAACAGGAATATGGAAAAAAGTTAATAGAATTCATAAAAGAAGAATTGGTAAAATTAGAAATATTTGGAGAAAAAATTACCAAAGAAAAAGAGTTTGATGAACACTTTCTTTCAATAGATTTGCTAAGAACCGAAGAAGATAATTATCTTGTTATTATATCGGATATAACTGGAACAAAGGAATTGGAACGTTTAAGAAAATTAGATCAGATGAAAACGGAATTCTTATCTACTGTATCTCACGAATTGCGAACACCTTTAGCAGCTATTAAAGCTTATTCTGAATCAATTGTAGAAAGTTTAGATTTCATGGATACAGAAACCTTGAAAGATTTTATGGAAACAATACTAAATGAGGCAAATCATCTACAAAACCTATTAGATGAAATCCTCGATTTCTCAAGACTTGAAATGAAGAGTATAAATATTAAAAAAGAAGAATTTTCATTAAATGAATTAATTGATGAAGTATATTCCTCAAATAAATCAAAAGCTGAAAGCAATGATGTTAAATTGTATAAAGTTTTACCAAAAGAAAATATAATTGTTAATCTCGATAGAACAAGAGTAAAACAAATACTGTCTAATTTAATAGATAACGCCATAAAATACAGTGATAAAAGAAAAGATTTAAAATTTGTAAAAATAACCCTACAGGACAGGGGAGATAAGGTATGGATACTCGTAGAAGATAATGGAATTGGAATTCCAAAAGAACATCACGAAAAAATCTTCGAAAAATTCTATAGAGTTGATTCATCATTGACATATGAAGTTTCTGGAACAGGAATAGGGTTATCTGTTGTAAAAGAACTTGTTGAAATGCAGGGCGGAAAAATCTGGCTAAAAAGCGTTGAAAATAAGGGAACCCGTTTTTATATAGAATTTGATAAAGGAAAGTGATAAAATGGCTAATCCTACAATGAAAGAAATTTTAAAAAAATTATCCGAACTCCCAACACCTGATTTTATAATTCAACGAATAATGGATATAGCTTCCAATCCAACCTCAAATACCAAAGAACTGGAAAAAGCTGTTTTACAATCGCCACCACTGGTGGCAAAAATTTTAAAATTATGTAATTCTGCGTATTATGCATTACCACGAAAAATTACCAAAATTTCTCAGGCTATAAATATTTTAGGATTCAAAACCGTTAGAAACCTTGCTATGGGAATATTTGTCGCTGATTCTTTTTTCAGACGCGACTTTGACTTTCTTGATTCAAAAAAATTCTGGCAGCACAGTATAGCAGTTGCCATAGCTTCTGAACAACTTGCTCAAATTGTAAATTATCCTGACAAAGAAGAAATATTTTTAAGTGGGATGTTACATGATCTTGGTAAAATAGCTATGGGTATAGTAACCCCTGAAACAGTAGAAATGATATTAAACGTATCTGAATACAAAAAAGTTTCTTTTTCAAGGGCAGAACAAATGTTAAACGTAATGTCTCATACTACCCTTGGAAAAACCTTATTTGAAAATTGGAATTTACCGGAAAATGTTGTATATACTGCTGAATTCCATAACGATCCAGAAAAACTTCAAATAGATTCATTTATTATGAACGTATATATTGTACATCTTGCCAATTCAACCATAAATACTATTTATTACGGATACTCTGGAAGTTACGACATACCTGTTCCATCAGATGTCGTCTGGAACAAATTCAACATGACAGCAACAAAATACCTTGAATTTCTAAAAAATCTCGAACAAAAACTTGAAGAATCAAATGACTTCATGAATCTTGATTCATTCCTTGAAAGCGATACAGAAACGGAGGAGGATAACAATGGCTAAAGAATTTAGAAGAGAAATGATAGAATCAGAAATAATGAAAATAATAAATACAAATGTTTCAAATTTACGAGACCCTAAAATACAGGGAAAATTAATTTCAGCCACAAGGGTGGAATTATCAAGAGACAAATCATATGCAGATATATATGTTTCTGTATTTGGTGGTGATGCCGATGAAATCATTGCTGTTCTTGAAAAAGCAAAAGGATTCTTTAAAAGCATAATTGGTAGAAACATTAGAATGTATAAAATTCCAGAATTAAGATTTCATAAAGACACCGGGATTGAAGAAAGCATAAAAATTCATAAATTACTAGATGAAATATCTCAAAACAAAGGTGAAGAAAATGAATAATGGATTTCTTTTGGTTGATAAACCAGAAGGAATAACATCACACGATGTTGTAAACGAAATACGAAAAATCTTTTCAAGTAAAAAAGTTGGGCATTCTGGAACATTAGACCCTTTTGCAACTGGATTATTGATAATTGGAGTAAATAAAGGAACCAGACTTTTAGAATATTTACAACATCAGGACAAGGTTTATCATGTAAAAGCAAAATTAGGAATAATAACAGATACGTTTGATATCACCGGTAAAATCACAGAAAAAAATGAATTTACAAATTCTGAAATAGAAAAACTTGAGGATACAATAATATCATTTATTGGAAAATACAAACAGGTTCCACCAATGTATTCTGCACGAAAATACAAAGGAAAAAAATTATACGAATTAGCCAGAGAAGGTAAAATAATAAAAATGCCACCCAAAGAGGTGGAGATTTATGATATCTGGAACATATCCATAAAAGACCATGGAGAATTTGAATTTACCTGCAAAGTTTCATCAGGAACATATATCCGTTCATTAATAATGGATATAGGATATAAAATAGGATGTGGAGCAGTAACCACAGAGCTCAGAAGATTAAATGTGGGCAAATTCTCAATAGACAAAGCTGTTGAATTGGAAAAAATATCTTCAGAAAATTTAATTCCTTTATTAGATGTTTTAGATTTCCCAAAAGTTATTCTAAACAATGAGGGTATTGAAAACGTAAAACATGGTCGTCAAATTGTTGTAGATAATATTATAAAATTTGAAGATTTTAAAAAGGATACCCTTGTTTCGCTAATTGATAATAAAAATAATCTACTGGCCATAGCAAAAGCAGAAAGAACCTCTTCATTTATAAACACCCTTATTAATCAAAATAGAAATGAAAGGGTTTTCAAATTAAAAAAGGTATTTATTTAATAAATACCTAAATGGGGTGAAAACATGGAAGGAAAACATCCTTATGTAAAATGGGCTATAGAAGTTATTGAAAATTACATTAAATATGGGAAAAAAATCGAAATAAGAGATAACCTTCCAGATGACCTATTAAACAAAAGAGCTGCATGTTTTGTAACTCTTCATAAATTAAACGGAGATTTAAGGGGTTGTATAGGAACAATAGAACCAGTATATGACAATCTTGCAATAGAAATACGAGAAAATGCAATTGCTGCAGCTACAAGAGATTACAGGTTTAATCCTGTTACAGCTGATGAACTCGATGACATAATGGTAAGTGTTGACGTATTAAGCGAACCTGAATACGTTGAATCAGAAGAAGATTTAGACCCGGAAATATATGGTGTAATAGTTGTTAGCGGCTGGAAAAAAGGAGTTTTACTACCAGCACTTGATGGCGTAAACACTGTTGAAGAACAATTAAGAATTGCTAAATTAAAAGCTGGTATCTTCTCAGAGCCATACGAAATATATAGATTCACAGTGGAAAGATATTTCTAAAATGAAAGAAGCATTATATTATAAAACACTTGAAAATAATAAAGTTCAATGTACATTATGTCCTCACAATTGCATAATAAAAAACAGCTCTACAGGAATATGTAGAGTACGTAAGAATGTTGACGGAAAATTATACACATTAAACTATGGTGAAATAACAGCAATTGCAAACGATCCTATAGAAAAAAAACCCCTTTTTCATTTCCATCCAGGCGAAAACATAATATCAATAGGTACATGGGGATGTAATTTTAGATGTAAATTCTGTCAAAACTTTGAAATCTCCCAGGAACCCCCATGGAAAATCTATAAATTAACTCCACAGGACATTCTGAATCTTTTACTGGAAAACCATGCAAAAATGCTTGCATTTACATATTCAGAACCAAATATATGGTATGAATTTGTTCTCGATACTGCGAAATTAGTAAAAAAACACGGAATAAAAACCGTAATGGTAACCAACGGTTATATCTCAGAAAAACCTTTAATGGAATTATTACCCTATATAGATGCAATGAATATAGACTTAAAAGGATTCAATAATGAATTCTATGCCAAAATAATAGGCGGAAAAAAAGAACCTGTAATGAACACAATAAAATTAGCATATAATTTTATCCCAGATGTTGAAATAACAACACTTATAGTCACAGAAGGAAATGATGATGAAAGAGAATTCACAGAACTGGTAAAATGGATTTCCAGCATTTCAAAAAATATACCTTTACATATCAGCAGATATTATCCTGTGTATAAATACAACAAACCACCTACACCAATTGAAACACTTAAAAAATTCTATGAAATAGCCAGAAAACATTTAAATTTTGTATATCTTGGAAATGTCCGGGATAAACAATACGAATCAACATATTGTCCATATTGTAAAACCATGCTTATAAAACGCGAAGGATATAATATCGAAATACTAAATGTTGACGAAAAAGGAAGGTGCAAAAATTGCTTAAAAAAAATCCCTATAATTTTTTAAAAAACAAAGGTATATTATATTCCGTCATAGCAGGAATTGCAATTATCCTCACACTGTTTTTGATATTTCATAAACCTTTACCACAATATTATTCCAAAAAGGATTTTGCCCTGGGAACATGGGTTAATGTAAAGGTTGCAGGAAATAAGATTAATTCCGAAAAATTAGCCGATATCGCATTTGATGAAATGAAAAGAATAGAAAGAAAATTCAGCAAAAATATAAAAGGTAGTGTTATCTGGGAATTAAACGAAAAAAGAAGCATTATAGCAGATAAAGAAACATTATTTTTAATGAAAGCTGCTATAAATTATGCTGATTTAACAGGAGGGGCATTTGATCCAGCAATAGGTGCTCTTGTAAAATTATGGGGATTTGATGATATGAACAGTCCGAAAAGAGTTCCTTCAAAAGATGAAATAAACAATGCTTTAAAAGGTATCAGCTATAAATTTATAAAAATAGAAGGAAATAAAATTTCATTATTAAACGATGAAACAATGATTGATCTTGGCGGAATAGCAAAAGGATATGCTGTTGATATGGCAATAAACAAAATCAAAAGTCTCGATCCAAAAGCAACAGGTTTTATAGACGCCGGTGGAGACATTGGAATAATAGGTCCAAAATTTAACAGATTCCCATGGGTAATTGGAATAAGAGACCCTGATGGAAACCCTTACGATATAAAATTGCAGATATACTTAAAAGAAGGCGCAATAGTAACCTCAGGGAATTACGAACGATATTTTGAAAAAGATGGTGTAAGATATCATCATTTAATAGATCCAAAAACTGGATATCCCGCAAACTTCTATAAAAGCGTTTCAATAATATCCGACAGTGCAATGAAAGCTGATGCAATGTCAACTGCAATATTTATCCTTGGAGATAAATTACCCGATATAGACTCAATGATGCAATATGATATACAGATATACGGAATTACATCTGATAACAAAATAATTAAAACTACAGGTTTTGATTATTATTTAAAAAAGTAAATGAAATGGTGAAAAAATGAAAAAAGATATAATCTTTGTAGGAATTATAATACTAATATCAATAATCACAATATTTCTTCAAAACACATTAAAAAATACATTAAAAGGTGCCAAAGTATATATTTCCGGCAAAGAAGTAATGGAAATAACCAGACCGGGAACATATACAATTAAAGATGATAAAGGCGTCTATAAAATGAAAGTAATCTTTGATGGTTCAAAAATCAAAGCAATTGATTCAACCTGTGCCCTAAAAATTTGCGAACATACAGGGTGGGTTGACAACGCTTCACAGGAAATAATATGCATTCCAAATAAAATCGTGATAAAACCAATTGGAAAAGAAAAAAACACAGGAGTTGACGTAATTTCATGGTGAAAAACAACATACCAAAACAGGCTATACTAATTGCATTAGCATCCGCAGTATATTATGTTGAATCATTGGTACCCTTTCCCATTCCTCTTCCTGGAGCTCGCTGGGGTTTTTCTAATTTTGCAGTATTATATTCAATAGTAGAAGATAAAAACTTAAAAAATGCTTTGTATATCGCCATTTTTAAATCCATACTTGGCTCATTGCTTTCTGGAAAATTCCTATCTCCAACATTCTTTATGGGATTTTCAGGAAGTGTTATTGCAACATTAATAATGTATTTAGCATTAAAAACAAAAAAATTTGGTATAATAGGAATAAGTGAAAGTGGTGCAATATTCAATAACATAACTCAGGTTACATTTGGATGGTTATTTATAATAAAATCTGCAGGAATATACTGGTATTTACCACAAATGATACTAATAGGAACATTCTCGGCAATTGCAAATGCAATAGTGGTAAAATCTGCACTTAGGAGTGTAAAACCGTGAAAAAAATAATATTAGGCTCTGCCTCTCCGAGAAGAAAGGAACTGCTTTCAAAACTTGGAATAGAATTTGAAATTAGAGTTTCAAATATAAAAGAAATAAGTCAAAAAAACACCCCTGTAGAATACGCAATAGATTTAAGCAAACAAAAAGCACAAAGTATTGAAATAAATGAAAATGAATTATTGATCACTGCAGACACAATTGTAGCATTTGAAAACAAAATCCTGGGAAAACCAAAAGATAAAAAAGATGCATTTAATATGCTAAGAATGCTTTCAGGAAAAAAACATGAAGTAATAACAGGTATTACATTCAAAGAAAATAATTCTATATACTCAATATATGATATAACCGAAGTATATTTTCACCATTTAAATGATAGCATTATACAATATTATATTGAAAACTACTCCCCGTTAGACAAAGCAGGAAGTTATGGTATTCAGGATTTTGCTGGTGTTTTTATAGAAAAAATAAATGGTGACTATTACAACGTTATGGGATTACCAATAAACAAAATTTTTTGGTACTTATATGAGAAAGGAGTTCTAAATGTCTGAACTACCAAGAGAAAAACTCTTAAAATATGGTCCAAAAAATTTGACTATTGACGAATTATTAGCTATAATAATAAGAAAGGGAACAAAAGATAAAAACGTATTTCAACTATCAAAAGAAATTACAGAAAAATATTCTTTAAAAGATTTATTTTATATGGATGTAAATCAATTGAGTCAAATAAAAGGAATTGGAAAAGTTACTGCAATTACCTTAAAAGCTGTTTTTGAGCTTGGAATAAGATTTCACAAAGAAGCCCTAAAAAAAGAAAATATAAAATTGGATTCTCCTGATAAAGTCTACGACTTAATATATGATAGATTTATATTTGAAGACAGGGAAAATGTACTATGCATATCATTAAATAGCAAACTAAATCCTATATCCATTGATACAATAAGTATAGGAACAGCAAATCATTCAATATTACATCCAAGGGATATATTTAAAACCGCAATAAAAAATAATGCAATTTCAATTATATTAATTCATAATCATCCTTCAGGAGATAGCACTCCAAGCATGCAGGATTATGATATTACTGAAAAAATAGAAAAAAGCGGTGAATTATTGGGAATAAAATTGTCGGATCATATAATTATAGGAAAATCAGAATACTACAGCTTCAAACTGGGAAGAAAGGTGATAAGAAATGGATAATATGCCTGATAACTTAAAAGCATTAATGCAATTAAAGAAAAAATTTGAAAAGGATTTAAAAAGAAAAGGAATAAACATTGAACAAAAAAAGAAAAAAACTGTTGAAAGAGCAAATATAGAGATAAAATACATCTCTATACCTATTGACGATGTTCAAACAATTGTTGATTTAAACTACTACGACTTTAAAAATAACAACCTTGAACTTGCAAAACATATAGAAAAACTATTAATAAACAAACCAAAAAGTTCATATGTCAACCAACAGGCAGTTGCACATATACTCAAAGGTGAATACGAGGAAGTAAAAGAACTTTTAGACAATCCTTCATTCCCGGAAGATTATTTCAATCTGGGAATGGCTAAATTTTTGCTCAGGGAACCTGATGCATATGAATTTGCAGAAGATGCATTAAAAAGATTCCCAAACAACAAACACGCAAACCTTTTAATGGCAATGAACGCTGTATATAAAGGAGAATATTACAAAGCATATAAAGCTGTTGAAGAAGCTGCACGAAATTCAAATGATCCTTTATTATATTTCGTTGTAGCAATGTATGAAAAAGATTATGTAAAAGCCAAAGAGCATTTAAGTAGAGTATTCTTACAGGGAAAAGTAAAATACGTTGCCTCAATATACCAGGGATATCTTTACTATCTTTCTCAAGAAGGCGACAAATTATATCATATGAGAAAAAACTTTGAAAACAACATTCCATGCGCAAATTGTCTTTTAAGAAGATCAAAATTAAAAGCTGTAAATGTACCTCCAGATTATTGTAAATACTGGAAAATATTAGAAGCATTTGAATACGAAACCTCTGGAAGGTTTGAAACAGAAACAAATTTACCAGAACAGGCTATAATTTCATTCCTCGGATTCTACAATTACAACAATGAAGAAATGGCAAATAAAACATTTGATAAAATATTTGAAATGTTTGGAGAAGTTAGAGTAATATTCTTCCCAAATGACTCACATGTAAAAGGGTTAAAAACATTTACATTAGAACCTATAAAAAATGGAAAAGTTGCAAAATTATACGGACCTGGATATTATCAAAAAATAAAAAATATACTTCAAAGATTAGAAACAAAAGAAGGAGTAAGATACGATTTTGCAATTGATATTCCTTTCTATGAAGCAATAAGAATGCTGTTTGGCTGGAGAACATGTCAGATGTATTACGAGGGGGAAGAATAAATGACAAGAGATGAAGCCATACAGTTATTAAAAGAACAGGTAAAAAGCGATAATTTAATAAAGCACTGTTTAGCAGTTGGCGCAATAATGAAAGGTCTCGCAAAAGAATTAGAGGAAGATCCAGATCGATGGGAAATAATTGGTATATTACATGATCTTGATTATGAATTCACTAAAGATAATCCAGAAATACATGCAAAAAAAACAGTTGAAATGCTGGGAGACAAATTATCAGAAGAAGAAAAAAACGCTATACTCGCACACAATGATCATGCTCCATTAAACTCAAAAATGGATTTTGCATTATATGCAGCAGATCCAATTTCTGGACTGGTAACAGCTGCAGTTTTAGTAAGACCTGACAAAAAAATTGAAGGATTAAAAGTAAAATCTTTAAAGAAAAAATTTAAAGACAAATCATTTGCAGCTGGTGCCAATAGAGAAAATATCAGAAAAATCGAAGAAATAGGTATAGAATTAAACAGATTTTTTGAAATATCCATAGAATCTATGAAAGAAATAGCAGAAGAACTTGAATTATAACAAAAGTTGCGTTAAACGCAACTTTTGTTTTTAAAAATATACAGAAAGAGGTGGAAAAATGGACTTAAAAAATATCATACAAAAAGAAATTGAAAGGTATAACAAAGAATTCAAAATGCCTGAAAACGATATCTCATTAACTCCTGAGGATGTTGCTAAATATATAGACCATACAATACTAAAAGCAACAACTACACCAGAAGATATAAAAAGAATTTGTAAAGAAGCAAAAGATTATAATTTCTTCTCAGTTTGTGTAAATCCTGTATATGTTCCTTTAGCAAAAGAAGAACTAAAAGGTTCTGAGGTTAAAGTTGCAACTGTAATAGGATTCCCTTTAGGTGCAAATCCAATTGATGTAAAAGCATATGAAACAGATATTGCATTAAATGATGGTGCAGATGAATTCGACATGGTATTAAATGTTGGAATGCTTAAAGCCGGAGAATATGATTACATATATAATGAAATAAAAGCTGTTGTTGAAGCTGCACAGGGAAAAACTGTAAAAGTTATTATAGAAACATGCTACTTAACAACAGAAGAAAAAATTGCTGCATGTGTAATTTCCAAAGAAGCTGGAGCTCATTTTGTAAAAACATCTACAGGTTTTGGAACAGGTGGAGCAACAGCAGAAGATGTAGCTTTAATGAAATTTGTAGTTGGTGATGCATTAAAAGTAAAAGCATCTGGCGGAGTAAGAAGCTTTGAAGATGCATTAAAAATGATAAAAGCTGGTGCAGAAAGAATTGGAGCAAGTTCAGGAGTAAAAATAGTATCTGGCGAAAAAGCTGAAGGTACTGGATATTAATAATTAACAAAAATAACCTTCTCTTTATGAGAAGGTTATTTTTTATTATACCCAAAAGCAAGTTAATGTTAATTTTATAGTAATGAAAATACTTTAAAATAACAGGGATATTTTAAAATATTAGAGGAGGTATTAAAATGGAAAATAAAGTTACAACTGTATCTGAAAAATTGGCAAATCCTGCACCGCTCGGATTAATGGGTTTTGGTATGACAACTGTATTATTAAATCTTCACAACGCTGGTATATTTGAATTAAATGTTATGATAATGGCTATGGGAATATTCTACGGTGGATTAGCACAGGTTATTGCTGGTATATTTGAATTCAAGAAAAACAATACATTTGGTGCTACAGCATTCACATCTTACGGTCTTTTCTGGCTTTCACTTGTGGCAATATGGACAATGCCAAAAATGGGATTAGGTGAAGCTGCTTCAGCAACTGCAGTAGCATTCTATTTATTAATGTGGGGAATATTCACATTATATATGTTTGTAGGAACATTAAAAGGAAACAAATCACTTCAGGTTGTTTTTGGAACATTAACAATATTATTTTTCTTATTATCAATGGGAGATTTCCTGGGAAGTACAGCTATAAAACATTTAGCTGGTTGGGAAGGTATATTCTGTGGAGCTTCTGCAATTTATACAGCAATGGCTGAAGTATTAAATGAAGTATACGGCAAAAAAGTTTTACCTTTATAATATAATCGATAAATAAAAAAGCCCCTTAAAAGGGGCTATTGTTTTATTAGAGAGCTCTTACGTTTACAGCCTGTAAGCCTTTTTCATTTTCTTGAACTTCGTATTCTACTTCTTGACCTTCTTCTAAAGTCTTGAAGCCATCCATTGTGATAGCTGTGAAGTGTACAAATACGTCTTTTCCATCTTCACCAGAAATGAAACCATAACCTTTTTTTGCGTCAAACCATTTAACTTTACCTTTCATACTTTCCTCCATGTTCCTACCGTGTTACCCATTGCAACTACGGATGTGATTCTCAACCCTTAAGGGTCACACTAATTATATACCTTTTTTTATTAAAAGTCAACTAAAAAATAAAAAAGCCCCTTAAAAGGGGCTATTGATTGTTAGATAGCTCTTACGTTTACAGCCTGTAAACCTTTAGCGTTTTCTTGAATTTCGTATTCAACTTCTTGTTCTTCTTCTAAAGTTTTGAATCCGTCCATTGTAATAGCTGTGAAATGTACGAAAACGTCATTTCCATCTTCTCCAGAAATAAATCCGAATCCTTTTTTTGCATCAAACCATTTAACTTTTCCTCTCATGTTTTCCTCCATGTTTCTCCGTGTTACCCTTGTAACTACGTGTGATTTCTCTTATAGTATATACTTTTATTATTACATTCCACTACTTTATATATTACAATATCTGGATATATACAACAGATAAAATTTTTTACTGTTTTAATTCACTTTTGACGGACTTTCAAAGTTCGTTTTTATAAACCACACATTGATTTTTACTCCATCTATTTCTTCTATTTCATGTTTGAAATCCTCTATTGCTTCTGAATATATCACAAGCCAACCTTCTTTTAAGCCACTTCTTTTTAAATATTCCATTAATTGCTTTTTTGATTTTTCATATTGATCTTCATCTATATTTGATTTTATTTCTATTAGATATTCTTTGTTATTTAAATTTATTAATAAATCAATTCTTCCTCCTCCTATTTGTGTTTCTGGATATACCTTTCCTTCTGCTGCCTCTACATATAAGCTTAAGAATTGGTCTAAGTTATATTGATATACTCCTTCATAATAATTCCTTCCTTTGAACATTATCGCTCCTCTATTTTTTATGTATCTTGTATATCTTTCGAGTAATTTATTTAAGTCTAAACTTCCATCTTTCCTCAAATATGTTTTTACACTTTCATTTAATGTTTTCATTTCACTTTTTTCTCCATTTACTTTTGGTCTGAATCTTGTATATAATGCTTTATAATATAATGGTACTTTTACACAACATTTTCCATCACAATTGTCTATTACTCCATTTAAATATAAATACTGTATGTTTTCATCGTATATGTTAAATTCTATTTTTTCCGGTTCAAATAGTATTTTCATTATTAACTCTTTTTCTTTTTTCGCTTTATTTATTATATTTGATATGTTTTTGTCTATATATACTCTCAGGTAATCATATAATGTTTTTTCAAAATGCTTTTCTGTTATTATCTTTTCTCCTTTTGCTTTTTTTGCTACTAAATCATATGCAAGACCATTGGTTAGTCCAGGTTGCCCTGCTGCGTTATGCCATATTAATTCTTTTACTTTTTCATCGAATATTTGCCCTGTTTCCTTTTCATGTTGTGAAAGTAA
>NZ_LBEZ01000005.1:0-80311 GCF_013363245.1 Marinitoga sp. 1135 | reverse complement strand
ATAGGACAGTTGTAAAAAATAATACGAACAAAGACTAAGAATTTTCCGCAGCGGGAATTAAAGATAGTTGAAAAAAATAAAAGCGAGTGAAGGCTCGAAGAGTGCCTGAATTGAAACTACAAATGATTAAGAAATAAAAGTTACGTTTAAGGATTAAAAAACACGAATAAAAAGGTGAATGAAGGCTTGAAATTTCCCGAACGGAGATATTGCGTGAGCCGTAAAAATCACACGGATGTGATTTTTAGCGAAGCAGCGCAGGAGGTGATGTCTGAGTGAATATTATTTTTCTACTTTCAAAGAGATTTTTCGAAGATTAGCACTCAAGTCGTATGAGGAAGTTTTTTTCTCAATCAACACCAAAAAGACGAACAAAATTTTTTATTATTTAATGAAAAAAGGCGTATTTTACCTTTTATTCCATTTAATTTGTTATATTGAATTCTTATTACCTTTCAACAGGTTTTTATTTTAAAACAATAATGACTATAATTATAGTCAAGGAGGAATCTTTGTGGATATAGAAAATTTAAAATTTTATAGTGTCGCTGAAGCAAAATCGAAATTTTCCCAGGTTACCGAAGAATCCAAAAAAAACTTTATTGTTATAACAAAAAATGGAAAACCAGAATTTGTTGTAATTGGTTTTGATAAATTTAAAAAACTTATGAATTTTATAGATGAAATAAGGGATCTTTATTTGCTTGAAATAGGAGATCCTTCGAAATATGAAGATATAAAGGATATTTTTAAAGAAATAGAAGATATTGAATAAATCGGAGGTGTTTTAAATGGCACAGGTTGTATTGGAAAATATTGATAAGATTTACCCTAATGGATTTCATGCTGTTAAACAGGCAAATTTTACTATTGAAGACAAAGAATTTTGTGTTTTGTTAGGTCCATCAGGTTGTGGTAAAACAACAACATTGAGAATGATTGCAGGACTTGAAGAAATTTCAGGTGGAAGATTATTAATAGATGGTAAGGTTGTTAATGATGTTGAACCTAAGGATAGAGATATTGCATTTGTTTTCCAGAATTATGCTTTGTATCCACATATGACAGTATATGATAATATGGCATTTGGATTAAAATTAAGAAAATTTCCAAAAGATGAAATTGATAGAAGAGTTAAAGATGCAGCAAAAATTTTGGATATTGCACATCTTTTAGATAGAAAGCCAAAACAATTATCAGGTGGTCAAAGACAAAGGGTTGCTGTTGGTAGAGCTATTGTTAGAGATCCAAAGGTATTCTTATTTGACGAACCTTTATCAAACCTTGATGCTAAATTAAGGGTACAGATGAGAAGTGAATTGAAAAAATTACATCATAGATTAAATGCTACTATAGTTTATGTTACACATGATCAGGTTGAAGCTATGACAATGGCTGATAAGATTGTTATCATGAAAGACGGTGTTATTCAGCAAATAGGTTCACCACATGAAGTATACTTTAAACCAGCAAATAAATTTGTTGCAGGATTTATTGGAACACCACCTATGAACTTTATTGAATCAAAGATTATAAGAGGCGATGGAGGATTATGGGTAACAGCAGAAGGATTTAAGGTTAAGGTTCCAAAAGATTATGAAGATATGCTCGCTGATTATATTGATAAGGATGTTGTATTTGGTATTAGACCAGAAAATATTCACGATAAAGAATTATTTAAAGGTGAAATTGAAGGTGATGCAATAATTAAAGGTATTGTTGATGTTGTAGAACCTCTTGGTAGTGAAACATTATTACATGTAAATGTTGGAGGACAATCACTTGTTGCAAAAGTTGATCCAATAACAAAAGCAAAAGAAGGACAGGAAATAGAATTGCTTCTTGAAATGCATACTATGCACGCATTTGATAAGGAAACAGAAAAAGCAATTTTAAAAAAATAATATAAATTAATCCCCCGTTTTCGGGGGATTTTTCAACATATATGGAAAAATAAAATGATAAAATAAAAAGATGGAGGGATAAAAATGGCAAATGTTTTTGAGATAGAAAAATATTTAAATGAATTATTAGAAGTTGAAAAATTTAATGATTTTTGTTTTAATGGAATTCAAATTGAAGGAAAAAGTGAAGTAAAAAAGGTTGCAATAGGTGTTTCGTTTAATCTTGAATTTATAGAAAAAGCTATTGAAGAAAATGCGGATATGATGTTTGTACATCATGGTATATTTGGAAAAAACTTTTTTAAGTTAAGAGGATATTTGAAAAAACGTGTTGAATTGGTTATAAAAAACGATATGACTTTAATGGGATATCATTTACCTCTTGATTCGCATATTGAATATGGAAATAATGGACAAATTGCTAAAAGATTGAATTTGAAAAATATAATTCCATTTGATTATGGAGTTATAGGCGAGTATGAAAAAGAAATACCATTTTCAGAATTCAAAGAAAAAATGGAGGAAGTATTTCAAAGAAAAGATTTATTTATTTATAAAAATAAGGAATATGTAAGAAAAATAGCTATTATTTCCGGTGGAGCATCATATATTATAGATGCACTTGAAAACACAGATGTTGATACATTTATTACAGGAGAGGTAAAAGAACATATCAGAGATATAGCAAAAGAAATAGGGATAAACTATATAAATGCCGGTCATTATACAACAGAAACATTTGGTGTAAAAGCAATTGGAGAAATTTTAGAAAAAAAATTCGGATTAGAAACAATTTTTATTGATGTATATAATGAAATTTAATTTTATTATGATATAATATAATTCGAAATAGTATGTTTATGGGAGGCAATTAAATGAGAAGGTATGTTATTTTAATAATAATGATAATTTTTTCTATACTCTCTTTTTCGATTACCTTTATGAAAAGTAATGAAGGGTATTATGAACTTCCGTCGTATAAAAATTTTTATAATATAACCTTTAATGAAAACCTTTTTGATTATAATATGCCATTGTTAGTGGCTAATTTGATATATAAAGATAAAGAATATTATATGCCATACACTAAATATCTCTATAATAATAATGAGGTATTTGTTATGGGGATAATAAATACAGAACGTGAAATACAAAAGGATGGTTTTGTAATACAGAAAACAGATGACGTTTTGAAAAAATATTCGAAAGAAATAAGAAATTCCAATATTTCCATATTGATTTTATATGAAAATATTTCTGTACATGGAGAAATAATTTCTTCAGAAAGTACAGATATGTCAGGATTTAATGATTTTTCATTTATAATAAGAGACACAAATCCAAGGGATTTTTATGCTATAGATGAAAATGTTTTTGAAAAATACTATCAAAAACCAATTTTAAAAGATGATTATATATACTATAAAATTAAAGAAGGAGATACGTTATATAAAATTTCAAGAATTTTTGGAGTTTCTGTAGATTATTTGTTGAAAGTAAATAATCTAAAAAAACCAGAACTTATTAAAAAGGATATGTATATAATTGTGGGGAATGCCAATAATATAAAATTAAAAGGGGAATAGTTATGATTGAGAATGTATTAAAAGAGTTAAATCAGATTATTGCCAAAATAACCTTAAAAGATTTTAGATTTATTCTCGGAATCAAATTATCTGATAATTTATTTAAAATTATCTCATATTATGATTCTAAATTAAAGAATTATGATATTGCAATGGAAAATATGTATTTTTCGGTTGAGGATAAATTTAAAGAATCGCATTTTAATATAGTAAAGTATGAGGAGAGTATTAATAAACACTTTTTTGAAGGAATTGAAAATTATTTTGCTATTGGAGAATTAATAAAGTTTAGAAATAAAGATCTGGGCTTTATTTATTTTATAGTTGATCAGGCAGAAGGCAAAAATGCCATTATGAATGTAAAAAAAATAATAAATGAAAATGCAAAACAGATTTTATCTATATTATTGGATATTAAAGATGATTATTTAAAAGAATATGCTGTTGAACAAAATATAAATTCTTTATTGTATATTTTAAAAGCGCATGATGCATATACATATTATCATTCTTTGAGGATTTCTGAATTATCCCTGTTAATAGCTGAAAATTTAAAGCTTGATCAAAAAGATGTTGAAAAATTATTTTATGCATCTTTAATACATGATTTTGGTGAAATCTGGATACCTAAAAGCATATTACAAAAATCCGGGAAATTAACTCCATCTGAAATTGAAGAGGTAAAAAAACATACATATAAACTTGATTTTCTTTTTGCTGGTAATGACTATTTTTCTGAATATGTTGAGATAGCCAAATTTCACCACGAATTTCTTGATGGAAGTGGTTATAATAAAAGAATGAATAATGAAATTCCATTTTTGTCAAGAATTCTTGCTGTGGCAGAGGTTACAGATGCTTTGTTATCAAATAGGCCGTGGCGTAAAGCGCTAAGTATGGAAGAAGCAATAAAGGTATTAAGTAATATGGCGAAAATAGGAAAACTTGATAAAGACGTTGTTGATATAGTTATAAAAATAATACCGGAGTTTTATGGAGGATTATATCAAACACATACATTAAAATATAAAGATATTTATTTAAGTCTTGATGTAAATAATCAAAAAACTCTTGTAGAAGCAAAGGTAATAGATGCAAAAAAAGATTATATTACTTTATATGTTGCAACAGAAGAAGTAGAAGTTAACGGTAATATAATAAATATCTCCAATGAATATTTAACAATAGACAAATACTTTGATCTTGAGTATTATGTAAATAATATGCCTATAAATACAAAGTGTAAGGTTGTTGGAAGAAATAAATTGGGGTATGTAGCTAAAATAGATAGAAGTGTTAAAGATGATGAAAATGTTTCTATAAAATGGAATTTAACAGGTATTGGAATACCTTTAAAGAAAGTAATATTTGTAAATAAATATGTCTGGAGACTTGATAATGAAAAAGCTTTTAAAGCCCATATAGAGACAATTTCAAATAAAAATATAGTTTTTTATGCATTAAAAGAAAAGATAGACTCAATGGCTGAAACAAAAATGGTAATTAATTTTGAGGCTTTTAGCGTAAAAGTAAATTTAATAGGAGAAATTATAAATAAACAGGAAATTTTTACAGGATATTATCATTGTGATTTTAGAGTTGGAGAAATCACCGATGAAGAATATTATAAATTACTTCAGGTAATTGAATTAAGGATGCAACAGATAAAAAGTATTAAATAAAACACAAAATTATTATATGATTTAGAATTTTTTCTTAAAAAAAAAGGAATTGTAACTTTGTTTATTGACATAAAAAGCATTTAAAAGGTATAATAATTGAAGGTATAATATCAAAAAAATATATAAGGAGGCATGAAGATGAAAAGAACATATCAACCTTCCAGAAGAAAAAGAAAGAACACACATGGATTTCTCGTAAGATCAAGAACTCCAGGTGGAAGAGCTGTATTAAGAAGAAGAAGAGCTAAAGGAAGAAAAAGATTAGCTGTTTAATATGGGAGAGACATTTAAGAAATTTGAAAGAATCTATCTCAGAAGAGACTTTGACAAACTTTTTTCTTGTGGAAAGAGACATGTAAACAAATATTTTGTGGTTGTTTATTTAAAAAATGAATTGGGTTATTCCAGAATTGGAATAACGATAAAAAGGAAATTTGGAAAAGCACATAAAAGAAATAAATTAAAAAGATATATCAGAGAGATATATCGCAGAAATAAAAGTCTCTTTCCACAAGAATTTGATATTATATTCCTTCCACGAAAGACACTTTCAAAAGAATTTGATAATTTAACATTTGAGGAGATAAAAAATATTTTATTAGATATAGCGGAGAATTTAAAATGAAAAGAATATTTTTAGGGCTGATTAAAATATATAAAAAATATATCTCGCCTTATAAACCGGCAAAATGTATATATTACCCAACATGTTCAACATATACATATGAAGCAATTGAGAGGTTTGGAGTATTAAAAGGATTATATCTTGGAATATTGAGAATATTGAGGTGTAATCCTTTTCACCAGGGCGGGATAGATCCAGTTCCTGAAAAATTTGTATTTATACCACATAATAAAAATAAACAAAGGGGTGCAAAAAATTGAAAAAAGCATTATTAATTATAGGACTCTTGGTCCTAAGTATTTTTGCATTTACACAAATGCCAGAATATACAATAACAACAAAAGCTACAGAGATTTCACTGCAAATGAGATTATATGAAGTAAATTTTGATTTAAACGGACATATGAAGGATTTTAGTATTTTACAGAATAGAAGCAATACAATTTTTTTAAATATCTATAAATATTATAATGACAGTTTTGATATTTTAGATGAAAATGGTAATGAAATATTACCGGAGTCATATAAAATTACAGAAGGAAAAGACAAAGAATATGTTGAAATTACATTTTTATTTAAAAATGGTGGAGAAAAAAGTTATAAGTTCTATAATTCACCATATTATGATTTTGATGTATCGTTTAAAAATATAAATGGAAAGGTTATAATTCCTACTATCTCTTATCCAAATACAGTGGCTGTAGATAATGAATTATTAATTTCATATCTTGCGAAACCAATAAAATCCATTTTCATTTTTGATTCAAAGGATATACCAATAGAAAATAATTCCATAATGATTTCTGGTTCCAAAACATTTAAAGCATATATGGGACCAAGGAAATATGTATTTATAAAACAGGTATTTCCTGAAAAATACGATAGAATAAAGGAATTATCAAAACAGGTTGGAGCAATTAACTGGTTATGGTATATAAATTATGGTTTTGTTACATTCTTATGGTGGCTATACAAATTTACAGGAAACTTTGGTTGGGCTATAATGATCTTTACATTTGTTATAAGGTTATTGTTATACCCGCTTTATCATAGACAGACAAAATCTATGATAGAAATGAGAAGATTACAACCAGAAGTTGAAAAGATAAAGAAAAAATATAAAGATCCTCAAAGACAGCAACAGGCTTTGATGGAATTGTATAAAGAGCACAAAATTAATCCAGCAGATGGTTGTTTAACAGCGTTTATACAATTACCAATATTCTGGATATTATACGGTGCAATTAATTATTATCAGGGGACATTTGCATATAATCCACAGTTCTTAATATGGTCAGATCTTTCTCAGGGTGGATTTAAACAAAATATTTTGCTTGTTTTAATTAGTGTTGCAGCATACTTCTTTAATGCATTGCAATCAGCTACAGATAGAAAAACAGCCTGGAACACAGCATTTATGATGATAATATTCCCATTCTTATTTATAGGATTGCCAACAGGAATATTCATTTACTGGGTAACAAATGCTATATTACAGGTATTCATTACATATTACGTAAATAAAAAGAACAATATAAAAGGCTTAACCGTAAGGGAATTTTTTGGGCTTGGGCCAAAGCCATATAAAGCAAAATAGTTTTAGCATTAGGAGGTGCTCTTTAAAAATGAATATTAAGATTCGAGAAAAGGACTTTGAGGGGAAAAGTATCGATGCAGCATTTGAAGAAGCGGTAAAATTTTTTGGTGTTACACCTGAAGAAATTAACTTTGAAGTGATTCAACAACCAAAAAAAGGTTTTCTTGGGATAGGAAACAAACCAGCTATTATTAACGCTTTTTTGAATGAAAAGTATATGATTAATAGGTTAAACGAGTTTTTGGGTGATATTCTCGAAAACTTTGACGGCGATTTTGATTATTCAATTAACTTTCAGGGAAAAAATATTCTTGTAAGGCTTGAAGGAGATGGACTCGGTAAATTAATTGGAAAGTATGGAAGAACTATAGGAGCTATGCAACATATATTATCTATTTTTGTGAATAGATTATCCTCAACCAAGATAGATGTAAATCTTGATGTTGGTGAATATAGGAGAAAAAAGAAAGAGAAAATATATGAAATAGTTGATAATGCAGTAAAAAGATTAAATGAAACAAATGACAAAATAGAATTAGCTCCGATGTTTTCATATGAAAGAAGAATTGTTCATGAATATGTAAGAAGTAAATATCCTCATTTAGAAACAGAATCTATTGGATTGGAGCCATATAGAAAAGTAATAATAAAAAGCGTTAAGTCAAAAATAAAAGCATAATAAAGTTATGAAATTCAATAAAGGGGGCGTTGTCCCCCTTTATTGAATTATTATTAGTTTTTAAATTAATCTTTTTACTTATTAGACAACTTAATATGGTATAATAATGTGTAAAGGGGGAGGTGGCTGTTATGTTTATAAACCCCATGTCAGGAAGTTCTGCTCAAAAATCCGAAAATAGCAAGGTAAAAAATAAAAAATCATCTAAAAAAAGTAAAGCGTCTCGAAAAAGAAAGACAACTTTTTCTGAAATTCTTGATTTAAATGAAGCGGATATAATAAAAAAGGATCTTGAAAAATTGCTTGAAAAAATAGAAGAATATGGTGCAGAGTTTAAAAGGTCTCCAGTTGAAAGGAATCTTGAAAAATATAAAAAAAGCGTCAAAGACTTTTTGAAAAAGATAGAAAAAAATTTATATAAATTAGAATCGAAGTTAAATTTTAGAGAGAAAAATTTTTATGTTGTTGCGGATCAGGTAAATAAGGAATTAAAGGAATTAACAGATAAAATTTTAAAAAATGAGAGTGGAGCTTTTGTATATGCTAAAAAAATAGATGCCATTAATGGATTATTACTTGATTTATATAAATGAGGTGATACACATTAAAATAAAGTCACTTAATACATTTTCAGGAAGTTCTTTGTGTTTTGTCAATGGTGATATTAATTACTTATATGAAATAGTAAATGAAGTAAAAAAAGAGATTAACATAAACGATGTATATGAAATATTTCCTGAAAAAGGAAATATAAAGATTGATGATATAAGGAAAATGCAGGAATTTCTTGAATATAAACCAAATTTTTCTTCATATAAATTAGTTGTTATACATGAAATTGACAAAATGAATCAACAGGCAGCAAATGCGATATTAAAAATTCTCGAAGAACCGCCAACATTTGCAGTGATGCTTTCAACAACAACAAAATGGTATAATTTATTACCAACAATTAGAAGTAGATTATATAAAATACTCATTCCAAATTCAGATATAGGAAAAAAAATAAAAGAAAAAAATGAAAAAATATATATAGAATTTTCTTATTCTATAAATAGTAATTATAAATTGGCGAAATATATTTTTGATAATATAGATAATGAAAGTAAATTAATTGAAATGATAAACTCTTTGAAGGGATTAAAAAATCTTGAACTTGTTGAAATAATTCTTAGTGAAGATGAAGATACAGAAAAGGAATTATTAAAATACGAAGCTTTTTTTGAATTGATAAAAAGATTTGAAAATCTGGACTTAATAGAAATTCAAAGTGTAATTGATAAAATAATATCAAAAAAGAATTCTATAGCAAATAAATTAGATACAATAAAACTATTTGCCAGATTATTTCTTTCACTATATCATGATGCATATGTATATAGACTTTCCAGCTATTGGAAAGAATTTTCTTCGTTAAAAATGTATGAGTTTTTTGGATTTTCAAATTTCAAACTAAACTTTGAAAACATATATGAAAACATTAAATGGTGTGATAACCTTACTCGTTTAAATATATCAAATTTAAACTTTGATTTAGTTATAACAACGATGTTTTTCAGGTTTTTGCATGCTTTCTTTTCAGATAAGGAGGAATAGATAATGATAAATTTAAAGGCTTTAGTATATGGGGTTGAAATAACAAAATTATCACCTATTTTATATTATGCAAGTAACGGAGAAGATATAAAAATAGGTGATTTAGTATTGGTAAATACTTCAATGGGGCTTGATGTTGGAAAGGTAATTTTAGGTCCTAAAGAATTAACCTTTGAAGAAATTGGATATGAAGTTACCACTATTTTAAGAAAATTAAATGATGAAGATATGGAAATATATGAAGAAAATAAAAAACTTGCAAGAAAGGTAAAAGAGGTTACTGAAATAAAGGTAAAAGAATTGCAGCTCCCAATGAGGGTATTATCTGCGAGATATATATTTGACCGTTCAAAAGTAATTGTATATTTTGGTTCAGATACGAGAGTGGATTTTAGAGAATTGGTAAAAGAACTTGCAAAGGAATTTAGGGCAAGGATAGAGTTAAGGCAGATAGGTATAAGAGATGAAGTAAAAATGGTTGGATCAATGGGTTTATGTGGTCAAATGACATGTTGTTCGAGGTTTTTAAGGAAATTCGATTCAATAAAAATGGAAATGGCAAAGACCCAGCAGATGTTAATAAACACAGCAAAAATTTCCGGACGATGCGGAAGATTAATGTGCTGTCTTGCATATGAAAATGATTTTTATGAAGAATCATTAAAATGTATTCCTAATGAAGGAACAACAATTGAATATGACAATGTTCCTGCAAGGGTAATTACAGTAAATATATTCTTGAAACAGGTAACCCTCCAGATTATTGAAAATAATCAGCCGGTAATGGTAAAACTTCCATTTGATTATTTTAAGAAAAACTGCAATACGGAGGAATAAAATGAAAATAATTGGCAATATATTTATTGAAATGGGTATATTGCTTATAGTTATAGGTATTATAATTATTGTTATTGGAAAATCTGGTATAAAATTAGGGCATTTGCCCGGGGATATTATCATAAAAAAAGAAAATTTTGTATTTTATTTTCCCATAACTACAATGTTGGTTATAAGTGCAGTATTAAATATAATATTTATCCTGATAAGGAGATTAAAATAAGTTAAGGAGGAAGATAAGATGAAAAAATCATTGAAAGAATTAAAAGAACTTGCAAAAATATGTAGAGCAGATATTTTGAAAATGACAACAGTTGCAAAATCAGGACATCCAGGAGGTTCAATGTCCTCTATAGATCTATATTTAAGCGTATTTAACGTTGCAAATATAGATCCAGAAAATCCATATGATCCAAAAAGAGATAGAGTTGTAATCAGTCACGGTCATACATCACCAGGTGTATATTCAGCACTTGCAAGACTTGGATTCTTTAATCCAGATGATGTATTAGCAGGGTTCAGACATCCAGGTTCAATATTTGAAGGCCATATAACAAGAGGTATCCCTGGAGTAGAATGGACAACAGGAAACCTTGGACAGGGATTATCTGCAGGAGTAGGTATGGCTTTAGCATCAAAGATAACAGGTGCAGATTATAGAGTATTTGTATTACACAGTGATGGTGAATCACCAAAGGGGCAGATAGCAGAAGCAAGAAGAACGGCTGTAAAGGAAAAATTAAGCAATCTTACAGTATTGGTTGATTATAACGATATACAGATCTCTGGAAGAGCAAGAGACGTATTATTTGTTGATATTGCAAAGGAATATGAAGCTGACGGTTGGAAAGTATTGGAAGTTGATGGGCATGATTTTGAGCAGATATTAAATGCTATTGAAGAAGCAAAAAATTATAAACTCGGTCCAACAGTAATTATTGCCAAAACAATAATTGGTAAAGGCGTTTCCTTTATGGAAAACAGACATGAATATCATGGAGCACCATTAAAAGAAGATGCTCTTGAAAAAGCATTAAAAGAACTTGGTGTTGAAAATGATATAGAAAAATATAAAGAAATGAGAAGCAAATTACCATTAATTAGAGAAAAATTAGAATTTGAAGATAATACAGTAGTAGCAGAACCTGGAACACCTATTGTTTATACAAAAGAAGATAAGATTGATAACAGAGGAGCCTTTGGTAATGCAATAGCAGATCTTGCAAAAGCAAATAAAGGTAAAGTACCTGTTGTTGCAGTAGATTGTGATTTAAAACCATCAGTAAAACTTGAAAAGTTTGAAAAGGTTGCACCAGAAAACTATGTTCAAATAGGTATTCAGGAACATAACGCAGCAACAATTGCAGGTGCAATGTCAGTTTGTGGAGTAGTTCCATTCTTTGTAGACTTCGGTGTATTTGGTCTTGATGAAACATTTAACCAACAAAGATTAAACGATATAAACCATACAAACTTAAAAACAGCAGTAACTCACTGTGGTATTGATATAGGTGAAGATGGAAAAACACATCATGAAATTAATTATGTAGGTATAGTAAGAAGTTTCTTTGATACAAAATTAATTGTTCCAGCTGATCCTAACCAGACAGATAAAGCTGTAAGATACGCAGCTTCAACACCTGGTAATGTAGTAATTGCAATGGGTAGATCAAAGATTCCTGTAATCTTAAATGAAGCTGGAGAACCATTCTTTGGTGAAGGTTATACATTTGAATATGGTAAAATGGATATCTTAAGAAAAGGTGAAAAAGTAACAATATTAACTCATGGAAGTGTTGCACATAAGGCTGTTAATGTAGCAGATAAATTAAAAGAAGAAGGAATAAAGATTACAGTAATAAACGTGTCAGCACCACTTGAATTTGATGCAGCAAAAATAAAAGAATATATTGAAAATACAGAAGTAATAATCTACGAAGACCATAATAAATACAACGGATTATTTGTAGAATTTTCAAAATCTGTAGTGGAAAATGGAATAAAACCAGCTGGTATAGAGGTATTAGGTGTAGACAATTATTCACCATCAGGAAGCAATGCATTATTATTCAAGATCTTTAAATTAGATGAAGAATCCCTTTATGAAATAGTAAAGGAGAAAATAAGTAAATGATAATTAATGATCATGAGAAAAAGATAGTAAAAGCAGTAAAAAAGATAATTGGTATTGAAAATATAGACGAAGAGCTTCTATTTGAGGCTCTTTGTCATTCTTCTTATGCTAATGATTATAAATCAAGAGGGAGAGATATCAATTCAAATGAAAGAATGGAATTTCTTGGGGATTCTGTATTAAATCTTATAATAGCAGAGCATTTATTCAAAAATTACAATCTCAATGAAGGAGATATGGCAAGAGTTAGAGCCACAGTGGGAAGCGAATTAATACTTTTTGAAGCAGCTAAGAAACTCAATCTTGGCGATTATATATTACTCAGCAAAAATGAGGCAAAGTTTGGTGGAAGAGAAAAACATTCTATTATTTCAGACCTGTTTGAGGCTATAATTGCTGCGATATATCTTTCATTGGGTTTTGAAAAAGCAAAGGAATTTGCATTAAAGAACCTAAACGAATATATTCAACAGTCAATTGAGGGGAAACTCTTTCTTGATTATAAAACAAGATTGCAGGAATTAACCCAGAAAGATTTAAAAATAAGGCCAGAATATAATCTAGTTAGACAGGATGGCCCACCCCACAATAGAACATTTGTTGTTGAGGTTAAGATAAACGGCAAAGTATATGGCAAGGGGATTGGAAAATCTAAAAAAGTTGCAGAACAACTTGCGGCAAAAGAAGCATGTGAAAGATTTAAAGGAGATCAGCAATGAAAAAGATACATTTTGTAAAAATGCAGAATACAAAATCCATATCTCTAACTGGAAATTATTGTTATCTCAATTGTAAGCATTGCAATAAACATTATTTAGAACATATGGCAACAATTAACGAAATAGATAATTTTTCAAATATGACATCTTTATTATTAAGTGGAGGAATGAATTCAGAGATAAAGGTGCCTGTATATAATTTCGTAGAAAAATTAAAGGAATACAAAGAAAAATATGGATTTAAATACAATTTACATACAGGATTTATGGATAAAGAAGAATTGGAAAAAATAAAAGAAATTAGCGATGCAATATCCTTTGACCTTGTTGGGAATGCTGAAACGATGTTGGAAGTATATGGTGTTGATAAATTTGAAGATATGTGGGAGACATTTGACAATCTTATAAATATGAAATTTAACGTAAAACCACATATAACAATAGGTCTTAACGGTGGAAAAACAACCCATGAGATTGAAGCTATAGACAGATTATCAAAGTATAATGTTTCAGATATAGTATTCCTTGTTTTTATACCAACTCCGGGATCATATTTTGAAGATAGAGAACCGCCAGAAATAGAAGAAGTAATTAAAATTTTTGAGTATGCTAAAGAAAAAATTTCAGGAATTAAATTAACCTTAGGGTGTATGCATCCAAAAGGAAGGTATAGGAGGGAATTACAGGAAAAATTGCTATATATTGCGGACAAAATAGTGCAACCAGTTCAAAATACCATAAAGATTGCCCAGGAAGAGAACTTTGAAATTACGTGGAGCTATGAATGCTGCGTATTTTAAAATAGGAGGAGTATGAAATGGTGAAGAAAAATATTTTAGACTATAGTTATGAGGAATTAATAGAAGAATTTAAAAAGATAAATTTGCAAAAGTTTAGAGTGGATCAGGTATTGGATTGGATATTTAAAAAACATATTTTTGATTTCTATGAAATGACAAATCTTTCTAAAGAAATGAGAAAGCAATTGGACGATTATTTTTATATATACATTCCAGAACCTGTAGATATACAGAGATCTAAAAAGGATAAAACAACAAAATTCCTATGGAAATTGGAAGATGGCAGAACAATTGAATCTGTTTTACTTTTTTATCCTAACAGGGTGTCAGCATGTATATCGTCACAGGTTGGATGTGCATTAAAATGCAAGTTCTGTTCAACAGGGGCAAGTGGATTTGAAAGAGATTTATCCACAGGTGAAATTATAGCTCAGGTACTTGCAATAGAAAAATTGGAAAATGTAAATATAAACAATATAGTTTTAATGGGCATGGGAGAACCATTATTAAATTATGATAATGTAATAAAAGCCATTAGAAATTGGAATAATAAAAAAATGAAAAATCTTGGCGCAAGACATATCACTATATCAACAGCAGGAATTGCCGATAAAATAGAAGAACTTGCAGATTTTGAGCTTGATATAAGACTTTCAATATCTTTACATGCAGTATCAAATTATCAGAGAGATCAGATTATGCCAATTAATTCAAAATATCCTATAGAACAGGTATTACAGGCAGCTAAGGTATATCAGCAAAAGACGAAAAATAGGGTAACTATAGAATATATAGCCATAAAAGGATTTAACGATACAGAAGAAGATGCGATAAAACTTGCAGAAATATTAAAAGGATTAAAGGTAATGGTAAATATAATTCCAGTTAATCCAAATCCGGCAGGGTTTGAAAGACCTTCAAAAAAATTCCTTACAAATTTTGTGAAAAAACTTAAGGAAAATGGCATAGAAGCGACATTGAGAATTGAAAAGGGAACAGATATTGACGCTGCATGTGGCCAATTAAAAATGAGAAAAAAGGGTATTAATTTAAAATGAAAAATGTCTTTAGATATATAAAAAAAGGTATAAAAAATTTAATACTTTTTATTCTTGGATTAATAACAGGTGGAACAATATTTTTCCTGTTAATATTTGCTTTTGTTAATGCAAATACATATGTGAGTATTCCTTCATTAATGGGTGAAGACAAAGAAACAGCAATAAATGCTCTAAAAGAAAAAGGACTTATTCCAATTGTAAAAGGAGTTGGGGATAGCGTATTATATACAGATCCTCCAGCCAATACAAAAGTAAAAAAAGGAAGACATGTATTTATTCAATTAGGGCGTATTGAAAAATTAAAAGTGCCTGATTTAATAGGAATTCCTGTTGAGGTTGCCGAAGAATTTTTGACTGAATATAAATTAAAATATAAGATTATTAAAATTTATTATCCAGACGAAAAAATTGAGACGGTAATTGATATGACGCCGAAACCAAATACACCTGTAATGGAAGGCGATACGATAATTTTAAAGGTAGCATCTTCGGAGGTGAATAAGTGAAAATAAAAAAAGGAATAGTGACTCGATTTCATTCCAATACATTGGAACTTTTAGATCTTGAAACAAATGAAAAGATAACAGCATATTTAAGGGGAAAATTCAAACTTCAAAAAATAAAACCTATTGTAGGGGATTATGTTGAATACTCAATTGATGGGGTTGGCGGTGCAAAAATAGAGAATATATTGCCAAGAAAAAATATGCTGTATAGACCTAAAATAGCAAATGTTGATCAAACAATATTGGTAACCTGTTTAAAAAGCCCAAAAGTTGATTATTTGATAATAGATAAGTTTCTTGTACAGGTTGAAAAAAATAATCTTGATTGTGTTATTGTATTAAATAAAGTAGATCTGCTTGAACAAAACGAAATAGATGAATTTATGAAAATATATTCACCATTATATCCTGTAGTTCTTGCAAGTGCAAAAAAGAATATAGGTATAGATGAAATAAAAGAATATTTAAAAGATAAGGTTTCTACATTTGCAGGAATGTCTGGAGTTGGAAAATCTTCGCTGTTAAACGCTATAAATCCAGGATTGCAATTGAGAGTTGGAGAAATTTCTGAAAAGCTTCAACGCGGGAAACATACAACTACATATACAGAACTATTAAGCTTTGATTTTGGAGGTTTTGTTGCAGATACTCCGGGTTTTGCAGCACTTGAAGTATATGATTTTGAACCTGAAAAATTGAAAGAATTCTTCATAGAATTTGATGAACATTCAATGTATTGTGGTTTTAATGACTGTGTTCATATAAATGAACCAAATTGTGGTGTAAAAGATGCCGTTAAAAATGGAGAAATCTCTGAAATAAGATATAAAAATTATTTGAAAATATATAACGAAGTGGAAGAATATAACAGAAGAATAAGGAGGAAAAGATGGAAATGAAAATATATCCTTCAATATTAGCTGCTGATTTTTTAAAATTGGGAGAGGAAATAAAAAAAGTAGAAAACAATGTTGATGGTATTCATATTGATGTCATGGATGGAATGTTTGTTCCTAATATATCCTTTGGAACCCCTATCGTTAAAGCGGTAAAAAAAGTAACAGATCTATATCTTGATGCACATTTAATGATAGTGGATCCAGATAGATATATTGAAGATTATGCGAAAATGGGAGTTCATGGTATTACCGTACATTATGAAGCAACAACACATTTACATAGAACAGTATCAAAAATAAAAGAATTGGGTTGTGATGCAGGTGTTTCATTAAACCCACATACTCCTGTATTTCTCCTCGAAGAAATATTGCCATATTTAGATAGAGTACTTATAATGAGTGTAAATCCAGGTTTTACAGGGCAGAAGTTTATTCCTTCATCTTTAGAGAAAATAAGAAAATTAAAATCTATGATAGATGAAAAGAACCTTAATGTTACCATAGAGGTTGATGGTGGTGTTGGATTGAAAAATATAAGAGACTTATATCTTGCAGGAGTTAGAGAATTTGTTGTTGGTGCTGGAGTGTTTCATCAGGAAGATTCTGCAAAAGCAGCAGAAGAATTGAAGAAGGTTGGTTTGGGAGAATGACGATATATCTTGCCACTGGAAATAAACATAAAGTAAAAGAAATAAATGAGATAAAGCCAAAAAATATTGAGTTAAGAGGAATTTTTGAAATAATAAAGGGTTTTTCTGTTAATGAAGACGGAAAAACCTTTATAGAAAATTCAATAAAAAAAGCAATAGAGGCAGCAACACTTTTAAGAATGCCAGTAATTGCTGATGATTCGGGATTGGAAATAGATATATTAAATGGATTTCCTGGCATATATTCTGCAAGGTTTATGGAAGGGAAAAGCTATAATGAAAAAATGAAATATATACTAAAAAAATTAAATAACGTTCCATACGAAAGAAGAACAGCACGATTTGTTTGTGTTGCTACATATTATGATCCAAAAAAGAACCTGTTATTCTCTGTTGAAGGAGAGGTAAAAGGTAAGATTGGTTATTCTATTTCAGGAAAGGAAGGATTTGGATACGATCCAATATTTATTCCAGATGGTTATACAATATCCTTTGGAGAATTGGGACAGGAAGTAAAGAATAAAATAAGTCATAGAAAAAGAGCATTTGAAAAGTTATTTAGGATATTGAATAATATTACAACAATAGAAAAGAACTCTTAAACTTTTTAACTTATTGTTTTCTTGACTTTTTTTGATATTTCTGGTATTATATACTCGGTTGTGAAAGAGATTGCCCCCATCGTCTAGCGGCCTAGGACATTGGCCTTTCACGCCAAAGACACGGGTTCAAATCCCGTTGGGGGCGCCAGATAAAACATGAGTGGGTGCTTAGCTCAGCTGGGAGAGCGTCTGCCTTACAAGCAGAAGGTCGTAGGTTCGATCCCTGCAGCACCCACCATTTTTAAATAGTGGCCAGGTAGCTCAGTTGGTAGAGCACTGGACTGAAAATCCAGGTGTCGACAGTTCGATTCTGTCCCTGGCCACCAAAAAATCCCCGAACTAAGTTCGGGGATTTTTTTATTCTTCATGAAACCCGCCAATTGAACGTATAGAAGCTTGTCTCCTGAATATAAGTCTATAAATTGCAGCCTGCATTCTTTCAGGTAATTCAAAAAATTTCGAAGTATATTCATTGCAATGTAACCCGGTCTTTTTTTCTATTAAAGTTGCCGGAATATATAAACTTTCGCCAAATTCTGTTATGTGAAATATCACAACATCTCCAACCTTGAATACATCATTTTCACTATTAATAGTGAAAATAATCCCTTCTGCTCCAAAAATCTTGCATTTTGCTCTTTTAAATTTTGATTTTAAAATATTTTTCATAACAGGAGTTAACTTTTCCTTTAAAAGAGGAGTTATATCGTTTTTAAATCCTATATAAAAATCAAATCCCCAGAAAACCTTTAATTTTGATTTTTTACTTATTTTTGTTTCTATAATTTTTAAAACATAACCATATGGAGTTTTTAAAATTACTCGTGCTTTTGCATATTCCGGGAAATCCTTTGTGGTAATCTTTAATTTTAATATACTATCTTTTGATATTTCGTCAAATGTTTTTGAATTAATATGAATAATATCTCCAAATTTTTTTTCTATTATTCCGGAAAATTCTATAACTTCTCCACCGGGTGCCTCATAAAAGAGGTTAAGAGTTTTTGATTTTAAGATTAGATCACTAAATGATTCAGTATGAAATTCCGTATAATAAATCTTTATTGCTTCTGCAGCAACATTTACAACATCTTTATTAAAAATTTTTCCAGCTTTTTTCTCTATATCTTTAATAACAAAATTTATGTCTTCATTTTCTGTTAAAACAATCTGTTCGTCTATATAATTTGAAATAATAAGAATGTTATCTTCTATTGAAAGGTTACTCTTTCCAAAATATCCTTTTCCATCAAGTCTCTCATGATGATTTATAGCAATATTTACATATGGTGTCATTAATACATTGCCTAAAAACATTTCTTCTAATCTATTTAAATGTATTCCTATTAAATTATTATCAGTACTGGGATCTTTAATATATTCAGAAATTGCTTTTTGTGAAACCCATATATATCCGATATCATGAATTAATGATGCGATTTGAAGCTTAAAAATACTTTCTTCATCAAGATTAAGTAACGAAGCTATTATACTTGAAAGATCAGAAACTCTTAAAGAATGTTCATAAATTATTCTGGAATGATTTCTCAAAATCGTAAGATAATTCTTTACAAAAGCATTTATAGAATATTTGCTGTATTTATCAAAATAAATTGTATCCACATTATTTTCAAAAACAGAAATAAACTTTCTAAAAATATTCTTTTTTTCTTCATCGAAAGAAAATTTTTCTTTTGAAATAATATATAAAAATCCGTAATTTTTCTCTTTTGAAGGTAATCCATATAATTTCAAATAGAATTCATTAAGTTGATTATTAATTAAAAACGAAAATTCATTTGAATAAGAAATCCTGAAATTTGACTCTTTTTTTTCAAAAAAAGAGTCAAATATTTTTTCCGGTATTTTAAACACAATATCTTCTGATTGTTTAAAGTAGAATTTTTTTAAATTATTGTATGTAAATATATTTAAATAATTATGATTTTCAAGTCTTAAAGCAAAACCAATATATATTTCATTATTAGAAAATAATGATCTTGAATATATGTTTAAAGCGTTTTTTAAAACGTCTAATTGTAAAATAACTATCACCTTCTTTATTTATAAGGTGCAAATATTTTTAATCCTTTAATCCACCTTGAGTCAATCCGGCTATTATGTATTTTTGAGCAATAGCAAAAACAATAATAGTTGGTAAAAGTGCAATAACAATTCCAGCAGCCAGTACATTCCATTGAACGCCTGCTTTTGAAACAATAGAATATAAACCAACTGGAACAGTATATTTATCCGATGTATTTAAAAACATAACAGCAGTAAATAATTCATTCCAGTTATTTACAAAAGAAAAGCTTAAAATAGCAGATAATCCTGGCAACATCAAAGGAATTGTTATTTTAAATAAAGCTTCTATTTCATTGCATCCATCAATTAAAGCAGCTTCTTCGAGGCTTTTTGGAATTCTGTCAAAAAAACCTTTTGCCATAATTGTACTAAAAGCTGCGCCAAAACCACTATATACAATTGTTATACTAATTAATTTATTAATCAAATGAAGATTGGAAAACATAACATATTGAGGAACCATAATCAGATATGTTGGTATCATTTGCGAAAAGAATAAAAATAAGGTTATTGCATTTCTAAATTTAAATTCCTTTCTTGAAAGTATATATCCGCTCAGCATGGCAAAAACAGTTGAAATGGAAGATGCAGCCAATGCAACAATAATGCTATTTGAAAAATACTGTTTGAAATTAACAAATTGAAATAACTTTTTATATCCATACAATGATGGATTATTTGTCCAGTATTTTATTGGAAATGTATATAATTCACTAACAGGTTTAAAAGAGGTTAAAATAATCCAGTATAGTGGAAATAATGCAAAAATAGCAAACAGTAATAACAATATAAATCGTAAAATCTTAACCTGCTTTTTCTTTTTCATAGGCTAAACTCCTTTTTAGAGGTTAATTTTAGGTACATCATTGTATATATAAATAATACGAGAACAATAATTACTCCATGTGCAGCAGCTTTGCTGTAATTTGATTCATAAAATACTACATTAATCATTTTTACAGAAAGGATTTCCGTACTTCCAGCAGGTCCTCCTCTTGTCATACCGTAAATAACATCCGGAAAATTCATAACCCATATTATTCTCAATAACACGGTATTTACAATAGTTGGTTTTATATATGGAATTGTAATATGAAAAAGTTTTGAAAAATAACCAGCTCCATCAATTTCAGCAGCTTCATATAAAGATTGTGGGATTGATTGTAAAGCTGCAAGTAGCATAATTGCAAAAAAGGGTATTCCATACCATACATTTACTAATATAACAGAAAACATTGCAAGTGACGGATCAGAAAGAAAATTAAGCCCTTCTTCAAGAATGCCGGTTCTAATTAAAATATCGTTTATTACACCAAACTGTCCATTAAGAAGCCATGACCATATTAAACCTATTGCAAATCCAGAGATAGCCCATGGGTAAAATACAAGTCCGGCGTATATTCCTCTACCTTTAAATGGTTCTTTCATTAAAAGTGCCAGTATAAAGCCAAAGATCAATTGAAAGAATACAGAAAAGAAAATCCATTTTATGGTATTTATCACTATGTCCATATAAAAGAAATCGGAAAATATTTCCCGATAATTTTCAAATCCAACCCATTGAATATTTCCAAAATTAAAAAGAGAATAATTTTTAAAAGAAAGCAAAACCCCACTTATAGTGGGGTAAAGAATTATAAATGAAATTAAAGTAATTGTTGGCAACAACATAAGAATAATAAATCTTTTACTATGTCTTTTCATATAATCACCGTCATATTTAAATTATTTTAAACCAGCCTTTTTCCAGAAATCTGTCCACATTTTTAAACATCTAACAACTGATAATTTTCCAAGTAATACCTGTTGCATAGTTTTTTCCTGATATTCGTTCCATTTTCCCCAGCTTTCGTTATCAAGTGGGTATTGTGTAAATTGATAATGTTCAGAATCTTTAAACATTTCTGTCCAGCCTTCAAATACATCTGAACTGAAGTAAGAATCATATTTATATACTGATTTTAATATTGGTAATGCACCATAACTCTTGCTCCAGTATCCGTTCATCTCTGCGGAACTTACAAATTTTATAAATTTCCAAGCTAAATCCTTATGTTTGGAATATGTTGGAATTCCCCAACCAACAAAACCAAATGTAGGATAAGCTTTTCCATATTTTCCAACAGGTAGTGGAGCTGTTTTATATTGTCCAGGTTTTAACATTTCGTTGAGCATACCTGTTGTATCTGGATCCTGGAACAATAATGGAGTGATACCTGAAACAAATGAATTAACTTGTTCATCCCAACCCCAGTTAATAGCATCTTTAGGAGCTGTATCCTTATATAAACTTACATAGAAATTCAAACCTTCAATAGCTCTTGGATCTTCAAAAATAATTTTTCCACTTTTTGTCAGATACATATTATCTGGATCAATATCATCAAAGAATGATGTAACCACAAGATCTATAAATGATGTTGGGTATCCTTTACCCCTAAAATCAAAACCATATTGATTCTTTGAAGCTTCTGTCAATTTTCTTGCCATATCATACATTTCCTGCATTGTTTTTGGATAAGTATTAAACCCATATTTTTTAAGCACATCTGGTCTATAGAATAAAGTTTTTACATAAATACCATGAGGCAATAGATAAGGGGTATTTTTATATATGCTTGCAGCTTTTAAAACACCATCTATTAAATCACCTTTCTCAGGCCATTCGTTGATATATGGCGTTAAATCTTCCAATTTTCCCATTGCTGCAAGGGTACTTAAATTCCAGTCACCTATTTCAACAATATCGAGTGGTTGTTCTGTACTTACCATTAAATTAATTTTCTGATAAGCAGTTTCATATGGTGGGGATATTACGTTAATTTTTACACCAGGATTTAATGTTTCAAACATTTCTATGATTTTATTTAGAGTAGGAGTTCTCCATGGACTTGAAAATGCCTCAATTAAGTTTAAAACAACAGTATCTTCAGCAATTAAAAAAACGGAAGTAATTAATAATACCAATACCAAAAACAACTTTTTCATCAAAACTCCCCCTTTATGTAAAATTAGTTTCACTAATATTATACCATAACTTTACAAAAATTATAATAAAATCTAAAAACTATAAATTCATTAAAATGTATAGATATAATGAGGAAATTAAAAGTCCAAAGACAGCAACCTTCATTCCAATTTTCATAAAATCGAAAAACTTAATCTTTCTATCAAAGTTACTTTCAATCATTCCAACAATAACCATATTTGAAGCTGCACCACTAATAGTTCCATTCCCTCCAAAACTTGCTCCTAATGCCAATGCCCACCATAACAATTCACTATGTGGAAATGTACCAATTAAAGAACGGATTATAGGAATAAATATTGTCACAATAGGAACTGCCCCCATAAATGCTGCCAAAAATCCGGAACTCCATAATACTATTAAGAGCAATAAATATGGATGTGAAATAAAGTTATATATTAGATTTGTTATATCCTCTATAACATGAACATCTTCTAAGGCCTTTACAATGGCAAATAATCCAACAAAGAAAAACAACGTATCCCATTCTATTTCATGCGATATTTCGTCAAAATCCATTTTTGATATTAATAACATAATTGCACCGCCGGTTAAAGCAATTAAGGCTGCTTCGTAATCGAGATATTCATGTATAAAGAATCCAACAATTACCAGAGCAAAAACGATTAAACCTTTCTTTAAAAGAGGATAATTTACAATAGCCTTATTAGGATCTGCTTTCATAAGATTATCCAGTTTGCTTTTTTCAACATCTTTAAGTTCTTTATGAATATTCAAAAAGTATATTATAGATAAAAAGAGAACAATAAAAGAAGGAATGGACATTACAATTAAAAATTCCAGAAAGCTTTTTCCTGAAGCGCTTCCTACGAGGATATTTGGTGGGTCACCTATCATTGTGGCTGTACCGCCAATATTTGCAGAAAATATCATAGGAAAGAGAAAGGTTTCTGGTTTAACTTCAATTTCCTGACAGATATAAATAATTACAGGAGAAAAAAGAATTAAAGTCGTTACGTTATCAAGAAAACTTGAAAGTATAGCAACTGCAAGCATTGTAAAAATAAAGATAGAAATAACATTTCCGTTGGATTTTTTGACGATGTATATAGCGATAGCCTGAAACAAACCTGTTGTTTTTAAAATTCCCACAATAATCATCATTCCAAGCAAAATTCCCAGAGTGTTAAAATCGATAAAATCACCGGCATTTGAAACCCTGAGAGTATCAGAAACCTTTACAAGTGAAATTAATAATCCCATACTAAATGCAACAACAGCTTTATTTCCCTTTCCAAAGATAATTAGATAGTAAGTAAAAAAGAAAATAATCAAAGCAATAACTTTTGGTAGCATAAAATTCCCCCTAATTTTGTGAGTTGGATTAATTTTTCCATAATTAAATTATAGGAAAATATTAACACTAAGTCAAGGGGAGGTGAATTTAAAAATTAAAATAGTTAGATATACGAATATTTGTAAAATAGAGAAAAAAATAGTATAATTTATATGTATTTCATATTTATATTCTATATAAATAAAAGGAGGATGTTGCCATGAAGATGTTTCATAGATATCTACTTTATTTTTTGATTATTGGTCTTTTACCTATTCTTGCGCTTTTTCTTGTTGTATTAAATGGAAATAAGAAAGTAATGCATTTTAATTCCCAATCACGTTATGAACTCATTGAAAGTTCAGTTTCAAGGTTTTTTCAAAATGAATTTGAACAATTATCGGATATTGCAAAGAAATATGCACTGGATATTGAATTAAAAGAAGCACTAAAAAACGAAGATAGAGAAAAGGCAAAAGAAATTCTAGTAACAGCATTTGAAACTCTGAAACCTATTGGAATAAAGGTTCTTGAAGTTGAGGATAAAAATGGAGTGGTATTTTATAGAGGACATCATCCTGGAAAATTTGGAGATAACAAAAGTGAAGTTGTAGGTGTAAAACTGGCATTACAGGGAAAAGCAAACTATGGATTTGATTTTGGAAAAAGTGGATTTGGATTAAGAACTTTTGTACCAATAATGGATAATGGAAATGTTATAGGTGTTGTTCAAACTGGAATTCCATTTTCAAAAGAATCATTGGATTTATTTAAAAAGATGCTAACAACAGATATGGCAGTTTATACAAAAGATGGGTTATATGCAACAACAAGTGATGAATTTACGCTTAATAAGGATAAAATTCTACCGATATTCAATGAAATTGGTGATAAAAAATATGAATTAATACATAGCGATAAAAAAGGAATTTCATATTTAGTATTACCTTTAAGGGAACCAAATGGTAATTTAATAGGTGTTTTAAGTGTATTAGTAGATACAAGAAAAATAGATACATTAAATTCTAAAATAAGAGGAACTATAATATTAACTATTTTTATTACTTTCATTCTTGTAATTATATTTGCATATATAATTACAAAAGCACTTCTTAAGAGAATAAATCATCTCATTGAAGGCCTTGAAAGAATGTCTGAAGGCGATTTAACAGTAGAATTAATTGATCATGGTAAAGATGAAATGAGCCATGTATTTAAAAGATTGGAACAGATGATGGATAACTTTAAAAGTATGCTAAAAACAGTAATTGAAACAGGATATGAGCTTGATAGCTCTTCAGGGAAATTAATAGAAGTTGCACAAAAAACAGAGAAAAATGCTGTATTTTTCCATGATGAATCAGCAGAAATAGAAAAAAATACAAATGATGTAGCTTCAGCAATGGAAGAAATAACCTCTGGTGTTGAAGAGATAGCATCTTCTGCACAAATGGTATCAGAAAATGCTCAGGAGTTATCAGCAATTGCCAGTGAGACAATACAAAATGCAGAAGAAGGCACAAAGAGCTTAAAAGAAATAGCAGAAATTATAGAAGAAGCTGTAAATCAGTCAAAAGTTACAGAAAATAAGGTTGAAGAACTGTTGAAATTAGCGGAGAATATAGGTGAAATTGTAGAAACAATTAATACAATAACAGAGCAAACAAACCTGTTGGCATTAAATGCAGCAATTGAAGCTGCAAGGGCAGGAGAAGCAGGAAAAGGTTTTGCTGTTGTTGCTGATGAAATTAGAAAATTAGCTGAAGAAAGTAAAAAAGCAACTGAAGAGATAGCCCAGATATTATCTCATGTACAAAATGGGGTAAAGGATGTTAATGGAGCCACATTAAAAACAGTAGATATAATAAATCAAATAGAATCTGGAACTCAAAAAGTTAATGAAAACTTTGATGTAATACTTGAAAAAATCGAAATAATTAATCAAAGAGTTGAAAGCTTAACAGCAAGTTCTGAAGAGCAAAGTGCATCAACAGAAGAAATGGCTGCAGCAATGGATAAAAGTATGAAAACAATACTTGAAATATCCAATAAAATAAGTGAAATAACAAGATTCTCACTTGAACAAAAAGATGATGCAAAGGTATTAAATTCAGTCTCTCAGGAATTAAAACAGCATTCAGAAGCATTAAAAGAAAACATAAAGAAATTTAAAATATAAAAATTAAAGGCGCGGTGAATTTCACCGCGCCTTTAATCATCTAAATTAATTTCGAACTTATCAACGAGTTTTTTGGTTAATTCAATCTCAGAAGGAGATAACTCTCCAAGTACAACTTCTTCTTCAAAAACGTCTTCAAACCCTTTTTTGAATGCATTTGCCATTTCTTCGCAATCTACAGTTCTTCCAATAAGCGTATTAATATCAATAACCCTTTTTTCAAGATGTTTATAAAGTTTTTCCTTTTTATCTTCAGGCATTTTAAATAGATTAACATAATCCCTTAAAGGAAAGATTTGTGGAATTGAACCATGTTGCAATACATAACTTTCATTTCTATATTGAGCACTTCCAATGAATTTCTTTTTATCTACGGTAATTTCATAAATAGATGGTGCATCATAACATGCAGGCGTGTTGTTATGATTATTCTTATTCTTTTCCATATCGCATTTTATTCCTAATTCTTCCATACTTTTAATTAATGCCTCGGCTATTACTTTATAACTACCCACAACGCTTTTTGGCAATTTGGGATGATCTATATTTGCCGCAAAGAGATAGGTTATTTCTTTGTGATGCAAAACAGCACGTCCTCCGGTGGGTCTTCTAACAAGATCGATATATTTTTTCTTTAAATAGTCAATGTCAATATCTTCTATTTTTTGAAACCTTCCAATTGAAAGCGTTGCTAAATTCCAGCTGTATAGTCTAATAGTTGTTGGCTGTACTTTTTTGCCAACGTGTTTTGCAATAGCTAAATCACAAGCCATATTCCAGGAACCCATATGATAAGTATCAATAATAAGCCTGATCATAAAATACCTCCCAAAGGTTTTCTTACAGCCATACCAACTTTTCGTGGATATTTTTTAGGCGTCTCTATTTCTTTTTTCAATATGATAAAGTATCTTTCCTTATCAAACAATTGATAATTAATTTCTTTTTCTATTTTAAATCCTATTTTTTCTGCTGCAATTTCAAGATATTTTTTTTCTTCAGTAATATATGTTGGACCTTTATATAGGAATAACATTCCACCTATCTTTAAAAGAGGCGCTGCATACTCAAGAAGTATATCGCTTCTTGAAACAGCCTTGGCAGTTGCATAATCATATTCTTCTCTATGTTCTTTGGAAAATAACTCTACACGAGAATTAACAGAATTTGCATTATTGATATTGAGAGTTTTTATAAAATATTTCACGGCATTTATTTTCTTTTCAATGCTATCGAGCAAAGTAAAATCAACATTGTTATATATAATGCTTAAAGGAATTCCAGGGATGCCACCACCTGTGCCAATATCAATCATTTTCATATTATCTTTTAATTGATAATATTTTTCAAAAGGAAAAATACTATCAATTATCAAATGTTTTGAAGCCTCTTCTTTATCTTTTATTGCTGTAAGATTAACGGGGTAATTTATTATTAACTCAATAAAGGATTCCAGCTTTTTATATGAATTTTCATTCAAGAAAATTTCATATTTTTCAAGAACTCTCAACATAAAATTCATTGACTAATACCTCCTGATGTGGTATAATAATTCTCGGAGACGTAGCCTAATTGGCTAAGGCGTCGGTCTTGAAAACCGATGGGGTTGACGCCCCGTGTGGGTTCGAGTCCCACCGTCTCCGCCAATAATAAACCGCCCTTAATGGGCGGTTTTTGGTTTATTTTACGGAGCCAAATCTGCTTAATGGCCATATTCTTAAAAAAGGTCTTCCAATGATATTTTTTCCTGGTACTATCCCAAAATATCTGCTATCAAAACTTTCTGTTGTATTATCTCCCATAAAGAAATAGAATCCTTCTGGAAGTATAATCTTAACATGGCCGTTTTCTTCAATGAAATATTTATTATAGTCTATTTTTGCAAGATATTTTTCATAATATGCAGTGTAATCTAACGTTTTATTGTAATATCTAAAAGCACCAAGATCAAACATAGGCTTTCTTAATTCAGTGAACTCACGATATATATCGCTGCTATATCTTTCAGGATATGCCATATATTTATAATAATTCTTTGAAGCAAAAATACCGTCTATATAATAATATCTGTTTTCAAATCCTTCTGGAATCTTTCCATTAACATATAATCTTGCCACTGAATCTTTTACACTTTTTGGAACTTTGTCGGCACCGCCATAATAATTTATAATCTTTTCCAGCCAATATGGGAGTTGAAAATCTTTATCATTTTTTATTTTTTCCCATATTTCAGTATCAGGAATTAATTCTAATGTATCTCCTGGAGTACCTACAAGCCTTTTTACATATTTTACATGACCATTAAATTCCTTTGGAGCAAATGAATCCATAAATTTATCAAATGGACCAAGTTTTTTTTCTGCACTTTTATCAACAAAAGGTGTCCAGAAAACTATTATATCTCCTTTTTGAGGTTCTTTATAATCATATGTAATTTTTTCAATGAATAAACGGTCCAACTCCTTTATGGTAGGCACCATAGAAGGAGTTGGAACCATCATTGTTTCAAATACAAATAAACGTATAATTGTTCCGAATATTACCGCATATATGAGTGCATTAATCCACTCATAGGTTTCCTTTTTTATTTTTTTCTTTAAATCGTCGTTAGGCAAGATCAGTCCCTTCTCTCCTTGATCTTAATCTTACCTCTGATATTTCTTAAGTAGTAAAGTTTTGCTCTTCTTACTTTACCTTTTCTTACAACCTGAATCTTTTCAATTGCTGGTGAGTGCATTGGGAATATTCTTTCAACACCTATACCGTTAGCTCCAATTCTTCTAACAGTGAATGTTTTTCCCATTCCGCCACCTTTGATTTTTATAACAATGCCTTCATAAGCCTGTACTCTTTCTCTTCCGCCTTCAACAACTTTAACATAAACTCTTACTGTATCTCCTGGTCTGAATTCTGGAATGTCTTCTCTTATATATTCTTTTTCAATGGCTCTGATATACTGATCCATGTTAAACCCTCCTTGAGTATATTTTTATTCTTATTTTTCACCAAATAATCTATCAAGGGTTATAGCTACAGCTGCTCTAACAGATAAATGATTAAATTCTGCATTTCCCCTGATAGGTTCAAGTTCGTAGTCACAAATTAACCTGATTTCCTCTGGCATGCCCCAACCAGTTCCAAATAGTATTAAATGCGGTTCATCATTATTAAATATTATCTCACTAATTTCTTTAAAACTCTTTGTTCTTTCTCTGATCTTTGCTGAAGTAAATATAAGCTTTGGCTTTTTACCTTCTATTTTTTCTATATCTTCTATTACATCTTCGAGATATCCTTTTAGCTTTACAATAGATAAAGCGTCATGTCTGTTAGGATTATATTGTTTTCCGAAACCCTCTGTCCAATATTTTAGAACATTTTTTACTATTTGTTGTTGAGCTGGTAGGTTTGAAACTACATAATAATTTTTAATATTATATGTTCTTGAAGACCTTGCTATATCGTGGATATCAAGGTTTGTAATAGCTGTTGAGATGATCTGGCCTTCACGTCCTAATATAGGATAATGAATTAAAGCTACATAAACATTATTTCTCATTAGAAATCAGCTCCCTGATTATATTAACAAGAACCCTTTTTTCAAATTCATCAAGGTCATGTTTTATAAATAAATCCGGTCTTTTTAAAATTGTTCTTAATAGACTTTCCTTTTTTCTATATTCGTCAATCTTTTTGTGATTCCCGCTTAATAAAACTTCGGGAACTTCCATGCCTCTATAATTACGGGGTTTTGTATAATGGGGATGATCGAGCAAAGTATTGTAGAAAGAATCATTCTTAACGCTTTCTATATCCCCAACAACACCCGGTACAAAACGCAATAATGCATCAATCATCAACATTGCTGGAAGCTCTCCACCAGTTACGACGAAATCGCCTATTGAAAGTTCTTCATCAACTATATTCATAACTCTTTCATCAATACCTTCATATCTTCCACAAAAAAACACTAAATTCTTTTTTTGTGCTAATCTTTCTGCATCACCAGTATCAAAATGTTTTCCTTGCGGTGAAGTTAAAATGATATATGGTTTTGTTCCTTTTTCTTCGATGTATTTATCGTAAAATTCAAAGAATGGTTCTGGTTTCATTACCATTCCAGGACCGCCACCATATGCATATAAATCAGTTACTTTATGTTTATCTTTTGTATAGTCCCTTAAATTATGTGCCTTGAAATGTACTATCTCATCCCTTATAGCCCTTGAAATAACTCCAAAGTCAGTTAGTGCTTTAAACATATCAGGGAAGATAGTAACAACATCAATCTCTATCTTCGGTATCATCTTCATACCATTCCAATCTCTTTACTGTAATATCATCTTTTTCTTTATTAAAAGAAATGAGATTTTCTTTTAATAAAGGATATAAGGTTTCGTCTTTTTCATATTTGTTTATTTGATTTTCAATGATCAAAACCTCATTGGCACCTGTTTCGAGAATATCCTTTATTTTTCCAATATATTCTCCATCTTCATAATAAACATTCTTGCCAAGAAGTTCAAAATAATAGAATTCATCATCATTTAATTCCGGTAATTCGTTTTTATTTATATATATTACAAAATCCTTATATCTTTGTGCGCTGGCTATATTTTCCACACCAGCAATCCTGATAATATACAGTTTATTTGCTTTTTTTATTTCGGTTATCTTTGCATACAGAAATTTTCTTGTTTTAGGATTGTATAATAATACATCTGTTAAATTTTCAAACAAACTTTCCTCATTTGATAGAGGAAATAATTTCATTCTTCCATCTAATCCATGAGTATTGGATATTTCACCAATAGCTATTCTATCCTTCAAGAGGTCTTCTAACCTCTTCATCTTATCACCTGATTACCTTTAAAAGGAATTTAGTGTTTTCGTCCTTTTTAGCAGCTGTTAATAATGTATTTATTGATTTAATAGTTCTTCCGTCTTTACCTATAATTTGTCCAACATCTGCTGGATCTGTATGTATTTCAAATATTATTTCATCACCGTTTTTTGATTCAGTAATCTTAACAGCGTCAGGATTTTTTACTATTCCTTTAATTATGGTTTCTAATAATTCTTTCATTTATATGCCTCCTGTGGCATTAAGCTTTCTTTTCAAATTTTATTTCGTGTACCTTTTTCATTACTCCAGCTTTTGATAATATTGATCTTGCTGTTTCTGTTGGTTGTGCACCTTTTAAAATCCATTCTACAGCTTTATCAACATCAACTTTGAAAGTGTCGTTTTCTCTTAGTGGATCATAAAATCCTAATGATTCAATATACTTTCCACTTCTTTTTTCCCTTGAATCAACTACTACAATTCTGTAAAAAGGTCTATGTCTTCTTCCCATCCTGTTCAATCTTATCTTTACCATGCTAAAAATACACCTCCTGAGTTTTTTAGTTTTTTATTTTAATTTTCTAATTAAAATCCAAATGGCATTTTTCCAAATAAAGACTTTTTATTTTTCATCTTTTTTACCTGCTTCATCATCTTTTTCATCTGTTCATAAGATTTAAGAAGCTTATTTATATCCTGTAAAGTAGTTCCGCTACCTTTTGCAATTCTCTGTTTTCTTGAATAATTTATAATTCTTGGCTTTCTTCTTTCCTCTTTTGTCATAGAATTTATTATAGCTTCAATCTTTTTCAATTCTTCTTCACCTTTGTTAAAATCTATACCTTCTTTTGGAATTCCTGGTATCATTTCAAGAATTTTTGAAAGAGGACCTAATTTTCTTATTTGTTGAATCTGTTCAAGAAAATCATTTAAATCAAATTTTCCTTCAAGAAACTTATTAGCAGCCTCTTCAGCCTTTTCTTTATCAATTTCAGTTTCAACCTTTTCAATTAATGAAAGAACATCACCCATTCCAAGAATTCTACTTGCATATCTATCTGGATAGAAGAGTTCAAGGTCATCAACCTTTTCACCAACACCAACAAATTTAATAGGTTTGTTAGTTATCTGTCTAATGGAAATGATAACCCCGCCTCTTGCGTCACCGTCAAGTTTAGTGACAATAAATCCATCTAATTCAAGCCTATCATTGAATTCTTTTGCGGAATTAACAGCATCCTGACCAATCATTGCATCTACAACCATTAAGATTTCATCGGGTTCAATGAGTTTTTTTATTTCAACTAATTCATTCATCATTTCCTCGTCTATATGTAATCGACCGGCAGTATCGAGTATTACAATATCATGCAACAATTTTTCTGCATAGTCCATAGCTTCTTTAACTATATTTACAGCATTCTTTCTATCGCCGGTAAATACAGGAACACCAATGCTTTCGCCTAACTGTACTAATTGATCAATAGCTGCGGGTCTGTAAGTATCAGCAGCAACAAGTAAAGGGGACTTTCCCTGTTTTTTAAAATATTTAGCAAGTTTTGCTGCATGTGTAGTTTTACCGCTTCCCTGAAGCCCTACAAGCATTATATAACCAGGTCTTTTTGAAATATTTAACTTTGGTTTTTCATTTCCACCCATTAATTCGATCAATTCATCTCTAACAATTCTTATAAATTCCTGGTCAGGGGTTAAACTTTCAAGAACTTCTTTACCAAGAGCTTTTTCTTTTACTCTTTCAACAAAGTCCTTTACAACCTTATAATTAACATCCGCCTCAAGAAGAGACATTTTTACTTCTCTAACAGCATCTTTTATATTTTTTTCTGATAATTTTCCCTGTCCTTTTAAGTTTTTAAAAGCTTTTGATAATTTTTTTTGTATGCTATCAAACAAAACAGACACCTCCGGCGGATTACTTATAAATCTATAAAAAATAAAAAAATATCGTAGATTATAGCTCCATCCCCTTTTTGCTATAATCTTTTATTAGTTTAGATATAATCCTTGTTTAATGAATTAACATAAAAAATACATGTCTAGTATACTATAAAAATTCTTTTTTTTCATGAATTCTATTGAACAAAATGTGAGAACCTGGAAAATTTAATGTTACAATTTGATTTCTATAATAGAAAGAAAAATTTAATTCATTCTCAATGAAGTATTTACATTTAAAAGAGGTATAATTAAAAAAATCCATCTCCCTAACCTCTGAGAGATGGATACTTGAAATTTTAAGAACTATTATTGACTCTCTGGAAGGAATTTCCATAACATTATTGATATTTTTTATTTTTGCTTTAATAGCTTTTGTAATTACGAAAGCTTTTGAAAATAAAAAATCAGAAAATTAGCATATATAAAAGATGAGTAATAAACCCGGCAAGGATACCGGCAATTGTATGAGAAAGAATAGCTTTACTTGCAAGTTTTCTTGCTTTTAAAGAATCCATCATTGCAATATGTGTTGAAAGATAGCCGCTCCATGTCATTCCTATTGAGGTTAAAACCGCAATATCATTTGCGGTTATGGAGTTTGATTCAATAAATCTTGGCACTAAAGCCAATGCGGCACCTGTTGAACCAAGAGATGTCAAAGGAAATGCGATTAACTTTGGTGATTTAAATCCAAAAAGGAAATTTAGTATAAATTCCAATCTTTCGCCAATCCACTGTAAAACAGGAACACCTTCATAAGGCAAACCTTGATATCCAATTGAAGGATCTTTTGGACCGTTTGTGAACATCATAACCATTGTACTTATAATTAAAACGCCAGGTATTATAGAAAGTCCAAGATCAACCCCAACTTTTCCACCTTCAAGCAAAGCATCTATTAAACGTGAAACATAACCACCTTTTGTTGCATTCCAGTAATTTACATTTTCCGTTCCGCTAAAACTTTCACTATTTTTATAATATTTTTTAGTATAAATTGAAAAAATTCTTACACTTATAATACTTCCAATTACAGCGCCCAAATTCCCTAATAATACAGGACCTACAAGATTTGTTCCCATATTAGAAGATTGAGCAATCATAAATGTAGTAACTATTAAACCCATTCCAAAAGAAGTCCCTAAATTACATAATAAGGGAATCTGCCATTTTTCAAAATACTTTACAAATTGCTTATCCTGGGCAAGGGATAAAATAGCTGGATTGTCAGATAGATATGTTGTTAAAATTCCAAGTGAAGCTGCACCTGGAAGGTTGTAAAGAGGGCGCATTAATTTTGATAATAATTTATTCAATAGATATACAACGCCAAATTCTGAAAGGATGTTACCAAAAGCGCTTGTTAAAACAGCAACTGCCATAATAAAGAAAACAGTATTCAACAATAGATCATGTGCTGTAGACATTAGAGTTTTAAAAAAGTTGCTAACCCCCATAATATTCATTACAGGAATAAAAATGATAAGGGAAATAATAACAAAAAGTATGGGTTCTAAAAGATTGGTTTTTTGAACAATTTCTTTTTCTTCCATTTTATTCCTCCATATCTATTGAATTATTAAACAAATTATATTATAATAAATATGAAGTTTTTTTCAAACATTAAAAAAGGCAATTTTAAGTTTTCGATGCTAATTATTTATGATATAAGGCAATTAACATTTTAAATTTAATTATACCTTCAAATATAAATAACTTATTTCTGATATAATATAAATGTAACGGAGGCGTGTTCCGAATTGGCTAAGGAGCCGGTCTCGAAAACCGGTGAGGATAATATCCTCGTGTGGGTTCGAGTCCCACCGCCTCCGCCATTTTTTTATATATTCAAATTTTTATTGGGAGGGTTTATGATGAAAAATTTAAAGAATCTTTATCTTTTTTTAAAGGAAAAAATAGATTCGGGAAAGACAAATTATGCCATACCAAAAAGATGGATGCCTGATGATTATGAAGGAATTGTGAAAATCAGGGGGAGAAAGTTTGTAGTAAATCCTTATGAATATTTTTCAAGAGTAATTGAAAAAATTATGAAAAATGCAGATGAGAATATTGATTATTCAAAACCATTATCTTTAGTAACAGGAGAAAAATCCAGCGAATGGATAAAAAAAGCCATAGTATATAGTGCTCATGTAAGAATGACAACAGCATATCAACATGATGCAGATGCCCCATTTTTTATGCCTGTTGATGATTTAGGATTTAAAGAAAGTGGAACATTTTTAAAGATGATAGCGCTGCTGCCATATTTAAAACAATACAATGTAGATGCCATATATTTATTGCCAATTACACAATCAAGCAATAAATTTAAAAAAGGTGAAGTAGGTTCTCCATATGCAGTAAAGAGTTTTCATCACGTTGAAAAGGATTATCATGATCCTATTCTTGAAAAATTCAATGCAGATGAGGAATTTTCAGCCTTTGTTGAAGCAGCGCATATGTATGGCATGAGAGTTATACTTGACTTTATTCCAAGAACAGCTGCGAGGGATAATGATTTAATACTTGAACATCCAGATTGGTTCTATTGGATTGATATAAAGGAATTATCCTCATACGGACCACCAAAAATCGAAGGATTGGATTTTGAACAACCGTCAGCTGAAAATTTGCCTGTATTATATTCAAATGAAGAAGTAAAAAGGCATTTAAAGAAATTTAGATGGGCACCGAATATTACAGACCCGCAAAAATGGGAAAATTTTGTAAAGAAAAACAAAAATAATCCAGATTTTCTTGAAGAAATAGTAAGAGAATTTAAGGTTATTACAGTTCCAGGTTTTTCTGACTGGATAAATGATCCACAACCAACATGGGATGACGTTACATTCTTAAGATTATTTATGAGTCATCCAGAAGAATCAGAAAAATATCTTGAAAATCCGCAGGAACAACCACCATATGTGTTATATGACGTTGTGAAATCCAGCAAATTTCCTGGAAAAGAAATAAATTCGGGATTATGGGAAATGATTTCCAATATAATGCCATATTTCCAGAAAAATTTTGGTATAGATGGCGCAAGACTTGATATGGGACATGCACTTCCAAAAGAATTAGAACATCAGATTATATCAAATGCGAAAAATTATGATCCTTCATTTGCAATAATAGCAGAAGAATTATCAATGGATAATCATATAAAGGCAAAAAATAGCGGATATGATGCGATTCTTGGGAATACATGGTGGGCAGAGCCAAGACATAAAGAAAGCTGGTTTATAAAAACAACAAGAGATATAATGCCAGCATTATCTGTTCCATCATTTGCAACAGCGGAAACACCTGATTCTCCAAGGGCAGTAACAAGAGATGGCGGAGAATTATTCTCAAAACTTTCTGCAGTTGTTAATACATTTATGCCAAATGGAATAACATTTATAAACTCAGGAAGCGAAATTTTTGAAAAACAGCCAATGAATTTAGGGCTTGACTTTGAGAAACCAGAAGAAGAAAGATTTAAATACTTAGAACCTACAGATCAATTCTATGGAAAACTTGCGTTCTTTGATTATTATGCACTTCACTGGGATACAGACAGGCATATGGTAAGATTGCTTGTGGCATTGGGAAAAATAAAGAAAGAACATGCAGATTTAATTGCAAATATATCCAACTTCAGATATACCGATCATATGGATAAAGTATTTTCAATATTCTATTGGGATGGAAATAAAGGATTATTAATACCTGTAAACCTTAATTTTGATAAGTCTGTAAATTTTGCATATGATTTAGGGTATCATACATGGCGAGGACATCATAAAATAAGCCTTTTACTGGAAAATTATAGGCGCTGTGAATTCAAATGGGATGAAGGGGCATGGTTGAATATAACATTAAATCCAGGAGAAGCTAAAATATATCTTGTTGAATAACGATAAAAACGGACCGTTGCTGGTCCGTTTTTATTACAATTTAGAATCTATATTTACCTTGACTTTTTTATTTGTATGTGATATACTTTATGTGTAATTACACACCATACACAATAGAGGTGATTTATATGAGTTTAGAACGTCACAACATAATGATTGATCCGGAAACATGGAAGATTCTTCAAGAATTGAAACGTATACAAAACAAAAGTATAAGTGCTATTTTACGTGAAGCTGTTAACAGTTTTCTCGAAACTAATAAGTACAATAAAGTATATTTTAAAATGATGGCTAATGTGCCAGCATGTGATGATCAAGAAAATAAAGAGCTAACTGAAATGTTAGAAACATTGACCGAAGATGATCTAAAGGTTGTTGAAAGTTATGAAATACACCGTTAAATTAACAAAACGAGCTCAAAAAGTATTCAAAAAACTTGATACCAGAATGAAAAATCGTATATTTGATGCCATAGGAGATATGATAGATTATTATGATGGAAAAAGGAATGTGGCTATACCTGATGTGAAAACTCTCCGTGGAAAATTTGAAGGATTATTGAGATTAAGAGTTGGAGATTATCGTGTGATTTTTAGTATGCATAACGATGAATTGATTATACTGGTTGTTGATATTGCACCACGTGGTGGAGAATATAAGTAAAGTTGAATCACAATAAAAACGGACCGTTGCTGGTCCGTTATTTTATTGTTATTTCATAGCTATATGATCTTTTGTCGTATTTGAGAGTAATTATATACTTTGATTCTGTTAATTTTCCAATTTTTTGAAAAACATAGCTTTTTCCACTTAAAATCTTAAATTCTGGATATGTCAATATATTCATTTTTCCATTGTTTATATTAATAATAGCCTTATTTGTGAATTGTGGATTACCGGCAAAAAGTAAATATACTTCCTCATTTTTTTCAAAGTTTTTAACAGGTATGTATTTATCTTCGGAAACCTTTTTATAAAAATAAAAAGTGTGGATTTTTATATCTTTTAATATCTCTGATAAGCTTTTTGCATCTGGAAATGCATAATATTTTTCTAAAGGAATATCATTTAAATAGATTTTAGCTTTTGATGGCATTATAATCAATTGTGGAGACAATTTTAATGATTTTTTATCTGTTCTGTCAGGATATAAGTTTTTTTCATAAGTTTCATTCTCTGTTATTATCTTCAATTTAAATACAAATTTATAATCTGGATCAAAATAGATTTTATCAGCTCTTATTAAAAAAGCTTTGGAATTATTATCTTCGTATAATTTAATTATTTCAATATGAAAATTGTCATTATTTATAACATTAAAACCATTCTCTGGAAAGAAAGAGCTTTCATGAATGAGTATATTGGCAAATAAATTAATACTTAAAAGAGTAAATAATAATCCAATAATAATTTTTTTCATTTAAATCCCTCCAATAGAATATTCCGGGGCGAAAGGCCCCGGAATTAAGTATTATTATTCTTTAGATTTATTGTAAAGATAAATCCATGTTGAAACATCGTCGCCTGTTATTTTACCATCTTTTGGATATCCAATATCACATTTTGAAATATCATCAGCATCTGTTGAGCCGACTTTGTTAACTAAAGCCTTAAAGTCGTCAAGATTAACTGTACCGTCGCCATTAATATCAAGATCTACGGTATTATGCTTTGCTTCTGAATCAAATACTAAAGCATACATTGGTCTTGAATTGATATTCCACCATTGTATTATATAATTTCCGTCTTCATCTTTTTTAGGATTATCATATGCTTCTTTTGTTATAGCTGGAATTACAAAGTATCCTCCATCACCCCAGTTATATCCCCAAGAATTCTTTACAATCCAGAATAAATCTGCTGTATATGTTGCCTCAACTGTTGGGTCATAATAAGTATAGCTTGAAACTTCTGTCTCAAGAATTGGTGTTGCCTCTGGATTAATCTTTTCAGCAAGAACTACATCGTCAAGATCTTCAGCAGCAACCCAACCAACTAAAGTTACAGCATGACCTCCAGAAGGTGAAACTGTTGGTGTATAAATTCCTTTTGTGTAAGAATAAAAATCATCAGGAACAAAGTATGAAACTGCTAAAGAACCATAATTTTTTAATGCTGTTTTTATCATATTAATATAATCATCATAAGTATAACCTAATTCTTTTGAAGAAATTGCGTCAGGAATCATTATGGTTTTATTTGCCTTATATCTTGGAGCACCATATGCCTGTGGTGGAAGTGGGATTTGTTCTTCATCGGTTAAGAATACATCTGAATATGGAGCATATTTTTCTTCTATCATACCATATCTGATCATATTATATGATGAAAAATAAACAAGTCCACCTTCCAATGAATTTCTATCCTGGACAATTTCATAATTTGAGTAGAAATATACATCCCAGTCTATATTATGATATGCTGCCCATCTTTCTGAAAAATCTACCAAATTATTCTTATTTCCATCTGTTGTTTCTCCCAAAACCTGAACTGCATAATCACTTTCCATCATACCTGCTGTAGAAAATGCCCAGCAACTACCATGGAGATATTGATCTCTTATAGGTTCTAATCTATAGAAAGTTTTATCAGAAATATTTTCTGGTTTAATCATTATAAGAGAGGACATTATTCTATCGTCTGTTGTAACTAACTCATCTGGTAATATTTTTCCGCCAGGGAAACTGTTTAAAGTTTTAAAATGGTTTAAAAGTTTTTCTTTAATGGCGTCTGGTAATTCCTTATAAGCGGCTAATCTTTTATTTACATCTTCTAATGTAACTCCATCAAATCTTTCAAAGAATGAATAAAAGCCTTCATTTGTTCCTGGAATCCATTTTAAATTTAAATTTTCTACATTGCTTTTTATTTCCGGAACTTTGCTTTTCATTTCATCTACAATATTTCGTGCAAAAATATTTATTATCATTAATAATGAGATTGTAAGAATAATTAATTTTTTCATTCTTCATCACCTCCGCTTACAGTAACGGAAAGATCTGTATGATCTACAATAAATCCATCCACATTTACATTATCCTTGTCTTTGAATATAGGATTTGGAACATCAATATATGTATCATAATCATCAAGATAGCCTTCATAAGCAAGATTAATTTTCAGCGTTCCAGTTGCGTCATTGCTTACTTTAAAGGTTAATACAGCGAAGTTTTCGCTTGCTGGTTCTGTTTCATCTGTATCAAGTGTGAAGCCTTTATAAAGGATTACAGATGTTGCACTATCTGAAACTTTATAAGCAGAAAAATCTGCATAGCCATTATCACTGTCTATGAAATCAGGGAATTCAACATTTTCTAAGGTTAAGTATTTGCTGTATTTTACAGCTAATTGCATATATCTTACATCATTTGATTTTGCGAATTCGGCAACATTTGTAGCATTTATTGTCACCTTGAATTCTGAACCAGTAGCAACTTTGCTCGCATCTGATTTTAGTTTAAATACAGGTTTGGTATCAGAATCATATCTTTCTTCTAAAATAAATTGTCTATAGTCTTTTGCTTTATAATTTACTGTAAGCATATAAACGCTATAATATGTATTTAAATCAAATCCAACAGTTGCTAAAGGTATATCTATTCCATATCCTGCATATTTACCTGCAGCACCAGCGTATTTTATAAAAATAGCATCTTCTTTATAAACAATTTTATCAACAATCCATAATGTTTCATATTCAAATAGTTTATAAGGTATTTGAATCCAGTCGTGTTCTGTATATGTTGAAACTTCTTTCCATTGATCATAGATTCCATCTTTATCGATATCTATAAGGTTTAATTTGCTCCTTTCACTGATTGTTTCTGTTGTATTATCAATATCTTCTTCTGAGTATTTAAAGAATTTTAAGAGGATATCTGTTGCCTGTTTGGAGATTTCTGCTGGGATTTTTTCTATATACCATGGTGTTGTTGAACTATATTCAACAAACTTCGTAGAGATAAAACTTTCTGAATCGCTAACAACATAAAATGATACTTCAGGACTTTCAACTTTAATATCATCTAATTCTTTAGCAACAACTTTTACTTTATATTCACCGGCTGTAGAAATTGTAGGTAATTCATAATAATCGTTTGTTGTAGTGGCTACTTCTGTATATTCTTTTTTCCCTGGTTCTAATACCATAACTGAATATTCATAATTTCTATCTTCAACATAACTAAATGTATCCCATTTTATTAATTTTGAATTTCCTGCAGGAATAAGTCCTCCGCCTACTACTCTAATTTCCTTAATACTTGGGACAACCTTGAAAATCATTTCATCGGTTTTTATGGACTTTTTATCATAAGTAACTTCAACGTAATATTTGTATGTTCCCGTTTTTATGAGTTTGTCCTCAGGTATAGTGGCAGTTGTCATGTTAGCTCCGCTTTTTTCGAAAACTACAGAATCATTAAATGTTACAACGAGTTTTGATGTGAAATCATCCAATCCTTTTACAGTCCATTTTACATCAACAGGTGTTTTTACTGGAACAATTCCGTTGATACTAAATGCGCTTGTGTTAACTGAAACTGAAATAGGTTTAACATTAAGACATGATGTAAAGGTTAAGAGAATAACCGTCGTTAAAATAATAAAATACACCACTTTACCCTTTTTCATCCTTTAACCCCCTTTTTGTGATATATCCGACAATAAATTATATACTAATTTTAAATTCTTTTCAAGTTAATAAATTGTAAATTTAAATATGAATGAAAAATTTTTCATTCACAAATTTTGAAAAAATTAATATAATTAAATGTAATCGGTTACATAGATAAGGATATAAATGCGGCTGGTTGTAATTTGATTTTAATATTATTTGTTGAGGAAGAAACTATTTTGGAAATTTAAGAAATTTGTTATGTAATGTAGAATGATATATTGACGAATATAATAATAAGGGGTGATTTATATATGGGTAAAATATTTAAGAAAAAAATTCTTTATATATTTTTAATAGTAGTAATTTTATTTTTGCTAAATGGCTGTTTTTTTGTTAAACCGCCTAAAGCCATTCTGGATTATCCTTCACAACGGGATAATTTGCCGACGAGTTTTTTGTTGTCGTGGCATCTTGAAGGTAATGCGTCATCAGATGAATTTACATTTGAAGTTTATTATGGTAAATCAAAAGATAATTTTACAGGGACTATTTCAACACAGAATACATCTATAAATATTGAAGGTCTTGAGGATAATTCAACCTATTATTTTAAGATTAGAACGGTAAAGAAAGGTCAATTTACAGATTCTGATATATATGAGCTTAAAACTTCTGATATTCCAAAAATTGAATTTTTAATGGAAGATAATGTTATTGAAACAACGGAGTATGAAGTGAAATGGAAGGTTAGTGATAATAACGGTATAAAAAAAATTATGTTGTATTTTTCAGAGGATCCAGATTTTCCAGAAGATAAAACACAGATTAATGAATTTAATGCATCTGTTAATAGTTTTTTATTAAAAAATCTCGATTATGGGAAAACATATTATTTAAAGCTTGTTGCCTATGATACCAATGATATTTGGTCATATAAAACATATGAATTTTCTGTAAAGTCATATGTTTTTCAAATTATTTCCCCAGCTCCAGGAAGTAAAAGCGTTAATATTAACAATATAAAGTTACAGTGGAAATATTCAAAGCCTTCAAAGTTTGAAGTTGTTTATTCTCCAAATAATTCTATTGATAATAATGATGTTGTAAGAGTTTCAACATCAAATTCGTACTATATAATAGATAATCTTCCGCCGGGGTTAGAAATTTCATGGTATGTTATTGATACAGTGAAAAATGTTGAGAGTCCAATAGCAACATTTACAACATCGTATAAACCTGAAATAGAAATTACATATCCAGAAAATAATGAAGTAGGTGTTCCAGAAGGATTTTCAATAACCTGGAAGGCTACAGATGTGGATAATGATTCTCTTTCGTTTAATATAAAAATAAAGAAGATAAATGAAAGCGATATTTTAAAATATGTTGATTTTGATAATGGATGTATATATGAGACAACAACAAATCAAAAATCATTGGATACATCTAACATTCCTCTGGAAAAAGGAATGTGGTATGGTATTTTGTTAAAAGCAAATGATGGTAAAGGAAATGAGGTTGAAGAGAGAATAAAATTTAGAATGAATGTTGATCCGCAGGAACCGTATGATTTAAAACCAGAATCTGGAACAATAGATTATCCAACTAAAAATGCAACGTTATCCTGGAAAACATATGATCCAGACGGTAATTTAACCTTTATTGTTCATCCATTTGAGAAATCAGCATCTTCAAAGGATTATGATGAAAATAAAGGTGTGTATTATTATGTTTTGAATAATCTTGAATATAATAAGGAATATTCATGGTGGGTTGAAGCAGTTGATAATACAGGAGCATCTACTATAAGTTCTGTAGCAACATTTATGACAAATGCAAAACCTGTTTTTAAAGATGCAACTCCTGTAAATAATGAAAATAATATTTCTTTATTACCTGAGCTTGAATGGGAATTTGAAGATTCCAATCTTTCATATTACCAGGTATATCTGGCTAAAAGTTCGGAAGATTTTACATTAATAGCTACTGTTACAGATACAAAATATAAAATAGAAGATTTATTGGATTCTGATTCTAAATATAAATGGAAAGTAATAGCCTATGACACATGTGGTGATTTTACTGATTCAGGGGAATTGTATTTTGAAACAACTAAAAAGCCTGATATTTCCCAAATGTCTCCTGCCGATGGAGCTCATAACATTTCTTTAAAACCAATATTGTCATGGTCTGCAGAAGATCCTGATAATAATGATGAAGATATGAGTTATAAGGTTGTTGTAAAAGATTCAGAGGAAAATGTTGTATTAACCGAAGAAACTACAGATACAAATATATCTATAAACTTGTTATTGCAACCTGATAGTGAATATAAATGGTATATTGAGGTGGAGGATAGCAAATTTGCAACAAATGTTTCTGATGAGTTTTCATTTACCACATCTCAAGAACCAACAGTATCAAATCTTGATCCATCTGGAGTTGAAGGTGTAGCCGCATCAGAAAATTTAAGCTGGAATGCTTCTGATCCTGATGGTGATTCTTTGTTATATTATGTGTATCTTAATGATACTCTGGAAGGTACCACAACTGAAAAAGAGTATAGTCTTGAAGAGGTTAAGGATCTTGAACCAGATACAGAATATTCCTGGTATGTTGTGGCTGAGGATAGTAAATTTGCTACAGCAGTTTCTGATGTAGCAACATTTATAACAGCTCAGGCTCCAGAAAACTCTCCTGATATTATAGATATTTATGATTATTATGAACCAGATAAAAAATATACATTTAATGAAAGTAAATATCCATCAAAATTAAAGTTGATATGGAATCCAAGTAGCGATCCATATAATGGTTCTATTAAATACAGAATAGTGGGTGAATATTTAGATGAAAAAGAAATATTAGCAGATAATTTAACATCAAATAGCGCAATTGTTGAGTTTAAAGATGGAAAAACATATACAGTTTATGTGGAAGCAATTAATGATAAAGGAATGGTATTAAAAGGTAAGAGTATTAATTTAAAAATAAATGCTAATCCTAAAGTTATGGATTATTCTCCGCGATCGGATGATAATAATGTTAAGTTGAATCCAACAATAATGTGGATAGCTGAAGATAATGATTCTTCGTATGTTGATGTTTATATTTATTATGGAAAAGATGAAAATAATCTCAATAATTCTGTGAAGATAGAGAGACAATCAATGAGTGGAGAATATACAATAACAGAAGATTTAGATCCAGGTGAAAAATATTACTGGAAATTAAAACTTGAAGATGAAATGTATGGTGTAACAGAAACTGATATTAGAAGTTTTACCACCACACATGCTCCTGTATTTAAGAGTATAACAGGAATTACAGATGGTTCAACAAATGAGGCTGTTAATGATGTTGAAATAAGCTGGGATTTTGAGGATCCAGACGGGGATTTGCTTGAATATCAAATTGAGGTATATAAGAATGGCGAAGGAACGCCTTATTATACAAAAGATCTTGGAACGTTAAATTATATAAAACTGGATTTTGAAGTGAATACCGAATATAAATTTGTAATTACAGCAGAGGACAATAAATCAGCAAAAACCACTAAGGAGATTTCATTTAAAACTACAAGAAGTCCTGTTATTTATAATGATTCATTATATCCTGATAGCACAGTTAATCATTTTACAAATGGTAGCAAATTTACATGGACTGCTTTTGATCCAGATGATGATGATTTAACATATAAAATTTATCTCGGCGAAAGTTCAAATTCTTTAAAGTATTTTGGCGAAACGGAAAATAATGAGTTAGTTGTTAATAATCTTGATTCCAATAAAACATATTATTGGAAAGTTAAGGCAATAGATTCAAAAGGAGCAGAGGTTGAATCTAATGTTGTTTCATTTAAAACTAATGCATTGCCTCAATTTGATAAAACAGCATTTAGTCCTCAGAATAATGAGGTTGGAATTAATAAAAATGTAACATTAAAATGGAAATGTAGTGATAGTGATGCTGTTTCTGGAGAATTGACATATGAAATATGGTTTGGTGATGCAATAGATTCTCTATTAAAGTTAGCAGATCAAAGTTTAGCATATTATAATCATTCTAATCTTGAAAACGGAAAGACATATTACTGGAAGATAATTGCAAAGGATAAATATGGTGGAGAAACATCATCAGAAATTTTGAAATTTACGGTAAATCGTCCTCCAGTAACACCGGAAATCGAAAATATAGATGAAGATTTACTGGAATTTAATTTAAAATGGTCTTCAAGAGATCCTGAAAATCAAAGTATAACATATGATGTATTGAAAAAGGAAGAGGGAGCAAGTGATTATAGCACAGTTGCATATAATATTAGCGATACTGAATATTTTATGGAAAGATTAACTCCAGCTAAGACTTATAGTTTCAAAGTTAGAGCTATAGATGATAAAGGAGATATAAGTGAAAGTACATATGAGTATAATACACCAACTGTTGATACAAATATATACACAAAAGAATCTGGTGATTCAGATAAAGTAGAAGAAATACTTGATATGATTGAATTAAGCGATGGAAATTTCGTTTATTTAGAGAAAATAGATTCCTCGTATGAATTAAAGAAAGTAGATTCTAATGGTAATAGTATAGATACTTATAATGTGAATTTATCAGAGCCGTGTAAGTTATTTGAAAATACTTCAAATCATATAGTTGTTGTTGGTAAAGATAGTAATGATAAAATAAGTTTTGAAGAGGTTGCATCAGATCTTTCAGGAACTACAAATCCGCCAGCAACTAATCCATATTCCACAACTGTGGATATTTCAGAAGTTCAGAGTATTTATATTAATTCTGATAATAAAATAGATATCGTAGGAACATATAATTCTGACTCTATATTGGTGGAATTCAACGAAGATTATTCAATATCTATTGCTGCTACAACAATTAGCGATACAACATTATATGATGTTATTAAAATTACCGATGAAGATGGTAATGAAAGATATATAGTAGCTGGAAGTAAAAGCAGCAAAGGATATATAGCAAAGTTAGATAATGCGTTTAGTGAGATAATATTTGAAAAAGAATTTGATGATATGGATAAAATAGTATCTATTGTGGATACAGATCCAGATTTCTGGATTTTTGGGTATAAGGATACGAATATTGTTCTTAAACAGATAAGTTATAGGGGAAATGAGTTGTACAGTCCAATTATAGAAAATAGTTATGGTTCTGAGAATGGAAATCTTTTAAAGAGTAATAATGGTTTTGTTATATTGTTAAATACAACAGATGGTGATATAGAAGTACTAAAAACAGACGATTCAATGAATATAGAAAAACAGGTTATTTTTGGAAGAACAGGAGAAGATGTGGCTAATGGAATTATAGAATCTTCTGATGGCGGATATATTATATTTGGAAAAACGAAGTCTTTTGATGATAAGACTAACGGAAATTCATATATTATAAAGACAGATTCCAATTTGTTAGGTTGGAGCACTCCCGAATAAAAAGTTAAAATAAGGAGGATAAAATGAAAAGAATAGCAATTGCGGCATTTTTGATATTAGGAATAGTAATTTTTGGAAGATTGAGTAATATTTATACAGAATATGATTATACTTTTTATTCAAAAGATATTGTTAATCCCAATATGCATTTATTGCATATTGGGTTTGATGGTGGTAATATTCCTTTAAATATTGGAGGAGGATTTTTGTACGATAATAATTTTTATCCTCAAATTACTGTTGGGAGTATGATGGTATTAAAAAGCGTATATCTTGAACCTTATTTTAGATATATTTTTAATAAAGGGGTATATACAGGGATTAATTTAAGATATAAGAATTTATTGTTTTTTTCGGATATTTATAAAGAAGATAAAATTAATGTTTCCTTTGGTTTTGGATTGAAATTTTCCTTGATAAAGTTTGGAAATGAGAATTTCACATATATTGATACTCCGGATAATATAAGTGTAATTGCTGGAAGAAAGATATCTTTTTATGTAAAAGCGTATAATAAAACGGTTCCAGCTGAAGGGATTCATGTATTTTATAGTATTAATAATAATGAGAAGGTGTATTCAGGTAAGACAGATGAGAATGGAATGTTAAAAATATGGATACCTCCGGTATTTAAATCAGGAGAATATACTATTAATATATTTGTTGAAGATAAAGAAGTTAGAATGAAGGAAATAATTTTAAGAGTTTTTCCAGATAGAGTATATAGTTTAAAAATAGAATTTGATAAGGATATAATATATACAGAAATTCCTGAAATTTTGCACATAAAGTCTTTAAAAATGTATGATAAATATGGTAATTTAATTGAAATGCCAGAGTTAGATTTTTTAAGTTTTAAGGTACTGGGAGATTATAGGGAAATAAAATATTCTTATCTTGATAATACAGTATTTTTAAATGAATTTAAAAATTCCGGTGAATATACAATTGTGTATAGCGCTGAGATTGAAGGAAAAGAGATTGCCGGAAGTTCAAAAATTAAAGTAATTGATAATCCAAAAAATATATCAAATACATCTGTAGAAATAGAGTTTCTTGGTTATAATAACGATTATGCAGAGTTTTTATTGAAAAATCCAAGGATATATTTCTGGAATTCTGAAAGTGTTCAACCTGAGAGTGTATCAGTTTTTTATAATGGAAAAAAGGTTTATATTAAAAATAACAGATTTAGGGTTTTTTTAAAGGATAATTTAAAGAAGAAAGTTCAGTTTGATGTGGAATTTTTTTACTGTAATTTTTATAATACAATTTCAATTGATGTAGATCTTGAAAAAAATTAGGTTGTTCGTATGAACAACCTAATTATATATTTCATTATCTATGGAAATATTATGTTTCTTTTCAAAGTTTTCAACAGCTAAGGGTTTTTGTAAGTATAAAACCTTTAGTTCTGAAGGGGAAACAGATTTTTCATTGTTTTCAATTATTTGTTCAATAAGGCTTTCAGGATTATATTTAGCATATTCTAAGATATTTGGCAATTTTAATTTTTCTTTGAAATATTCAGCTTCTTCACCTAAAAGAATTGCACCATCGGTTATTTCAGGGATTTTTGAAATTTCAACTAATTCAGGACCAAATTCTGAGATACCGTTATTAAAAATATGTATATAAGCAGCGTCAACACGAGCTCTTTTTAATATGGCGATTTTTTGGTGAGTTAAATGAGAAGAGCTTTTGAATAAAATTTCAGTTGAAATAATTGGCACCACTTTTTTGTTTCTATTAAATAATAATCCCTGGATAGCGGCAATTGCGATTCGTATTCCGGTAAATGAACCCGGTCCTATTGTGCATCCGTAAAGATTTATATCATCTATTGTCAAATTATTTTCTTTTAAAATTTCATTTATCAGGGTTATAATATATGTACCGGAATTTTTTTCATATGATTCTTTCACAAAAATTTTGTTATCTTTTTTTAATGCTATAATTATTCCTTTGTTTGAAGCATCTATTCCTAAAATATTCATTTTAATCACCACCATAGAAAGGAGTTTTTATATTGCCAAATTTTAGAACGCATGTTATTACAGGAATAATATTATATCCTCTATATTTCTTGCTTTTTTCTTTAATTGCTGATTTTTTTAGTATTGATTTTATTTCTTCATTAAAGGTTATTTTATCAGGATTTTTTATTTTTGTTTTAGGGAGCGATCTTCCTGATGTGGATCATAATTTTTCTTTGATAAATAAATTTTTTAGAATTTTACTCGTAGGCATAGGAATACAAATTGTTTTTAAGATCTCATATTATTATGATTTTCTCTCTTTTTTACATATGAGATTATATGTTCTGAAGACAATATATATTATTCTGGGAATTTTAGCAGGCGGAATTATGGGTATTTTGTTTAATAAAATAACAAAGCATCGTGGGAAATGGCATAGCCCCATAACCGGAATATTTTTGGGAATAATACTTTATGCATTAATAACCAAAAATTATTATAGCATAGATATTGAAAGTGTATATATTTCTACAGCTTTAGTATTTGGATTTTTTGTTCATTTATTTTTAGATGCTCATTTTAAGGAATCTTGAGATTGTCTTTTTTTATGAGCCATTTTATATGCCATCATTGCCTGATCAACTTCATTTAATTCTTCCAATATGCGTGCCATTAATATATAAGCTTTATAATCATCAGGATTTTTTATGACGAGCTTTTCAGCAAGTTTTAGAGCTGTTTTAAACATTTTTAATTTCATATAGAATTCTATACTTTTATGAGATACGAAGAAATATGGAATTGTTAATATTGATACTATAACGAGAATTGCAATTAAAATAATATAAGTTATTAAGCTATGCTTTTTTGTTGAGTTAGTATTATTATCGTTTTTGGATACGACGGTTGATTTGTTTTCATTTCCTTTTTGAGATGTAGTAGATTCTGTTGTGTTATTATTTTGACTTTTAGCCTTGCTACTTGCTGATGCTGCAACAATTACTTCTTTTAACTTTAATAATTCGCTTTTTAATGGATCAGAAGAACTGTCAATTAATTTATCGAGATTTTCTGGAACAGTATCGAAAATGATTTTATTTGAGCTTTCAATACGTATTCTAATAGTCTTTATAACACCATTTAATAGGGTGTATAAAGACTCTTTTTTTATATCGAGATTAATAACTTTATTGGTTAAATCAAGTACGTTTATTGTAAAATCTTTTAGTTTATCGATATCTACAAGATATATGTTTGAAGCTAATTGCCCTATTTCTTTTTTTAAATCGAAATATTGTTTTAGCAAAGAATAAGTTTTTAATTCTTTTGAATCGATTATACCTTCTCTTTTTAAGAAATCCAGAAGTTTAAAACCACCAAGATAATTGTTTTCATCGAGAAAATAAGTGGAATTATTTAATATACTGTTTATATCCTGTAATTTTGAATGAGGTACAAATTTTGATACAAATTTTTCCATATCTTTATCCAAAAATACCGGTGATGTAATGGATTTATCAACAAAAAGTTGTAAAAAACCAGTATAAGAAAATGGCATTACATATTTTTCAAGGCCATTTAATTTGTAGAGGTATTTATATGCGTTTGATTCCATAATTCCTGTTTCCAGTGTTCTTTTGACAACCAATGGAATTTGTGGAAATATTTTTAGTATCAAATTTGTTTCATCTTCCGAGAATGTTGAGTTATAAAGTCCAAGAGAACTGCAAAATTTGTTAAACCTCTCTTCAATTAAAGGTTCTATAAAAGGAGAATTTTTATATTTGTTATAAAAATACTGTTTTGCAGATATTACTTCTCCAATAATTCCAATAGAAGGATCACCTGGATTTTCTGCCAGGTATTTTACAAATTCAGCCCATGCATCATCTAAAGTAGATGGCATTTTTGATAGATTTTTTATATCCTCAATCGATGTTGAAAAGGATAAGATAATAAATAATAATAAATAAATAATAATAAATAATTTCCCCCGCATTTTAGCTCCTTTCGAGTTCAGGTTTTATATAAACATCCCAGAATACACGGATTATCATTGCAGTTGGAACTGCAATTAAAGCTCCAGTTAAACTGATTATAGAACCTAAAATTAATAATGAAAATATTGTAATAACAGGATTAACCCTCCCATAATCTTTCATTATGCTAATAAATATAATAAATGCAATTCCGTGTATTATGGACATTGTTAGTAAAAATATTAGCATTGTAGTAAGTCCGCTGGATACCCCAACAATAATCATAGGGATAAATTCAAGAATAACCCCAATAACAGGAATAAAATTTGTTACTGCTGCCCAGAAACTTAAAAGTAATTGATATTTTATTCCAAGTATAGACATTGCAAAAAATGCAGATATTCCAACAAAAGCCGATGCTAATAAAGTAGCAACAACGTAGTGTTCAATTTGATTAAAGGTTTCATTGTAAAATTTACTGGCTGTGTCTCTTAATGATTTTGGATAAAGATATTGCAATTTTGCTTTAAATGATTCAAAGTAGAAAGTGAAATAAATGGTTCCAATGGTTAAAAAGAACAGGAATGTAAACGCTTTTTGACCGTATGTTGGAATAACTTCTATAAATCTCGATAGCATTTCTATAGCTTTGGGTTGAAGTGAATTCATAAATTCTTCTACATTATTCACAATGGATTCCGGTTGATTTTGTAAAAGTATTTTCCATTGAGCATTCTGGAAAAAGTCATTTAGAAATACGATAAAATTGCTTATTTCTCTTGTTACCGTTGGTATTAATAATACCAACAATAAATATAAAAAGAATAATGAAGCGATTAAGGAAATTATATTTGCCAATTTCATGGGGACTTTGATCCTGTGCAAAGCTTTTGCCATAAGGTTTATGGCAAGAACAAATCCTATGGTGAATATAATAATTGTAAAGACATCTTTTGAAATAAAGGCTATGCTTATAAACAGAGAAAAGTAAAATGCTGAAAATAAAGCCCCTTTTAAATTGGCACTTAGTTTCATGTTAATCATCTCCATTGAATTCAAAGTATTTTCTTAATTCCTCTATGTTATCTGTAATTCCAAGAGCAACTGTTAATTTTATTCGCGCTTTTTGACCGGATACTTCATTTCCAAAAATTGCACCCTTGTTTTTCAAATCTGCTCCACCGCCGTGATAGCCATAAACTCCTAAAACCCTTCCTTTAAAACATCTTGATACAACAATAACCGGGATGTTCTTTTCCTTTATTATCCATTCTATATTATCAGCCACCTTTGGTGGGACATTTCCTCTTCCAAAGCCTTCAATTACCACGCCTTTATATCCCAATTCAGGTAATACCCTTAATATTGAACCGTCATCACCTGTATATGTTTTTATAAGTGCAACCTTTTCTTCAACCCTTTCTGTGTCGAGATGCATTCTCAATAAAGATGTTCTATAAAAAATTACAGCATCTTCGTCTACTATACCTAATGGTCCGTAGCCAGGTGAATCAAATGTTGCAACATTGCTTGTATATGTTTTTGTTACTTCTCTTGCAGAATGTATTTCATCATTTAAACATACAAGAACACCTTTGTTTCTTGCATTTTTTGATTTTGCAACTCTTACAGAAGAGATTAAATTTGCAGGTCCGTCTGTACTTGGTTCATTCCAGTTTCTCATAGCTGCTGTTAGAACTATAGGTTTTTCTTCATTCATTACAAGGTCTAAGAAATATGCAGTTTCTTCAAGTGTATCTGTTCCATGTGTAATAACAACACCTGTAATATCATCACGTTTTATTATTTCTTTTATGAATTTTGACAATTCAAACATTACTGTTGGAGTCATGTGAGGACTTGGTATGTTGGTAAATTCAATTAGCTCTGTTTCTGCAATTTCTTTAAGTTGTGGGATTTCATTTAGGTGTTTATTTCTTTCATCTGAAGGAATCACGCCAAGTAATGGATCGTGAACCATTGCTATAGTACCGCCAGTTGTAATAATTGCCACTTTGCTCATAGTAATTCCCCTTTCTTTTATAATATCAAGTCCTCTCCCGTGTTTAATAATTAAGTTAAATGGAAATTGGTTATTTTTAATTAGTTTTTACAATTTTACACACATAGAATGGAATTAATGTTTCATCAGGATAAAAATAATATCCATAGCCATCATAATAGCCCTTTATATTATACAACGATAAATCTATTTTTTCAAAGGTTATATTATTATATTTTTCAAATAAGTATTTCATGTTTTGTGTATTTTCTTCATTTGAAATTGTACATGTTGAATATACCAATGTTCCTCCAGGTTTTAAAAGATTTTCAATGGCATTTTCCAGTAATTTTTTCTGTATATTGGAATAATTAACAAAATCATCAATATTTATCCTGTGCAAAACTTCAGGATGTATTGACGAAGTGCCAGCCGATGAACATGGCGCATCTAAAAGGATTTTATCATATTTTTCAGCAATATATTCATCACCTGAGATAAGTTTTGTATTAATTATTTTAATTCCCAATCTTTCTGCGTTTTTTTCGACAAGTTCAAGACGGTCAATATCTATATCCAATGCATCTATTATTCCTGAATTATTCATAATTTGAGCTAATTCTGTAGTTTTTCCGCCAGGTGCGGAACACATATCTAAAATTCTTTCATTAGATTTTGGATTAAGTATTAAAGGTATTATTTGAGAACTTTCATGTTGTATATAAAAATATCCATTTTTATATAAGTCAGTTTTTTCAATGGCCATTCCCGCTTTATCTATTGTTATTCCATATGGTGAATGTTTTGATTCTGTACTGTTTATATTAATCCCTTTTAATAATGAGATTAATTCTTCTCTGTTAGTTTTTAATGTGTTGGTTCGTAATGTAGTGGGATTTACAGAATAACTTTTTTTCATAAATTCCATAACATAATCTTCCGGGAAATATTTTTTTAGATAATTATAAAGCCATTCTGGAATAGAGTATTTTACCCATATTGGTTCTTTAAGAGCTAATTCAGCTTTTTTTCTTATGAGATTTTTCAGAGTGGCATTTACAAATCCCCTTATTCTCTTATTTTTTGCAATTTTTACCGTTTCATTTACAGCAACATATTCCTTGAAACCGTTTAAAATCTGATATGCGCCCAACCTTAACATCCATTTTGAAGCTGGGGGTGTTTTTTTAAGATTTTTTACTAAAAAGCTTAAATACCAATCAATTTTTATTAAATTTCTAATGGTTCCCCATACGAGATTTTTTAATAATGCCATATCTTCATTTGAATATATTTTATTGAAGTATTCAAATGATGTTTGAGGAATATAATGTTTTTTTTCAAATTCTCGCAAGAGTATGTAAGCGTCTTTTCTAACCATATATTTCACCTATTCATATTATTTTGTCTTATTATTTTATCAATTCTTTTAATTCATCAATTGTATAAACCTTTGGTGGTTCTATACCGTTGAATGAAGAACCATACTCAACGGTGTATGCACCAGCGTTTATAAAATAAACAATATCTTCATAATCTATATCAGCAGGTAATAAAATATCTTCGTAAATTGTATCTACACTGTCACAGGTTGGCCCTGCAAGAGTGAATACTCCAGTTTTGTCATAACTTTTTCCTTCAACTTGAATTTCGTATTGAAAGTTTTCTATTGTTTCCATTAATCCGTGGAAAACGCCAACATCAAGGTATACCCATTGTTTTGCACCTTTTCTGCTTTTTAAAATAACTTTTGAGACAAGTATACCTGCATCGCCAACCATTGAACGTCCCGGTTCTGTAATAATCATCAAATCTTTATGTTTCCATAGATACTCCTGTATTGATTCGTCCACAACCTCTCCTATTTCCTCAACTGTTGGAATTGGTTTTGTATGTTTTACAGGAATGCCTCCACCTAAATTAAGCATTTTTAATTCAATTCCATTTTTCATTAATTTATTAAATACAACACTTGCTTCAAGAATAGCTTCCTGCCATTTATATTTGTTATATGATTGAGAACCAACGTGAAAGCTTATTCCATATGGAACAAGTCCATTTCTATTTGCCCACTTTAATATTGATATTACATGATCGATATCTGTTCCAAATTTTCCAGATAAAGGCCAATCACTGTCGTTTGAACTTGTTGCTATTCGTGCATATACTTTAGCTCCTGGAGCTCTACGTGCAACCTTTTCAACTTCCATTTCGCTATCAACGGAGAAATATTCAATGCCTAATTTCCAGGCGTATTCAATGTCTTTTTCTTTTTTTATCGGATTACCAAAACTCATTCTTTTTGGACTAACTCCAATGGATAATAATTTATCTATCTCTCCCACAGAAGCTACATCAAATGATGAACCAAGATCCCTTAATGCCTTTAAGATTTCAATGTGTGAGTTTGCTTTAACGGCGTAAAAGATATCAACCTTTTTCATGGAATTTTTTAATCTAATATAATTCTTTTTTACCTGCTCAATATCAAGAACCAAAAATGGTGTTTCAAGTTTTTTAGCAGCCTCTCTTATCAATTCGTTAACTTCCATAATTTTCCCTCCCACAAAAAATAATGTACATAAATGATAAAATATAAATGTTACTATTACTAACGCTTTTGTTTAACAATATATTCGAGTTATGAAAAAGGTCCCGAACGGGACCTTTAAGTTATATATAACTTTCTATTTTATTAAATTCGGAGCTTCCTTCGATAGCCACAACTTCTCCATATAATGGACCAGCTGAAATTTTATTGATTTTAACCTTTACAAACTTTCCGGAAAGCTCAGGATTGCTTTGGAATATTACAACTTTATTATTTATCGTTCTTCCTAAGTATGCTCCCGATTTTGTTTTATTTTCCTGTATAACGGTTAAAACTTTATCGAGATATTTTTCATTTTCTTCGTGGTTAATTTGTTTTTGAATATTCATAAGATATTGAAATCTTTTATTTTTAATCCTTTTTGGAATATTGTCTTCATAGTATTTTGCTGAAATTGTACCTTCGCGTGGTGAATATTCAGCAAGGTTTAATCGTTCATAACGTGCTTTTTTTACAAGTTCTACAGTTTCTTCGAAATCTTCATCTGTTTCGCCAGGGAATCCAACTATTATATCACTTGAGATGGTAACCTTAGGAACTGTTTTTTTAATTTTTTCCAATAATTCAAGATAATATTCTCTTGTGTATTTTCTGTTCATTGCTCTTAAGATATTGTTGCTTCCAGCCTGTACAGGTAAATGGAAATTTTTTGCAGCTTTTGGATTATTTGCAACTTCTTCGATTAAATCGTCTGTAATGTCTGATGGATATGAAGTTAAAAACCATATTCTTTCTATGGAATCGTATTTTGCAGCTTCTTTTATTAATATATTTAATTTTGGTTTTCCGTCTCCAAAATCTTTTCCGTAAGAATCAACGTTTTGACCTAAAAAGGTAATTTCTCTGTATCCATTATCGTTATAGTATTTTACTTCTTTTATAATATCTTCAACGGGTCTACTTTTTTCAAGATGTCTTGTATATGGAACAATACAGTATGTACAGTATTTATTACAACCGTATATTATATTAATCCAGCCATGATGTTTGCTGTATGGATGTTTTGGTAAATCAGCTGATATTTTATCAATTTCATCGCCTAAATCAACAAAACGTTTTTTTGAACGTTTTGCTCTATCTATGAATTTTTTGATATTCATGTAATTTCTTGTTCCAAAAACGAAATTTACTTCATGGAATCTCTGAATAATATGTTCTTTTTCCTTTTCGGCAACACAACCACCTACAGCAATAATAAGGTCTTCTTTTTTCTTTTTTAACTTTCCGTAACTTCCAATGGCGCCATATAATTTATTTTCTGCTTTTTCACGTACAGCACAGCTGTTTAAGATAATAACATCGGCTTCTTGTGGATTTTCTGTCCATTCGAAGCCTTCTTTTTCCAGGATACCAGTCATAATTTCTGATTCATTTACATTCATCTGGCATCCAAATGTCTTAATATAGAATTTCACTGTTTCACCTCCGTTTGAATTTTCTATTAATAATACCTTATTATTATTACCACTAATATTATCTGATTTTAAATTTATATAAAGGTTATGAAGTTGTTTATGTGATATAATAAAAGTATAGAAAATAATATTTGTGGAGGGAGATTATGCAAATAGTTATAGTTAAGAGGAATAAATTGGTTACAGCAAAGCTTATTGGTGAATTTACCCTTTATGATATTCATGACTTTAATAATGAAATGAATGAATTTGTGAATAAGAAAGATATAAACAGGGTTATAATAGATTTTTCAAATCTTATGACTATTGATAGCACTGGAATAGGACAATTGATTTCCTATCAAAAACGTTTGGAAGAACATGGTAAGGAATTGCTATTGATAAATATGGATGATAAAATTCAAAAACTTTTTGGGTTATTAAAACTTCAGGAAGTTTTTAATATTCAAAAATAGGGGGAGATTTTATGAGGTTATTATGGGTTGTAATTGCTTTGGTAATATCGTTAATAGGTGTTTTTTTCGCTACAATTCCAATATTGCCAATTATCATAGAAGCTCTTGCTGTTATTGCTTTTTCTATGGTTTTTGAAAAAGGTAAATGGTTGTATCTTGCTTTGTTTTTTATTATGATTTTGCTAATAATTACCAATTTTATGCCACCATTTGAGTTTATGCTAATATTAAAAAAATGAGGTGATTTAAATGTATAGAACATTGCGTTTTGTTTTTGAAAAAGAATTAAGGCAAAAACCATATATAATAATAATTATTTCTGCATTGTTATTTCTACCGGGAGATCTTGGTAATTTGTTTGCTGTTATTTTCGCATCAACAATTTTAACCAGGGAATTAGAAACAAAAAATTATGCTCTCATTTCAACTTTGCCAGTATCAAAGTATGAGATATACCTTTCTTATTATATTTTTGGAGCCAGTATATTTTTATTATCTAAGGGAATATATTTTGGAATTACCAAAAATAACGATTTAAAAACACTGATGCTTTCTTTGCTTTTTTTTGCTTTTTTTTATGGGTTAAGCGTTTTATCTTCAATAAAAGGACTGGGAGGAATATATGTTCCAATTGTAATATGGGTTATAGATCTCTTCTTGAAATCAAATAGTGTTATAAGCGATTATAGTGTAGTTATGCAAAAAAATATTTTTATAAATATAATTTCAGTATTTTTGTTTTTTGCGTCTATGTTTATTTTTCATTTTACCGATTCTTCAAATTATACAAGAAGTAAGAATAAAATTTTTACACTGCTGGGTATAGGGATAATATTAATAATTGTAGCGTGGTTTTTATTTAATACCTTAAAATAATAGAGGTGAAATTATGATAGAGGTTATAAATTTAGAGAAATCATATGGACCAAAACCGGCATTAATAGATGTGAATTTAACAGTAAATTCAGGAGATATATATGTTTTAGTTGGTCCAAACGGTGCTGGAAAAACTACAACATTAAAATGTATATATGGTGATTTAAAACCTGATAATGGAAAGGTTTTAATTGATGGAAAGACATTAAATAAATTTAGAAAAAGAAATATTTCTGTTTTGTTAGAAGACAGAGTGGTGTTTAAGGGGTTATACCCCTATGATTATGCAGAATTGTGGAAAATCCTTTATCCTAAATGGAATGATAAAAGATATAAGGAATTGATGATGGAGTTTAATTTGCCTATTACAAAGCCGCTCAATGCCTATTCTTCTGGGATGAAAACATTATTTTATATAATTCTCATGCTTGCATCAAATACAAAAATAATGATATTGGACGAGCCAACACAGAATATAGACCCTGTAAAAAAAGACAAAATACTTAAATTGCTGAAAGAATTTGTTTCTAATGGCGAGAATATAGTAATAATGTCAACCCATCATATAGAAGAAGTGGAACTTATTTCAAGTAGATTTGCAATTATAAACTCCGGAAAAACTACATTTGAGGGTGATATACAGGAGGCATTAAATGCGCATAAAATAGTTAAGCAAAGCGAAATGACAGAAGAAATGGAAATAATTATGCCACTTGATGATGGTATTCTGGTAAAAACCAATGAAGATATTGGAAGAACTCCTGATTTTAGAGAAGTCGTTCTTGGATATTTAAAAAAATAAGGCCCACTTTTAAAAAGTGGGCTTTTTGTTTGAGGATTCCAGAATGGTTAATTTATTAAACAGCTTTTTTTGATAATATTTCTACAATATCTCCCACTGTTTTTATATTTTCTAATTCTGAATCATCAATTGATATCCCCAATTCTGATTCAAAGTCCATTGTTAAATCAACCAATTCCAATGAATCAAGTTCAAGATCATCTGTTAATACAGCATCTTCTGTGATTTTTTCTCTGTCAATACTTAAACTTTCTGATATAATTTCTGCTACTTTTTCAAATAATTCTTTTCTGTCCATTTTTATACCTCCTTGAAGTTATTCAAATAATTCTTTAATAATATTTTCAACTTTTTCTATTTTTGTTATTTTTTCAACCGATGCGCCTGTGAATACAAAACCATTTTCAAGATCACCAATTGCTGCATTATATAAAGCTTTTGCTATACAGTAAGGCGTTGTTTTAAAATCACAGGTTTTTATACAATGATATCTGCATTCAAAGGGTTTCTTTTCACCGTTTTCAACAGCAACAATAAAATTATTTTTAATAGCTCTTCCAGGCATTCCTACAGGACTTTTTATTATTGTTATATCATCGGATTTTGCATTGATAATGGCCTTTTTGAAATTTTCATGTGCATCGCATTCTTCTGTTGCAATAAATCTTGTAGCCATTTGAACGCCATCTGCTCCAAGATCTAAAATTTTTTTTACATCGTCTTTTGAAAATAAACCTCCACCGGCAATTAATGGAATTTTTTTTCCGTATTTCTTTTCAATAGAAATCAAAAACTCTTTTAATTGTGGAACAAGATTTTCAAGCGAATTTTTTTCTGAAAAGATTTCCTCTTTGCTTTTAAAACCGAGATGTCCTCCTGCCTTTGGACCTTCAAGAACTATTGCATCGGGAATATAATTATACTTTGAAACCCATCTTTTTATAATTACCTGTGCAGCTTTTACAGAAGATACTATAGGAACCAATTTTGTTTTTGTTTTTTCTGTTAAATATGAAGGTAAAGATAATGGTAATCCTGCTCCAGAAAATATAATGTCGATTCCTTCATCTATAGCTGTTTTTACCATGTCAGAATAATTAGTTAGTGCCACCATAATATTAACCCCAACTACTCCACCATTAGCTTTTTCTTTAGCACTTCTAATAAATTTCTTTAAAGCAATTTTACTTGCTTCTTTATAATTTTTCATATTTTCAAATAATCCTATTCCTGCTGTACCTATTACACCTATTCCTCCAGCTTTAGCTACTGCTCCTGCAAGATTATCCAGTGAAATTCCTACAGCCATTCCTCCCTGTACAAGCGGATATTTTGTTGTTAATTCTCCTATTTTTAAACCTTTGAAAATATTCTCACCCCTTTTTGATGACCGGTGGTCATTTATTTTTTAAAGAAAAAAGGGATTAATCCCTTGGTTCTAATGTTTTTTTCATAAAATCAATATAAAAATCCAGTATTGATTCTGCTACAAATTCATTCCAGTTTTCATATAATTTTTTTCTTAATTCATATTGTTGGACTATACCTATTGTTTGTAGCCATAGTAATGCAGCTAATTTATCTTTATCTATATCTTTTCTAATAGAGCCATCTTCAAGGCCTTTTAAAATAAGTAGTTTTAATATGTCATATATTTTTTCGCTTTTTTCATAAGTGGATACAACTTTTGGTTCTTCAGGGTCGAGATCTGCTTTTTCAGATTCATATTTTATTACAAAGCTATAATAGTCTGGATATTCTCTATAAAATTGAATGTATGCTCTACCCATGGATAAAATTTTATTTAGTGCATTTTTTTCTTTTTGAATATATGAAATTATTAATTTTTCAAGTATTTCAAGGCCTTCATATACAAGAGAAAAGTATAAGTCCTTTTTATTTGAAAAATACAAATAAATAGTACCTTTTGCCATTTTGGAAGCTTTAGCAATTTCAGACATCGATGTATTTTCAAAACCTTTTTCAAAGAAAAGTTTCTTTGCTTCATGCATTATTATTCTTTTTTTTCTTTGTATTTCTTCTTCGCTTAAATTTCTTCTTGGCATATTTTCACCTGACCATCAGTCATTTTTCTCGAAAATTATATCATGTTTTTTTAAAAGTGTCAAGTTTAGTTAATGGAGATGAGGTTGATAAATTCAATAAATATGATATAATAACTATATAAATAATATTTGTGGAGGTTGGTATTGATGGAATTGAAAAAGTTATTAAATGAAGATTTAAAAAAATATATGAAAGAGAAAAATACAAAAGCATTAAACGCTATAAAAATTTTAAAAACAGAAATAAAAAAGGCAGAGGTTGATAAAGGAGAAGAATTAACAGATGAAGAAATTCTTGCATTAATCAGAAAACAAATAAAAATGAGGCAGGATTCTATTGAACAGTATAAAAATGCTGGTAGAGAAGATTTAGTTGATGATGAAGTATATGAAATAGAGATACTGAAAAAATATTTACCACCAGAAATGTCAGATGAAGAAATTGAAAAGGTTGTTAAAAAGGTTATAGAAGAACTTGGCGAAGGAGCAAAGTTTGGTCAGGTAATGGGAAAGGCTATGGCAGAATTAAAAGGAAAAGCTGATGGTAAAAAGGTTAATCAAATTGTTAAAAAATTATTGGGATAATATATGAAGAAATTTTTATTAATTGTATTTTTTAGTCTGGTAGTTTTAGGATTTTCACAGATTTCATTTAAAAAAGAAATAGCAATTTTAGAGAGCAATTCAGATTCCTGGATTGCTTCTCGTGTTTTTGATTTGTTGAAGGATAAGTTATCGTATACATATAGGGTTTATACAAAGTCTATTGAAAAAGATACAAATAATATGACTTTGGATAATGTGGCATTAAAAATAGGTATTTCAGATGATGCATCTCAAAATATTATAAGAATAGTTGCGAATTTTGAAGATGAAGAAATTGATTTATCTGAAAGAATAAAGGATAACGATAAATGGTTGAATAATTTTGTTGTAAGGGTTTTAGAGAAAATTTCATTTGCACGTTATAAGAAAGATAAACGATGGCATATTTTACAATTAACTTATTGGGACGGGATAGACGAATATCCTAAGATGTCAAAAGATGGAAATAAACTGATTTTTATTTCAGATAGATATATTGGAAATAGAAATATCTGGGGATATGATTTTGAAAAAGAGAAATATTTTAATGTTTCACTTGATTTTTCTTCAGAGTATTTTCCGAATATTACTGAAGATGGAACTTTTATTTTTCAAACTTCTCTTTATGGAAAATGGGATGTTGTTATGTATAATCCGGATACAGAAGAAATTAAAAGAATTTCAAATGAATCTTTTAATGCATATAGTCCATATTACGAAAATGGAAATGTGTATTTTTCAATTGAAGAATTAAATGGTAAAATCTGGACGGAAATATATAAATATTCTATAAAAAGCAATGAGTTAGAAAAAATTACAAACCTGGAAGGTACAACAAAATATATTCCAGGAATATTGAATAATAAACTTATTTTTCAAATGGAAGATCCAAAAAGCGGGCAATTTGGAATATATGAAAAGAGAAAAGAAGGTATTTATCCATTAATTGATACAGATTTAAATGAAGTTGACCCTTTTGGAAATAAAGATAATCTGGTTTTTTCAAGATTGTATAAAGGTTACTATACTATAATTTTATATAACAATAAAACCAAAAAAGAGATTCCAATAACTCTTGGAATCTCTGATGACGCATTTTATCCGTCAATTTATAATGATATAGTTTTATTTTCTCTGTATTATAAAAATGGAGAACCGGATATCTTTGCAGTTAGAATAAAATAATTATTTTATTGCTTTTTCTATTTCGATTTTTTCTTCTTCTGTAAGTATTTTTTCAACATCGATTAAGAAAATCATACTGTCTTTTGTTTTTATAATACCTGTTATATAATTTGCTTTTGTTCCTCCAACTTCTGGTGCTTCTTCAATTTGTTCCTGAGTTATTGTCATAACTTCTTTTACTTCATCGACCATTAAACCATATTTTTTATCTTCAATTTTAACTACCAGAACTTTGGCTTTCAATTTATCTTCAAATTGTGGATAATTAAATTTAACCCTTAAGTTAATTATAGGAATTACTCCATCCCTGAAATTAACAATTCCTTCAATAAAATCTGAGGATTCAGGAATTTTTGTTGTTTTTTGATATTCGATAACTGTGTCGATGTGATTAATATCAATAGCAAATTTTTCATCATCAACACTAAAACTTACAGCTTTTAATTCAACAGACATAATTCTCCCTCCTTATATCCATGTTAGTTTCTATATTCATATTATATCATAATTTTACTGTATTTCATATATACCAATATAATTTTTATATCGTTTTATTTTTGTTGCATTTATATAACTTTTTCATAAATTAGTTTGGTAATCGAATTGTTTGAAAAAATATATTTTCTCTTAAAAAATAGTTATCATTAGGTTAACTTAGAAAGGCGGTTTTTTTTGTATAATGCGTAATGTAGAATAAAAAATTCAGGAAGGGTGTGATGTAATTGAATTTAAAGTATAAATTACTTTTGATTTTTCTTCTGGGAATATTGGTTCCTTTATTTATTCTGGGATACTTTTCCATAAAAAATTCTCAGGATATGATGACACAACAGATAGAAACAAATTTTGTTAATATTTTGGAATCGAGAAATTTTGAAATTTCCATGCTTATTGATAAATATAAAAATGCAATTAAGAGCATCGAAAATTTCCAGTATCTTCCAATTATGATTAAAAGTATGAATTCATATTTTAAAGGGTTTGAAGATATAAAAAATTTAAAAGATGTTTATGCAACATCCAATCCATATAAAATTGAAGAAAGATATAAATTGACTTCTGTTGATGAAGATAATCTTGAAAAATATGGCGATGATGAATTTTCAATTTCTGATTATAATCTTTTGCATAGAAAATATCATCCAAATTTAGTTCAATTTGCTTTTTCACAGTATATCACAGATATTTATTTAATAAACAAAGAAGGAGATATAATTTATTCCTTAAAAAAAGGTGAAGAATTTACAGAGAATCTCGAAAAGAATAACGAACTTTCAAATACTGCTCTTGGAAAGTTATATAAAGCATTAAAAAAGCAAAATGATGAAAAGACTTATATAGATTTTTCCAATATAGAAATTTATAAGTATAAACAAAATAAGCCTATTTTATTTATTGGTAAGCCATTTATTTATAGATATGCAAGGTATGGTTATATTGTTATAGCTGTGAATTTTGAAAAAGTTGTAAAGGATATTTTTGCACAATTAAATAATTCTCAGGACTTAAATATCTATATTGTAAATGCAAACAATATGCTTATAACTTCAATTGATGGATTGAAAACAGGAAGTATTATAGATAATAAATTGCTTCCAGGCCAGGAAAAGAAATTGGTTACATATAAGAATTTTGAGAATAAATCTGTGGTTGGTGTAAAAGGTGAGATTAAACTTAAAAATGAAAAATTGTATTTAATTATTGAAGAAAGCGAATCTGAGGCATTTCATATTGTAAATAAATTAAAGAGTATCTTAATTTCAATTATTTTAGTTACTATAGTATTTGCGGTTATTATTTCAATTGTTGTTTCAAATTCATTGACTAAACCAATAAAGAAAATAGAAACTAATGTTAAAAAGGTTACTACGGGCGATTTAAGAGATGAGTTGCATATTAAGCGTAAGGATGAAATAGGTCTTATAGCTAACTTATTTAATCAGTTAAAAGCTACAATAAAAAATATACTTGAATCATTTAATAAATATGCAAAAACATTAAGAGGCGTAGAGGATAATCTTGATGCTTCAGCAGGTGAGTTAAGCAAGATTTCAGAAGAAACATTTACATCGTTTAATAGAATTAAAGAAAATCTCGAAGTTGTTGCATCATCTGCAGAAGAAACAACTGCAAATATTGAAGAGATTACATCTGGAGCAGATATGGTTTCAAATGCTGCTCAGGATTTAAATAATAAAACACTTGAAATATCAAATAATGCGTTAAACAGTAAAAAAGATATACAGGTTATGATAAATGATATTGTAAGTATTGAAAAATTAATTGAAAAAAGTAATTCTATGATTATAAAGCTATTTGACAAGAGTAAAGAAATTGAAGATATTGTTGGTAAGATTACAGAGATATCAAAGCAAACTAATTTATTAGCATTAAATGCTGCAATAGAAGCTGCAAGAGCAGGAGAAGCCGGAAAAGGTTTTGCTGTTGTTGCTGATGAAATAAGAAAATTGGCAGATGAATCAAACCTTTCGGCAAATAGTATAACAGAAAATTTAAAAGAGTTAGTTGATGATGCAAGTGAAGCACTTGAAGAAAGTTCAAATATAACTAAAACAGTAAATACCATAGTTGAATCTGTAAAGAATATAGGTATGCAAATGGAAAATATTTTGACAGAGATTAATTCTATTTCTGAAATGGTTGAACACACTGCAAATATTTCAAATCAACAGAAAGTTTCTACTTCTGAAATAACAAAAGCAATAGAGGCAATTTCAGTTTCAATACAGAATATAACTGAAGAGGTTGAAGAAGTTTCTGGAATGATGGAAAAACAGAAGGTTAAAATAAAAGATTTTGATGCTTTAATTGATAATCTCGAAGATATGATAGATGAAATGAATTCTTTTGTTCAAAGATTTAAATACTAAAAAAGTGCGCATTTATGCGCACTTTTTTATAATACCTAACATAATATATAAAGTTTTAAGTAAAATTTATGTTAATATTGAACTTTTTTTGGTATAATTAGTCTAAGGGTATAGGAAGAAATTAAAGGGAGGGATCCCATATGAGAATTGGTAATAATTATTTAAATCAAACAAATCAATTATCGACACTATCTAATTTGTTATTAAAAAAGTCACAACAATTAGCAAGTGGTAATAGATTGATTAATGCTGGAGTGGATCCAGCAGGTATGGCTATTGCTCAGAAAATGGATAATCAGATTAGATCAGGTTATCAAGCAGCAAGAAATATTTATGATGGTATTGGTGCAATGAATGTTGCAGATCAGGGAATTGGTTCGATTCAGGAAACTGTTGGAAGAATGAGAGAATTGGCTGTGAGAGCAGGAAATGGGACGTTAACTGCTGAAGAAAAGGATGCCATTCAGCAGGAATTTGAGCAGTTAAAAATGCAAATTAGAGATACCGTAAGAAATACACAATTTAATAATAAACAACTGCTAAATGGTGAGTTTAATGTTAATATTACTCTTGATCAGAATGGAAGTAATAATTTAAATGCACAGATTGCAGATTTAAGGCCTGAAGCACTTAATTTAAATGATTTGAAATTGGATACAACAGATGATATCAATACTACAATTAAAACGTTGGATCAGGCTCTGGAACAGTTGAATGGAACCAGAACTCAGGTTGGAACATATACAAGAAGATTAGAAGCAGCTGCAAATAATGTTTTAAGAAATGTAGAAGATACAACAGCTGCTAATAGCAGAATAGCTGATACGGAAATGGCAAGAAGTATGGCAGAATACATGAAAACTCAAAATTTACAACAGATGAGTACAATGTTGTTAGGTCAAACAGGTCAGATGAATGCAGCATCAGTATTAAACATATTGCAATCTCCTTAAATATAATGTAAAGCAAAAAGGGCAGATTTTCTGCCCTTTTTTGTTATTTATAATAAAGTTGTAGGAGGATTTACGTATATATAGCATTTCTTACCATATTCTTTTATTATTTCCATTAATTTTTCTTGATCATTAATATTATCTTTAATAATAACCTGATATCTATATAATCCTCTCAATTTAGGAATTAACGGTTCTGTTGGTTCAAGAATTTCAATTGAGTTGTCAAATAAGTCATTTATTTCTTCATAAAAATCAAAGGCCTCTTTATAAGCTTTATTTTTATCTTCATTTGAAAAGAGAAAGATAATTAATTGAGAAAAAGGTGGATAATTGAATTTTTTTCTATTGCTTAGTTCTAAATCTATGATTTTATCATAATCATGATTTTTGACAGCATCAAAAAAATCTTCTCCAGATTTAAAGGTTTGAATTATAACCTTTCCTTTTTCTCTTCTTCCAGAACGACCGGCAACCTGAATTAATAATGATGCGGTATGTTCAAATGATGTATATTCTGGAAAGCTCAAGTATCTGTCGCTGTCTAAAACTATTACCAATTTTATGTCACTAATATCCAATCCTTTTGTTATCATTTTTGTTCCAACTATAATCATAGGTTCTTCTTTTTTTATTTCGTTAAAAGCGTTTTCTAAGTCTTCGTGAGTTTTTATAATTTCTCTATCAATTCTAACTACTTTTCTTGAAGGGAAAAATCTCAATATTTCATTTACCACGCGTTCTGTTCCATATCCTCGTGATTGAAGAGTTGGAGAACCACATTTTGGACATACTGGTGGTACATTTGTTTCATATCCACAATAATGACATTTAAGCTTTTTGGTATGTTTATGATAGGTTAGTGAAATATCACAATGTTTACATTTAATTATTTCACCACAATTTGTGCAGATCAAATAGTTTGCATATCCCTTGGTGGGAGAAAAGATAAGCACTTTTTTGTTATTGCTTAGCGTTTTACTAATTTCTTTTATAACCTTTTTTGTAAAAATCCAGCTAACCTTTTCTTCTTTTTTTATGTCAATAATTTCTATGTCCGGCATTTGCGTAAATACACGTTCTTGAAGTTTGTGTAGATTTATCTTACCTTCAAAAGCGTTTTTCATTTCACGTATTGTTGGAGTTGCTGAAGATAATATAACCTTTATATCTTCTATTTTTGATCTTAAATATATTACTTCTATGGCGTCATAGGATAATTGATCAAATTGATAAAATGATTGATCATGTTCTTCATCGGCAATAACAAGTCCCAGATTTTTCAGGGGAATCCATACAGCACTTCTTGCTCCAACAAGTATATCAATTTCACCATTTACAGCTTCATACCATGTTTTGATTTTTTCTGCAGGAGAAATACCAGAATGATAAACTCCTATTTTTTTATCAGGGAATCTATTATTTATTCTTGAGATTAATTGTGGGGTTAAAGAAATTTCTGGTAATAATATCATGACTTTTTTTTCGTTTTTAAAGTATGATTCCATAGCTTCAAAGAATATTTCTGTTTTACCACTTCCGGTAACTCCATATAATAACTCTATATTTTTATTTGAATATAGTATTTTTTCAAGTATTTCCTTTTGTTTTTCAGTAAGTGAAACCTTAAAAGGTGTTTCCTTTTTATAATCTGTATAAGAAATAATTCCTTTTTTTATTAATGTTTTTAATGCGGTAGACCCAGGTTTTATTATATTATTTTGATATAATTCTTTTTCTATTACACAACCGTTGTTTTCCTGAAGAAAATTTATTATATTCATTCCAGCCTGAGAAACTTTTTGTTCAAGTAATTGATTTAAGTCTAATTTTAAGGATATATACCTATCTTTTTTTTCGATTTTTCTTTTATAGTACAATTCAAGAGAAACTATATGATTTTCAAGCAATTGTTTTAATTTTTTGTTTGCTTCCTTTTTTGTTTTGAATTTTTTATAAAATTCGTTTATAAAAATAGGTTTTTCAATAGGAGCTAAAGGCGATTTTGGTATTATTTTAATGCGAGTTCTATCAGAAGAAATTGGCGGAAAAACAATTTTTGCAATCTCGCTTATTGGCATTAAAAATTTTATAGAAGCTTCTTTTATTAATTCAATATGTTTTTGCGAGATTAAAGGTTTTTCATCGAGTAATAATTCTATTTCTTTTACATTATAAGGTTTTTCAGAGGTTTCTGAAAGTATAACGCCTATTTTTTGCTGATTTCTAAAATCAACTAACACCCGTTGGCCGGGTGTTAGTTGATTTGTTGATTTGTATGTATATGTGTTATATGTATATGTTTCAAATACGGCTATTTCATAATAGTGATACATATTTTCACTGCCTTATTAAGATTTTTATTTCCAATCCATTTACTTTATTGATTTTGGTAATTTTTTCTTTTGTAAAGTAATCTATATATTCATTATTAAGTTCGAGATTTATTTTTGCAGGTGTTTTTCTCGAATTGGTAATAACGATTACCTCGTTATTATTATAAACTCGTTTATAAATTAAAGTGCCTAATTTTTTCTTTAATATAATATAATCACCGTATCGCAAAGCAGGATTTTCTTTTCTTAATTTTATTAATGATTTATAGTAGTTTAAAATATCTTTGTTCCATTTGCTTTTATCCCATGGGAAAGGCTTTCTACACCAGGGGTCTCCACCACCATCAAGTCCAATTTCATCTCCATAATATATTAAAGGTGCTCCAATAAATGTCATTTGTAAGGCTACAGCTATTTTAAAGCGTTGCACATCGCCGTTTAATTCATGCAAAATTCTTGGTGTATCATGGCTATCAAGAAGATTCCATAATATATGCCATACCTGAGGTGGATATTTTTTTAAATAGTCATTGGTATTTTTTATAAAATTTGATGCGCTTCCACCTTTTGCATATAATATAGCAGCATCTCTAAACAGATAATTCATTACTGTATCAAATGCGGGTTTTTCAAAATAATGTGTGGAATCTTTCCAGTATTCACCGCTTATAAGTGCATTATCATTAATTCCTTTTACTAAAGGCCTAAAAAAATCTTCCCAGAATGAGTCTTTAATTTGTTCTACAGCATCAAGTCTCCAACCGTCAATATCAAATTCCATCCATTTGCCAATTATTCTTGAAAAATAAGCTTTTACTTCTGGATTGTCTATGTTTAATTTTGGTAAATCTGGATATCCCCACCAGCATTCATAACTTTCAGGTGATTTTATTACAGGAAATTTCTTTATATAATACCAATTGAGGTATTTTGAATTATCCTGTTTTTTGAAAATATCTTCCATGGCAAAGAATTCATCACCCGAATGATTGAAAACACCGTCAAGAATAATTTTAATATCTTTTTCGTGAAGTTTATTTACAAGTTTTGCAAATAAATTATCATCGCCAAAATGCGGATCAATTTTTAAATAATCTTTTGTATCATATTTATGACTTGAAACTGACTCAAAAATAGGATTGAAATATATTCCTTCGATACCAAGTTCTGTAAGATAATCAATAGAATCTATAACTCCCTGTAAATCCCCGCCGTAAAAACCATGTGAACCAAGTGATTCCTGAGTATATGGTCCATTCCAGTTATTTGTATATATCGGGTCATTATCTTTGTTGCCGTTTCTAAACCTTTCAGGAAATATTTGATAGAATATTCTTCCTTTTGCCCATTCTGGCACGTCAAAATATTTAATAGCAGGATTTTCAAAATCAAAGAAAAAATTATTTTCGGGAATTTGGATGGTTGTTTCTCCGTCTTTTATGAGAAAATGGTATTTTAATATATCTGAAGGGGTTTTTATGTGAAATCTATATAATAATGTATCTGAAAAATCTATTATTTCTTTATTTAAAATCTCTCCGTTGCCAACGAATATTACATCTTCAACATCATTTTTTTTAACTTCAACAGCTAAATATATTTCGCCTTTTTTTACAGGATTAATATATTTCCTTTTTAATTCATGTTTTGCCAGATTTATTATTCCATCACCAACTGCCACTATTTTTTCACCCTCTCTTTTTATAATCAATAATGAATAAATTTTTCCATTAAAATATTTTGTATTGATATTCTTATAATCCAGAGTTTCTTTTCCATCTATTATATAAAGATATTTATAAATGCCTTCTGATAAATTAAATGTAGTTTTCCATAAGCCTGTTTGGGTTTTATTTAAAGGAACAGGTGAAAAATTCGTAAAATCACCTGTTATATACACATTTGATGCATCTTGAGTATAATAAAAAGAAATTTTTATAGGAAAGACTATTAATGAAAGTAATAAAACTAAAATTATAAGAATATATTTTTTCACGTATTATCTCCTTTCAAATATAGTGCTCCAAATTTCATATCATTTTCAAAAGTAGAATATTCCTTATTTTTATAGTATAAAGAATAAACGTTAGTAGCCTTAAAATCGTATTTTATCATCTCAAAATATAATTTTTTGTCTATATTCCACATTCTTTTATTATTCGATGTATCTCTTTCGATTTTTTTTATTATAGAAATATAATTTGAAGGTGTTGTAATAATAGGGTATTTTACCTTTTTTTTCATAATTGAAAGTAATTTTCTTCCTTTTTCAGTAAATCCAAGAACTCTTAGATATTGTGGCCCTTTTTTATTTGCTTCTGTAATTAATTTCTCTTCTATTCCAAAATAAATATTTAATATGCTTCTTTTGATTCTTGTATAGGTGAATCTTTTTGCTTTTACATCTTCAAATAATCCTTTAATAGTATAATTATGTTTTGCTGCTTCGATGATTCTTTGCTCTAACCCTTCTTTTATACCATGGTATTTTTTTAATTTGTCCCTATCAAGTGTTCTAAGATGCGAAATAAAAGAGATTTCCATATCTTCAAGAAAAATAGGTGCCCTTCCATTTTTCTCTTCTTCCAATATTTTTTGAAAAGTAATATCTGGAACTGCATCTTTTATAAGATCATATTTTTTTTCATTCCATAATTTTCTTATAGCTGTAGCACTTGAAAACTTTCCTTTGAATTTATCTTCATTGTAATCTGCACCCTGTCTTTTTATTGTATGGGGAATGATTTTTGAATTATATTCTTTTAAAGCTCTTAAATATTCAACACCTAAAATATCATTGGATTTTTCTATTATAAGTATTTTTTCTTCTGATAATAAACTGTTTTTTATACAATAATCAATAAGTGCGTATTTTCTTGCATTTGGAAATGAATATCCTTCTTTTAATTTTATTTTTAAAAGTTTTTGATACTCTTCAGGTTGATTATGTAGTATATCAGCTATAACATTTAAAGTTTCTACATCAGAGGATTCACTTCCAAAAACAATATCTGTTACAACCTCTGTTCTATTAAGAGTTCCAATGGAGCCAAGAGCAAATCCGCCAGCATCCTGAATTGAATATAAAAATGGAAGTTCAAATACAATATCTATTCCCATTTTTAAGGCTATTTCTGCTCTTGAAAATTTATTCAAAATAGCAGGTTCCCCCCGTTGCACAAAATTTCCACTCATTACAGCAACGGTAAAATCGGGATTTATTAATTTTTTTGCCTGTTCCAGATGATAAAAATGCCCATTATGGAATGGGTTATATTCTACAATTATGCCAAGTACTTTCATTTATTTATTAACACTCCGTTTTTGGTTCTTCGTGATCCTTTAAAATTTTTGGATTATTATTATCATCAACAACAACGATTTTTGGTTTTGAATTCTCTCCTTTTTCATATAAACCATAAGCCATTATAATTACTTTATCCCCTAACTCAACCATTCTTGCAGCTGCCCCATTTAAACCAATGATTCTTGAACCTCTTTCTCCTTTAATAACATATGTTTCAAATCGAGCGCCGTTGTTTATATCAACTATTTGAACCAATTCGTTTTCTTCAATATCTGCTAATTCCATTAATTCTTCATCGATTGTTACACTGCCTTCGTAATGAATATTTTTTTCTGTAACTGTAGCTCTGTGAATCTTACCCTTTAAAAGAATTCTAAACATTCACAAGACCTCCTATCAATAATTTCTATTATATATTCTACCACTATTTCTTGTATTTAAAATTAAAATTACTATTGCAGAATAATTAATTGTGGTATAATATAAATAATAATCCAGAAAAAGGGGGAGATTTTATGCCAAGAACAGTTTTAATTGACGGTAGTGTATCATATTCGTCTAATGCTCAGATTGTTCATAGTAAAATTTTGAAAGAACTGCTTATTGAATATCTCGAAGATCTTGAAGAAAGAAACGAAAGTTTATTGACCTTTTTTATGTCTTTTTTGAAAAATGAAGATGCTGTAGATATTGAAGAAAGATATGATTTAGACCAAATTATAAAAATGCTATTTGCTCTTTCCGCTGAAAAAATTGATGAAATTGATTCATCGCCATTTTATAGCTTCCCAAAACTAAGCGATAAAAAGGATCAGATTATAAAATTTGTAGAAAGTATTTATAATCTCTGGAGAAATAAACACAGGTTTATGATTCAAAAAACTGCCTATGTATCAAATGGAATTCAAAAAATATATAAAGAAATGATACTTGTGAAGAATAATACAGATTTCAAAAGCCTTGTTACTAACTTTTATAGACAGATTTTGATAAACGTATCTGATGAAAGGTTAAAAGTTTTAAGACAATTGCCAAGTGGTGCTCAGGTAGCCTTTTCTGTTGATTATCCGCAATTTAAATCTGAAGTATTAAACGGTTCTAAATCATTATATAAAACACCATTTGTCTGGGGAGTTGTCTTTGAACCGCCTGTGATTTTTTATACTAAGTCAAATAAGCGTAAAGGATTATTTAAAGTCTTTGATAAACCAATTTTGAAAAATATAGAATTTGATAATCCTGAGGATTGGTTTGCATTTCCAATTCATGTGGGTAAGAAATATATTCTTGTATATGTATATAAAGAATTTCTTGCTATGGCTGCAGGATTAACAAATCTTTTTGAATTAGCTGGATATGGAATAGTTCAAAGAAGAAAACCCGATGGAATTTATTTTTATGGACTTGAAGATAAATATTTTGAAAAAGATGAATATAGAAATGGCATTATTTTTAAAGAAGAAGATGGAACATATGTTGGAATGGTTGGCCGAGATGATTATATAGATTATTTTGGATATATGAAAAAGATGATACTTACAATTCATAATTTAATAGTAATAGATTCAGGAAATCTTCCTATTCACGGAGCACTTGCAGAAATTGTATTGAGAAACGGTAAAAAAGCAAATGTAATGTTAATGGGAGATAGCGGTGCTGGAAAATCTGAAACGCTTGATGCGTTAAATAGATTATCTAAATATGTTTCAGAGGTTAATATATTAATTGATGATATGGGATCACTGGAAATAGATGATAACGGAAATGTGGTCGCATATGGAACTGAAACAGGGGCTTTTGTAAGATTGGATGATTTACAGCCCGGATATGCATATTCTGCAATTGATAGAAGTATATTTATGAATCCAAATGAAACAAATGCAAGAGTTATAGTGCCATATTCAAATTATAAGGAAATTATTATGCCAACAAAGATAGACTATTTCTTATATGCAAATAATTATACTAAAGTTGAAAATGATGAATACATTTCATTCTTTGAGGATTGCGATTCAGCGTATGAGGTACTTTCAAAAGGTGCAAGAATGGCAAAAGGAACAACAGCAGAAGTAGGATTAACCTATAGTTATTTTGCCAATCCATTTGGAGCAATACAAAGAAAAGAAGTACATGAAAAAATAGCCCAAAAATTCATAGAACAAATGATAAAAACAGGAGTTAAGGTTGGGGAAATAAAAACACAGTTAGGTGTTTCAGGTTTTGAGGATGATGGGCCAGTATATGCAGCAAAGGCTCTTTTGAAACTTATTGAAGAACAATAATGAATTTATCTTGCTATAACTAATAGGAGGGTATTAAAATGGATTTAACTGAAATACCAATAAATGAAGAAAAAGTATTTACAGGAAGATTACTCGATGTTAGAAAATATACGGTAAAACTTCCAAATGGAAAAGAATCAACAAGAGAAATAGTTGTACATCCAGGGGCTGTTGCAATGCTTCCTGTGGAAGATGATTATGTATATCTTGTGGAACAATATAGATTTCCAATAAGCCAAACATTGCTTGAAGTGCCAGCTGGAAAGTTTGATGAACCTGGGGAAGAACCTCTTGAATGCGGAAAAAGAGAACTCGAAGAAGAAATAGGAAAAACAGCAGAAAAATGGATATATCTTGGATATATTCATACAACTCCGGGTTTTTCAAATGAAGTGATACACTTATATCTTGTAAAAGATTTAAAAAACACACAGGTAAATCCAGATGAGGATGAATTCCTTGAAATAAAAAAGATAAAGATAAAAGAGTTTGAAAAAATGATACTTGAAAATAAAATTACCGATGCAAAAACTATAGCCTGTTATAGTCGAGCTAAACTTTTAGGAGAAATATAATATAATAATAAAATAACCAGTGCTTAATTGCACTGGTTATTTTATTACGACAAATTCAAATTCAGCGCGTGCAAGGATTTCAAATTTTCCATATTTATCTTTCCAGACTTCTCCATAAACCTTTATTTTTTTATCTTTTAAATCATAAATATTTAAACTATCAAAAAAAGCATTGTATTCATTTCTTCTTATAGTTACATAAAAACTACTATCCTGGGATTCTATTTTTAAGAAACTTCCTGAACTACTTACATTTTTTACATTAAATATTACCCATCTAATTTTTCCAATGTCATCTTTTGATAACTGTGTGTCTAAAACCTCTCTATCTTTTGAATCATAAAAAGAAAAAATACCTTTTCTATTTTCAAAAGCACTTTTGTATGCTTTGATGAAATCTTCTTTATGTTTTGAGGTGTCGTCATAAAAGAGAGGTCTTGCATAGCCATTTTCCATTATTTCCTTATTTAAAAAATGCAAATTCCCTTCTTTATCTTTATAATACACATAAGCTAATAATCTTCCATAATATCCAGATTTATCAGAATCAAATTCAAGAAAAACACGTGATTTATTAAGGTTTTCAGTATTGATTTTATTTCTTGTAAACCAATAAGCCTTTTCACCTAATTCGCCAAGCGGTTTATCGCCACTGTGTGTTTCTGGTGTATCAATACCTATGAATCTAACAGATACTTCATCACCTTCATAAAATACTCTTATAGTATCTCCATCAATAATTCTTGAGACGTAATAACTTTTTTCAAAAGAAATTTCAGATGTGGATTGTTTGGAACAAGAGATAGTTACAAGTAATAATGACAGAATAACAGTAAATATAAGAAGCTTTTTTATCAATTTAACATTCCTCCTTTTAAAATTTTGTGGTATAATGTAATGTTAAATTCATGTTGCCTGAATATTATATCATAAAAATGATGAATGTCAATAAGGTAAATAAAGTAAATTAGCAACAACAAAATAGAGGAGGTTGTTCAATGAAAAAAAGTGTATTGTTTTTATTAATTGTTATTTCATTTATTACAATTTTCGGGGCGTTTAGTGGTACAAAGTTTTCTATGTTGGGGATATATACAATGAATCTTGATGATTCCAGGAATTTTGTTGATGTTTTTCCAATTGCATATTTTGATATTGGATTAACAGATAATCTTTCTTTGCGTTTCAATGATTATATTACTTTATCTTCTTCTACTATGTCCATTGATTATAACGAAGATGAAACATTAGATTTTAAACTTCCAAGATATTATTATTTACAATATAAGGTTGGATATGATGCATTATTAATGTTTGGAAAGTTTAAATTTAAAGATTATCCTTACGATATGAGAAGATATTATTCTTTTAGAATTGGAGGGTTTAGAGACGATTTAGGAGATAGTAAATATGATTTAGATCCTATGAAAATGGCAATTGGGGGATATATAAAACCGATAGGCGATTTGAAGTTTGGAGGAGCATATAGTTTAGAAGATAAATCAATTTATGCATATTTGGGGTTAGATGAAAGATATAAAAAATATATGTTCTATCTTTCTCAGGATAATAAGCACGACAAACTTTCAGTATCATTAGCTGGATACAACTCAATTAGATGGAATAGAAAATTAATAACACAATTATTTTATAGTGCTGGATATGCTGTAAATTCAAATGTTGAAAAATTTTCAGAAATTGTAAGCAACTTTGATAAAATAATTGAAATTTTACCAATACCAAAAGTTGTTGTAGGGGGTAAGGTAAATTATTATCCATATTATTTAAAGGGAATAGTATATTACAATATGGATGAAAATGGTGATAATCAATATTATTTAGATGTTGATGCAGCAACTAATAATCCTATAGGAAAAACATGGTTATATGAAGTAAGATTTGGATATTATTTACCAAAGCCATGGAAAATGGAAGTCTTTGCGCAGGGAAATTCATTAGATGAAGGAATACTTACAGATTACATAGTAAATTATGGTGTGGAATTAATAGGAGAAAACATCTCATTAAAAATTGCCGCTGAAGATATAAATGGTAGAGCCGATGGAAATCAAAGAATAGTATTGGGTTTTACAACATGGACAGATTTTATTATTACAGAAAGATCTTTAATGAATATAATCTTTTAAAACTTTAAATTAATCTTACAAAGGGGGTAGAGGTATGAAGAAAACATTGGTATTTTTATTGGCAGGTATTCTTGGAATCTTTTTATTAACAGGTTGTTTGACAAAAGAGAAGGTAGAAGAAGAATCGACAGATACAACACTTACACTTGCAGAATTAAGAGCAAAGATTTTGGAAAATAAAGATGTTTGGACAGATTTTAATTCTCATAATACAATATATGAAACAGAAGGAATTATAGCTTTTTTAACTATTTCAAGTAATGACCCAAAATATAATATTATTTATGTTGTTGATGAAAATGGAGAAAATGGTATTGATATTTATTATTTAGATAAAGATGAATTTGGTGGAAAATTTAATGTTGGAGATAAAATTAAAATAAAGGGTATTCCTTATTATAAATATTCAGATTATAGAATGTCTGTTAATGTTGATGGAGGGGAAATATCTGTTGTAGAATCAAATTATGGAGTTCCTATTGATAAAGCTAAAATTGTTACATCAGCGTTAGAAGAAGATGACTATGGTAATTTAGTTAATTTCACAGGAAAATATATTGGTGATGATGATTATAGTAATAAAAAGTTTATTGTAAATGGAGAAGAAGTATGGATTTATAAAGTATTTCCGGTTAATTTAACTTTGAATTCTACATATACTATAAAAGGAGTTGTAGGGCAAAATTATGGATACAAAGTATTTGTAGGAGATGAATCTTGGGTAACTTTAGTTGAAGAAGGTTCTGAAGAAGAAATAACTTTAGAAGCTTCAACAGTAGAAGATATAAGAGAAGAAATTGAAGAACATTACAAAGATCAGACAGATGGTTGGGATACAGGAAATTCAGAAATTGTACCTTTAAGAAAGATAGAAAATATGGTAGTTGTTTATGATGCATCGAGTTTTGGTGATGTGATGGCAGTAAATGAAAATGGTTTAGGGCTTTATTTAGAAGTTGATGAAGATGTAGATATCAATTTAAATGATAAGATTACTGTTACAGGTAGACCGTATTATGATGAATATACAAATGACGAATTCTTTGATTATAATTTTAAAGTTACTCGTTCAGATGAAGAAATAGTTGTTGCTGAAAAAAATAGTGAAATCCCTTGGGATAAAGCCGTGACATTAACTGCAGATAATTTACCAACAGAAGATAATTATGAAAATTTAGAAAGACTTGTTGTATTTGAAGGCTCATATTTAGGAAAAGATGGTTTTGGTCATTATGAATTTGATATAGATAATAATAGTGAGGCTGACATTATTGTTTATAAATATTCTGAAGTACCTACTTTTACTGAAGGAAAAACATATGAAATAAAAGGAATATTGAGTTACTATCATGGATTTAAAGTATTTGTTGGAGACCCATCATTTGTAACAGAGAAATAATTAATTTGAAAGCCCTCAGGGGCTTTCTTTTTTAGAGAAATGAATGGAGGAAATATATGAAAAAAACGGTATATTTAATAATAGTATTATTTACAATAATTTTTGTTTTATCAGGTTGTCTTGTGAAAGATAAAATTGATTCTGATTATTATTTCAACAATAAAAAAGTACTTTTTGATAATGCGCATTCGCAAACAGCTGGAAATGCTGATTGGACGATTACAGGAGGTTTTTCTGATTTTGCAGATGATATAAAGAATTATGGTGCAACGGTAAAACAATGGGGTAATGATGAATATGGAAGTAATCAAAGAGATGACGATAATCGTATAACTTATGATATATTATCTCAATATGATATGTATGTTATTCCAGAACCCAATATACCATTTACAAAGAACGAACAAGATGCAATAATAAGATATATAGAAAATGGAGGTAGTGTATTTTTTATTGCGGATCATATAGGTGCTGATAGAAATAATGATGGTTGGGATGCTGTGGAAATATTCAATGGTTTTTTAAAAGAAACGCATACAATTGAAAGTAAAGAAAGATATTCGGATGATTTTGTTGGAAGATTAGGTTTTAGATTTAGAGAAAAACAGTATTCTGAAGATCCAATAACTAAAATAATAAAACATGAAATAACAGAAGGAGTAAAAGAAACAGGAGCATGGGCAGGAACTTTGGAATATATAATGGATGAAAAAAATATCAAAGCAGTTATCTATTATAAAAGAGATACTTGGGGTGCATATGTTATAGCAGGACAATATGGAAATGGAAAATTTGTTGCAATTGGCGATTCTTCGCCTATAGATGATGGTACAGGAACATCTGGAGATAAATTATATGATGGATATAGTTATGGTAATGATAGAATTTTGATGTTAAATATAATCAAATGGTTAATTGATTAAAGAGGCAATAAAAAAGTATTTTAGAAAATAAGATAAGTTATTATAAACTAAAAAATGGTATTGATTCACTGATGCTTAACGAAATTAACGAAACTGTAAGTTGACAAAAGAGGAAGAAGGTGGTAATATATATACTCGGACGCGGGTGAGAGCGTCTGGAAGAAAAAGAGAAGAGGAAGAGAAGCTCCTTGACAAGTGAACAGAGACACCCAGCGGAAGTAGATTCAAAGAGTTAAGATCGAACTCGAAATCTTGGATGGAGGGTTTGATCCTGG
>NZ_LBEZ01000008.1:0-188842 GCF_013363245.1 Marinitoga sp. 1135 | reverse complement strand
TCCTTAATTCCATTTTCTTTTATATATTGTTTTATGAATTTCCTATCTACATTGCCAAGAATCTGTTCATTTTCCTCTTTTCTTTTTCTCGGCATTACTATCCCCCCATGTAACCTTTTTTTCAAAATCCCCTTTCTCTTTCACCACACTCCTGGGCTTCCTTTTTTCACATATTCATTCTTTTTATTTTTCTATTTTTTTATTTACACACTTTTTATTATACTACCCAGATTTCTGGAAGGGTTATTTTAAAAACCTTTCAATAATATCATCAATCAAAACTCTTTCATCATCTTCAAAAGAGTAATAACCAAGAGCAACACGCTTATAACCTAAACCATATTTAAGAGCAAAATCACGAACCTTACCTTTTGGATAAGGAGTAACGGGCCATTTAATATCGTATCGAACGCAATTTCTTAAAAACACATCAAAAACTTTCATTTCCTCATCTCTGAGCTTAAAATAATTAAAAACAAATTCCTTAAAGTTCTTTGGTTTCTTAAAAAGCTCAGTGATGAGTTTTTTTCTTGCTAAATAAAATGGTGAAATATTATATTCCGAATCTTCAACATCTTCAGAATTCAATAATCTTCTTTCAGCTTTCTTCAAATCAAAATCACTCATCATGACGTTAAAGAAATACATCTTTTCATAATTAGCAGAGAAGAATTTAATGATTTTATCTTTATTACCTTCAAAAATCAATTTTAAAATATGACTCTTTGTAAAAAATGGTTTTTCTATTAATGCTGTATATGTTGAAAAGAATAATATTGGAATATTTACTTCTTTTTGTTTTCTAAATTTAATAGTATTTTCTTTAAAATTCTTCTTTATTTCTTTTTCAAATTCTTTTGAATAAAAGCTTCTATTAAATTTCTTATCGAGATTTACTTCAGGAAAAATCTTTTTTAGTTCATTTACTATATTACATATTTCAGAAATACGCATATCATTATTAATCTTTTTTACTTCAAAAATAGTATCAAACCAGTTATAGGTATAATTTAAATCTTCGAAATAATAGCCAATATAATATTCAAGTAAATTAGCTGCAATCAAATCTTTCTCTTTACCTTCATTCATTATCCACCATGCAGCATTATTTAAACCAGAACATATCATAGTTGGATGTGGAAATTTCTTTGCAAGATTATATCCTTCTATAAATAATTTATATGCTTTATTATAATTTTCTTTTTTTATTTCTTTTCGCGCTTTTGAATATTTTATTATTGATTTTTCAACGTAACTTTCTTCGTAATTTTTACTCCATAATCGTATACAATCATAATTTTCTTCATATATTGAAACAAGATATTTTAATCCTGGAAAAATTATATTTCTTGCATTTTCAGAAAGATTTTTAATACCTTTTTTTAATTTCATATATTCTTTTTTTGATTCCTCAAATTTATTTTGTTTTAATAATATATCTATTTTTTCAAATCTTGCTAATTCTTTTAACATTGTTGTTGTTGTTGTTGTTGTTGAAATAACTTTATTTGCATAAAATAAAGCTTTGTCTAAATCTTCATTCCATATTGATTTTAATAATAGCAGATAGAATTTCAAAGATTCATCAATAATATATGGATAAATGTAATTAATAACCGTTCTTGAAAAATAACCATATTCAACTATATTCAGAATATCTTTTATAGAAAAATCCATTTTTAACCTCCAGGACACTGTGTTTTAATTATGTTGTTACTATCGAATTTTTAAAACCCGGGGACTTTGTTCTTAACATTTGTTTGTAACATAAACACATAAATAAAAAATCGCCAGAATCCTGAATATAAAAAATTTTAAAAAAATTTGGTAAGTTTGTGAGAAAATCGTGTGTTACATGAATTAATTAAACTGTAACGAAAATCAACTTCTGAAACACTGATAAATAGCGGATTTTTATTTTAAAAAAAACACTTGAAAGTCAAATGGAAACTGGTATAATTTTTCACCGGAGGTGAAATAGTGAAAAAAATCATTTTAATAATAGGCATAATGATAATTTTAAATTCAATAATCTTTTCTGGAGATGAGGTGGATAAAAAATATTCAACTCGTTCTTTAAATCCTCAAATTGAATTTTTTAAATAATAAACAATCTATTTTTCTCTTTTTATATCTGCATAGATATTATATCAAAACTTTAAATCTTTTCAGCCGGCTGGATTATTCTGGTGCCAGAAACTTAATTACTATTATAACTTATTAAATATAAAAGAGCAAGGAGGTTATAAAATGAAAACCATTAAAAAATTTAAAATTTTAGAAATAGGAACATACAATGTTGAAGAACCTAATTTTTGTGGATTTTGTTCATTTTGTAGTCCAATATGGGGTAAAAAAGTATTAACTAAATAATTTCTTTTACCTGGATCCAGGTTTAAAAGATATCCCCAAAATATATAGATTTTAATTGTTTAAAAAAGATAAAAATATTAGGAGGTGATTATAATAAAATATTACACATCATTTTATAATATATATACTCCAATAAATGATAATATAGTCATTTTTAATACATTAACAAGAAATTTGATTTCTATGGCAACAAAAAATCTCATGATAAGTTGAGATTATTAAATGATACGGGAAGTTTTGATATTGTTTTTAATAATTTTGTATTATTAACTAAATACTTTGAAGGTGAAATAACTCTTAGAATGAATATAAATGAAAATAATATAAATAATGCAAAAGAATTTTTAAAATATTTAAAAAAAGAAAAAATCAATAAAAAAATATCAAGTTTATCATTTTCACCTATATTTTCATCCCAAAAAGAAATAAGAAGGTATGGACATGAAAGAAAAATAAATTTAGAATTAGAAAGCAAAATTGCGAATTTATATCTTCAAGCGGCAAAATTCGGCTTTAAAATAGATAAAGAATTTGTTGGAGGCCCATGTTCTGTGTCTCTTGATTTATCTTTCGCTGTTGATGAAAATTTAAATATATATTCATGTCCTGGAACTTTTTACGAAGTTAAAGAAGGATATATAGATGAAAATAGTAATTTAAAAATTAATAATTCTAAGTGGTATGAAAATATAAGTTATGAACCTGAATGCATAGAAAATTGCAATTATGCACCAATTTGTTATGGAGGATGTAGATGGATGGGTGGAAATAATAAAAAAGGTGTTTGTAAAAAAGCCTATCTAGATAAAAATATTCAAACGCTGATAAAAGCTTATGTTATAAGCAATTATCCTCTGGAGGTATAACAAATGGAAGAATTATTAAAAGTAGAAAAAATAAGCAAAACATATCCAAATGGAGTAAGAGCAAATAATAATATAAATTTTAGTTTAAAAACAAATGAAATTATTGGATTAATTGGTCCAAATGGAGCAGGAAAAACAACATTAATAAGACAGATTTTAAAATTATTGAAACCAACTTCAGGAAACATTATTATAAATGATAGAGTGAAAAAAATTGCATATGTACCGCAATTACCGATTTTCTTTCCATCACTTACAGTTGAAGAAAGTATAAAAATACCTTTAAAATTAGAAGGGTTAAATTCGCATGAAGTAAGTTATAAAGTAGAAAAAATACTTTATGAAACAGGATTAGATAAAATAAAAAAAGAATACAATTATACACTTTCAGGTGGTCAAAAAAAACTAATTATGATTGCATTAGCTTTTTCACAGGAACCTGATGTGGTAATATTGGATGAACCCACTTCAATGGTTGATATAATAAACAAAGAAAAAATATGGGATTTAATAAAAAAATACAGAAAGGGAAAAGGAATATTACTAGCAAGTCATGATATGAATGAAATAAAAAATTTGGCTGATAAAGTAATTATAATCACAAATGGTGAAATTATATATAAAGGTAAGATTGAAGAAATAAATACAAAAGTAAAAACACCTGTTGAATTAAATATATCAGTTAAAAATATAGAAAAAATAGAAAATCTTATTAGAAGAGAAAATATTGTATATAATTCAAATGAACATAATTATTCTTTATTCTTTTCTGAGTTATCAGAAGCTTTGAGTTTTCTTGAAAAAATAAAAAAAGATAATTATATAAAATATTTAAAAATTGAATACCCATCCTTTGAAAAAGGAGTGTATGAACTTGTTAAAAATATTTAATCAAATAAAAACAGGAATAGAATTAGAATTTAAAGGAATGAGAATGTTTAAATTTCAAATATTTGTAAGTATGATATTAATACCTTTTTCTTATTTAATAATTGTTTTATTAAATAAGAATTCAAATATAGATTATTTAATTAGCGGATTTATGGTTTCAATGATGATAGGAACATATTTTGGAATACTTTCTTTGAGAGTTTCAAACTTAATGCAAACTGAAGTTATTGAATTATATACAATTTTTTCTGTTTCAAAGACTGTAATAGTAATATCGATGGGGATAACATATTTTTTGTTAACGCTACCAATTTTTGGAATATCTTATATTTTCATGATATCAAATAATACAGAAAAATTTTTAAGTACCTTGGTACCGTTATTAATAGGAAATATCTTTTTAATTCTAATCTCCATAACAATTGGATTAAAAGTGAGAAATTATTATACATTAATGGGGATAATGCCTCTTGTGAGTTATATTTTAATAATAATTTCCCCTATTTATTACCAAATAAAAACTCAAAATATAATAGTAAAAAGTTTACTATTTTTGAATCCAATTACTCATATATTGAATATATTAAGAGTGGGATTAAATGAAAGCTATATAATTTTCTCCTCAAAGTATTCTTATGGAATAATAATTATTATTTCATTATGGCTAATATTTTATATAAATAAAAAATTAAAAGATATATATATTTTAGAAAAAATATTTTGATAAGGAGGTGAAATTGATGAAAAATAAGAATAAAAAAATTAAAATATTAGAAATCGGTAGTTATAATATTGAAGAACCAAACTTCTGTAAGTTTTGTAAATTTTGTAGTCCAATTGGTGGAAAAATAGTTTTAGTCCCCTAAAGAAAATATATTAATTAATATCGATTGAACGCAATTTCTTAAAAACACATCAAAAAGTCTCGTTTCCTCATCACTGAGCTTAAAATAATTATAGTTGGTTATAAGCTATTAGTAGTTCATTTTTCTGTTATTCTCATTGCTGCAAAATATATTGCTTTTATTATCAATGATTCATTTGTTGGGAATACGTTTTTATTTTTTTGTTATTTTTTTATAAAAATGTGATATAATTAAGAAAAGTTAATACTCTCCGGGGCAGGGTGAAATTCCCGACCGGCGGTTAAAGCCCGCGAGTCTTCGGACTGATCCGGTGAAATTCCGGAGCCGACAGTGAAAGTCTGGATGGGAGGAGAGAACAATATATTTATATAGACATAAATGCATAAATTTGCGTTTATGTTTATATATGTAATATATATAAAATCAGGCCCTGGAGATATCCAGGGCTTTTATTTTATTATAAGGAGGTTTTTACATGGATAAGGAAATTCTTACAAAAACATTTTTTTCAAACAAACCTATAATCCTCTGGGATAAAAAAAAGGAAAATGAAGCTGATTTTGTATTTCCAGCAGAAATGGCAAACAAGGATATTATTAATTTTTTAATATCCAATGGTAGAGGATTATTATGTTTAGCAGCTGAAGAAAAAGAGCTTTTACAAAGAGGTTTTTTTAAACTTCCTTCTAATAATGCTGATATACTTAATACCAATTATTTTATTAGTATTGATCATAAAAAAACAATAACCGGTATTTCTTCAAAAGAACGTGCAAAAACTATAAAATCTATCTCTGAAAATACCACAATAAACGATTATAAATATCCAGGTCATATTCAGTTATTAGGAAGTATCGGATTAAATAAGAGAAAAGGACATACAGAAAGTTCTATTGAATTAATGAAATTATTGGGTTTTAAACCTTTTTCTATATTAATTGAAATTTTAGATGAAAATGGAAATTCCCATAATTTTAATTATATAAAATCATTATCTCAAAAGTTTAAAATCCCCATAATTTCTGTAGAAGATATAGCCGTTGAAGTATTTAAAAGCAATTTATATGTAACTCCAATTTCTGAAGCAAATCTTCCTACACAATTTGGCTCTTTTAAAATTATAGGTTTTAAAAATAATTTTGATGAAAAAGAACATTTTGCAATATATACAGGTAATTTAAAAAACACACCTTTATTAGTCAGAATACATTCCGAATGCGTTACTGGTGATGTGTTAACTTCAAGAAAATGCGATTGTGGAAGTCAATTGCATCTTGCAATGAAAAAAATACAGGAAAACGGCTCTGGTTTAATAATTTATTTAAGACAGGAAGGTAGAAATATAGGAATCACAAATAAAATAAAAGCTTATGAATTACAGGATAAGGGTATGGATACAGTAGAAGCAAATGAAAAAATTGGTATGCCAGCAGATAATAGAGATTATGCAATAGCAGCACAAATTTTAAAATCATTAAACATTAAAAACATTATTTTAATGACAAATAATCCTGATAAAGTCAATCAATTAAAAAAATATGGTATCAATGTGATAAATACAATACAACATTTAGGCGAAGTAACGCCAGAAAATAAATTCTATTTAAAAATCAAGAAAATAAAAATGAATCATAATCTTTCAATTGAGGAGGTAATATAACTATGAAAATTTTTGAAGGTATTTTTGATGGAAAAGATTTAAAAATTGCTATTGTAATTTCAAGGTTTAACTCATTTTTTTCTGAAAGATTATTAGAGGGGGCTCTGGACGCATTAAAAAGGCATAATGTAAAAGAAAGCAATATAGATATTTTCAAAGCCCCGGGTTCTTTTGAAATTCCATTTATTGCAAAAAAACTAACAAACAAAAATTATGATGCTATTATAGCTTTAGGGGTTGTAATTAGAGGAGAAACATATCATTTCGAAGTTGTTGCCAATGAAGTTTCAAAAGGAATTGCTCATTTAAATTTAATATCAGATATACCAATTACCTTTGGAATAATAACTTCAGAAACTCTGGAACAGAGTATGGATAGATCAGGTGCAAAAGCTGGAAATAAAGGTTTTGAAGCCGCAATGGCTGCTTTGGAAATGGCAAATCTCAACAAGAAATTGAAGGTGTAAAAATATGAATCATGAATATTTTATGCAACTGGCTATAAATGAAGCAAAAAAAGGAATAGGAAAGGTGAATCCAAATCCCTTGGTGGGAGCTATTATAGTAAAAAACGGAAAAATTATATCAAAAGGTTATCATGAATATTATGGCGGAAGACATGCAGAAGTTGTAGCTATTGAAAATGCTAAAAAAAGAAATATCGATTTAAAAGGAGCCACAATGTATGTAACTCTTGAACCATGTTCTCATTTTGGAAAAACTCCTCCCTGTGCAAACAGACTGGTAAAGGAAGGATTTAAAGAGGTTTATATAGGTATGCTTGATCCAAATCCAATGGTAAATGGAAATGGAATAAAAATATTAAAAGAACACGGCATAAAAGTTAAATATGGCATTTTAGAAAGTGAAATCAAAAAATTAAATGAAATTTTTATTACATATATAACTAAAAAAAGACCTTTTATTGCTTTAAAATTTGCTATGACAATGGATGGTTTCATTGCTTCAGAAAAATTTGATTCAAAATGGATATCAAATAATATGTCAAGAAATTTTGTACATAAATTAAGAATTTACTATTCATCAATTTTAATTGGAGCTAATACTTTAATAAAGGATAATCCAAAATTAACCTGTAGAATAAAAAAAGGAAGAAATCCCATAAGAATTATTCTGGATAAAGAGGGAAAATTTTATGGTAAAAAATTAAATATTTTTATGGAAAAAGGGCAAAATATAATATTCTCAAATTCAAAAAAAGAAATAAAATACAAAAATACAGAAATAGTAAATGAAACAAACATACATCAAATTTTAAAAATATTATTTGAAAGAAAAATTGATAGTATTTTAGTTGAAGGCGGTGCAACGATTTTATCATTATTTCTAAAATATAATCTTGTTGATAAAATTCATGTTTTTTATGCACCTAAAATTATTGGAAATGGTATATCTCCTTTTAATAATTTAAAAATTGATAAAATAGAAAATTCCATCAGGTTTAAACCTGTAGAAAATAAAATTTTTGAGAATAACCTTTATTGGGAGCTGATACCATGTTTACAGGAATAATACAGCATTTAGCAAAAATGAAAATTATAAATAATAAACTTATTATAAATAATCCTTTCAAAGATATTCAATTAGGGGAAAGCATTTCAATTAACGGTGTATGTTTAACTGTTGAAAAAACAGATGATAACAGGCTTTATTTTTCAATTGGGGAAGAAACATATAGAAAAACAAATCTAAGATATTATAATAATAAAATTGTCAATCTTGAAAGAGCTTTAAGATTATCTGATTTTGTTGGGGGACATATTGTTACCGGTCACGTTGATGGAATAACAAAATTTTTAGGTTTAAGAAAATCTTCAAATACATTTTGGATGAAATTTAAAATTCCTCAAGAAAAATGGGCTATTGCAACAAAAGGGGCTATTACAATAAATGGAATAAGTTTGACAATTGCAAAAAAAGAATTAGATACCTTTGAAATACAAATAATAGAACATACATATCAAAATACAAATTTGAAATTTTTAAACACGAATGATTTTGTTAATTATGAAGTAGATATAATTGCTCGTTATTTAAAAGAACAATCCGAATACATTTATTAACCAGGTAGTTGACATTGTAAAAAAAATGTAGTATAATAAGAAAAAATTTAATATATATATTTTTTTCAGGTGGTGTTAGGTATGAAGATAAGAACAATAATAATAAAAGTTAATAATTTCAATAATAATAATATCAACCAGCGTTGGTGGAACGCGAGGTAAGCTGTCGTTTACTATCAATTCACCGGCGCTGGATTTTACCAGCGCCGGTTTTTTATTATCTATTTAAATTTAATGAGAGGGAGAGATTTTTATAAAATTACATTTGAAGGGAGAGGGTATTATGATGAAAGAAAGTATGGAAAGAAAGGTTGACACGGTATCATTGGTAAAGGAATATATGGAAAATCCTGTATTTAAAGACGCTACACTTATTCAAAGCGAAATTTTAAAAGGAATTAGACATGTATTGGATGAAAAAGGCTTTGTGGAATTATTACCTGTAACTGTTTCACCTATTACCGATCCGCTAAACCATCCACATTTTGAAGCTGAATTTGAATATTATGGACAAAAGTATTCAGTTACAAAATCTATGATTTTACACAAGCAGGTTGCTGTTCTTGTTCACAAAAAGATTTATATTGTTTCACCAAACGTTAGATTGGAAACAGAGGACAAAATGGATTCGGGAAGGCATCTATTTGATTTTGTACAAATAGATATGGAAATGTTAGAAACACCAAGAGAAGTTGTATTTGATGTAATGGAAGATGCCATTATCCATACAATAAAAACAATAAAAGAAAAATATCCTGAAATTATTGAAAAGTATCATCCTTCTTTGAAAGTTCCTGAAAAACCTTTTAAACGTTATACCGTAAAGGAATTAAAGGAAAAATATGGCGAGGACTATGAGAAAAAAGCTTCTCTTGAAGCAACTGAACCATTCTGGATGATCGATATTCCACTTTTAGAAAGAGAATTCTATGATAAACAGGATCCTGAAAGACCTGATGTTTTATTGGATTTTGATTTGATTTACCCTGAAGGTTATGAAGAAGCTATATCCGGTGGGGAGAGGGAACATGAATACAAACAGATTCTAAAAAGAATGGAGTTAAAGGGAACTCCACCAGAGGCTTTCCAGGATTATCTGGAAGTTGCAAAAGCTGGTTTGTTAAAACATTCTGCCGGATGTGGAATTGGAATAGAAAGATTTACAAGATGGATTTTAGCGCTTGATCATGTTGAAAAAACCAGACTTTTTGCAAAAATTCCTGGAAAGCACTCTATCTAAATTTAAAAAAGAAGCCCGGAAATTCCGGGCTTCTTTTTTAAAGAATATAATTGTTTCTTGTATAAACCTCTAATGCTTCTTCTTTAAAGTTTTCTACTAAGTTATCAACGTTGTTTTCAGAAATTCTTTCAAACATGTTGTTTAATCTTCTGTCAAGATATCCTTTTATAATTTTCATACTCTCCCTCTCCTTTAAAAAGAATGTATTAAATATATTTTCAATTTTATTCTATTCCTAAATCTATGCAATTCGGTTTCCGAACTATTATGTTATTGTAATATTATATTGCATTATGATAAATTAAAACCCAGGATTAAATCTCCTGGGTTTTAAAGTGTTCTATAGAGCTATTTATAAGATTTATAATTTCTTTTTTAGACAGATTATAATCTTTGTTACCATATTCTTTTAATATAAATAAATCTGTTAATTTTTTGAACTCTTCTGGTGAATCTACTTTTCTTAGCAATTCATATGGAGTAAGATGTTGAAATTTTTCGAAGAATCTTTTTCTTATGTATATATATCCTTTATCAATTAAATAGGGTATATCCTTTTCATTAAATTTATTTTCTTCAAATTTTTCATGTTTTAATTCTTTAGATTCAAGATTTTCTTTTTTATTATTTTTATCTTTTTTAAGTATTTTATAAATAAAATACGCCAGTATTAATATATTTATTAAATAAACATATCTTGAGAATTTTATTATTAGGTATGCAATTTTTAGTATTAAAATTTCTGCTTTTCCATTATATGTAGTTTGTGTTGAATTTGCTGCTATCGCATTATCTTCACGATTTATTGCAGTTGGTTCTTTTGAAATTTGTTTTTCAATATTTGATGTAAAGAATTCTGGTGTTTCTAATTTATATTGTAAAGGTTTAAGATGCGCTATTGTATTTAATCCCATAAATGTAATAATAAAAAATAAAGCAAGAGAAATGTATAAACGTTTTTTATCTTTTTTTGTCATATATTTATAAGAATAATATGCAATTACCAAACTTGATATTACCCCTAACACTAATACTCCTAAAAATAATTTTTCCTTTTGTGTCATGGTTTCCTGTGGTTTATATACCCTTGTGTATATTGGATTTGTTTCTGATTCTTTAAATAATCTTTTGACCCTTTCTTTTTTTTCAGTATTTTCATCTTCAACATTTATTTTATTATTTTCTATATTATTCTCATTTTCATATGTTTTATAATATTTTTTATCCATAAAGAGACTAAAATCTTTAAATGGATTTATACTTGTTTGAAAGGACACAAATGAAAATACAAAAAATATAGCAAAAAGTGTTATATATAATTTCTTGTTTTTTTCTTCTTTTAATAGTTCATATAAGAAATACAACAATACAGCTCCCACAAGAATATGATTAATTGTATTTCTTAGAATTACTGCTGCTATTATGTATACATAAATATATCTAAATAAATCCTTTCTTTCTTCTGGAAGAAAATAATTCACTATAATTATCAATGTAACATTATATGCAAAAAAAGGGCTCCTATCTAAAGCCATTTCAATGGAAAATGCAGTTCCAAATACCAGAAATAATGCGAGAAAGGCTATGTAATACGGCATATTCATCTTTTTAAACTTTTTAAATAATAATGTATAAATTTGAGTAACTATAAAAAGGGCTATAAAGTCTATTACATTAAGCGGCAAAAGAGAAATTATAACTAATTGCTCAAATAAATTGCGAACTTTTTTATCCAACCCCATCACCTCAAATACTTGAAAAGACTTCTGTTAATGAATCATCTGGCGAAACTAACCTAACAATTATATGATTTTCTTCAAGTAATACTGCTTTTTTCTCCAATTCAATAGCTTCAACCCTGAAAATCTCCTGATTATTTACATCCAGTTTCCCTTCGGTTTCAACTCTAAAACCATATGGCATAACCAGCACAATGACTTTTGAAACTTTTGAACGCATTTTTATTAAATATGGAATTATTTCATCGGTTAAATGTATTGATATTATTATTACTGTATCTTCAAATGTGAGATACGGAATTTCTGATTCAAGTACTTTTTCAAGGTTTATATCACTATTATTATCCCCATATGCTGAAGCTATTGTATCAAAATATTCAACCCAATCGTTTGAAGATATTTTTTTTATTTCTTTTCCCAATATAACAAGGTTAAGATCCTGATATTTTTCTTTTTGATATTTTACAATACTTGCGGTCGCCTTTAACGCATATTCTTCATATACTTTTCTTTCATTTTTCCAGAAGATATTTTCTTTCGGAATACCATCTGGCAAATTTAAGTCAACAAACATATATACCTGCCCTGTTGAAGTATGTGCATATTTTTTTACCATTAACCTGTCATATTTCGCTGAAATTTTCCAATTTATTCTGTTTAATGGTTCATTATTGTATTCATCAATATTTTCAACATAAGTAACGTCTTCCAATACTCTTATATTAGATTTTTGAGCTGGCAATAACTTTTTCAAACTTTCTTTGTTAAACTCAGAATATATAAATTCCGGCAAAACTTCAACCTTTTTTTCAACGATTTTTGTTTTCCAGAATTCAAAACCCAATGAAGTATTGTATTTAATGCTAATTCTTCCTATATCTTTAATTCCTCTTGTCCCAAAGGATATATTAAAAATCAGTTTTTTTCTTTCACCTGGTTCAAGATAAACCTTTTGATTTAATGGTCGAATTCTCTGAAGTAAGTTCGATGGTGAGACAAGTAATAAAATACCATCATTAGAATTGTTTTTTAAATATATTCTGTATTCAAAGATTTCATCAATAAATGCCTTTTCATATTCTAATTTATATTCTATTTCTATATTCTCAATAATTGCTTTTTTTCTAAAAAAATCATACCAGATATATCCCAATAATGCCAATAATAGCAATGTATAATTGCTAAAATAAAATATATTTATTGTTACCCCTATAACAGAGTACCAGACGAGACCTTTTATTTTATATCTCACTTATATCACCTTATAACTCTTACTTCTTCTAATATATCGCTTATTAAGTCATATGGTGATACTTTTTTTATTTTTGCTTCTGCTTTGAGAATTATTCTATGTGCCAAAACATATTTTGCTATGTTTTTTACATCATCTGGAATAACAAAATCCCTTCCTTCTATTGCAGCAACGCTTTTTGATAATTTCATTAAAGCAATAGAACCTCTTGGACTGGCACCTACCTTTATATCTTTATGATTTCTTGTTCTATTAACTATTTCAATAATATATTCTTTTATTTCATCGGAAACAAGTACATTATTTACTTCTTTTTTCACTTCTAATAATTCTTCAGCAGAAGATACACTTTCTATATGATTTATAGGATGTTCTTTTTCCTGCGAATTTAACATTTCAACTTCATATTGAGGATCAGGATATCCTAAGGATAATCTAATCATAAATCTATCTACCTGTGCTTCTGGTAATGGAAATGTTCCTTCGAACTCAATTGGGTTTTGCGTGGCAATTACAAAAAAATGTTTTTCAAGTTTGTGGGTTATTCCATCTATAGACACCTGATTTTCAGCAAGTGATTCAAGCAATGCTGATTGTGTTCTTGGCGTTGCTCTGTTTATTTCATCACCAAGTAATATATTGGTAAAAATAGGACCTTTTTTTAAGACAAATTCATTTTTATTTTTATCGAATATATATAAACCTATTAAATCGTTTGGAAGTAAGTCCGGTGTAAATTGAACCCTTTTAAAATCAAGATTAAATGATTTTGCAATTGCTCTTGCAAGTATTGTTTTTCCTGTTCCTGGAACATCTTCTAATAAAACATGTCCTTCACTAAAAAACGTTGCTAATACATATTTTATTTTTTCATCTTTTCCTTTTATTACTTCATTCACATTTGATATTATTTTATTAGTTAGTTTTTCTGCTAACATTTAAAATCCCCTTCCTGCTTTGATTTTATATTATTACTTGTTTTTTTCTATTCTTATGCTTTCAACATCCCAATATACAACTAACCCATCAAAATTACATTTTTTTACTTCTTCAATTATCTTTTCTATTTTATCGCTGGAATCTACTATTTCAACTACTATTGGCAAATCTTCACTTAATGTAAAAAAATCAACTCTATGTACATGATGTTTTTCTCCAAAACCCATTATCCCTTTTAAAACAGTAACTCCTTTAATTCCATGGTCATAACATAATTTTACTATATGTTTATATACAGGGGTTCCATCGCAATGATCACCTTCACCAAGATAAATTCTTAAAAATTTCATGTTCCCAACCTCCCCAATGCATAGCCAAGAAATGCAAATAAAAGACCTAAAAACACGCTTATTGATAGATACAATAATGAATATACATTAAATCCTTCTTCACTTAAAACTATTGTTTCATACATAAATGTTGAGAATGTGGTAAAAGAGCCTATAAACCCTGTGGTGAAAAATAACATAAAATTTTTAGGTAGTTCAAGTCTGTATATACTCAGCGACATTAAAAAACTCAAAACAAATGCACCTATTAAATTTACCATTAATGTTCCATAAGGCATATTTGAAAATGGAAATGCTGTATTTACATATTTTGATACAAGATACCTCGATATTGCTCCTAAAAATCCTCCAATACCAATATAAATCAAGTTCATACAATTCCTCCAGTATCTTAATTTTATAAATATGGATTATTATCATAAATTTAAACGGAGCCAGAATGGGCTCCGTTTAAATTATTTTACTTTTGCTTTTAATTCTTTACCAGCTTTGAATTTAGGTACTTTTCCACCAGGAATTTCAATAGTTTCCTTTGTTTGTGGGTTAACACCTTTTCTTGGTTTTCTTTCTACAACTTCAAAAGTACCGAATCCAACGATTTTTACGTTGTCGCCTTTTGATAAAGCTTCTGACACAACGTCTACAAATGAATCAACAAATAAAGCTGCTTCTTTCTTTGTAACGGATAATTTTTCAGCTAATGCACTAACGAGTTCCTTTTTGTTCATACATGCACCCCCTATGTATTGATATAAACGTATTTCAAGGCAATTTTACCACATTTTTTTGTTAAAATCAAGCATCTATGTTAATTTTAAACATTACAAAAGACTTTATTTTTAAAAGTTCTCTTCTTATTATATGAATATTATTTATTTTCAAGGTTTTCATCATTAAAATATTACTAAAAAACATGTCACTATTTAGAAACCAATCAGGACTGGATTTGTAATATTTCTTTCGGTATAATATATCTGAAAAGCTTGGGGACGTGGTGCAGTTGGTTAGCATGCCGGTCTGTCACACCGGTGGCCGCGGGTTCGAGTCCCGTCGTCCCCGCCAAAAAATCCGGATCTTATGATCCGGATTTTTTTTTATACATATATCTTTTTTATATTCTTCTTTATAACTTCTTCTATTTGTTCTTCATATATTTTTGTTTCCTTTTTCTGTTTTTTCAATCTTATTATTTCTTTAGTAATATGAGAAATTTCATCTTGTATTGTTAAATCAAATTCAGGTATTTTTATATTTTCAAGCAATTTTTGTGTAAAAGACATTCTTCCGCCACGCTTCCCGCCATAGGATATATAATACTCTCTAAAAAATAGCGAATTTAAATATCCTAAAAGAAAATATATATCTTTTTCTAAATACGGTTGAATAAACAATACATCTCCTGAAGGGAAATAACTTTCTTCTGAAAAACTAAAACGATTATATGGTTTTCTATCTAATGCTGGAACATATATTCTTTTACCTGGATTTTCCATTAAAAATTTATAGTTTCTTGCCGCCTGCCATTGATACCATTTTGTTCTCCCTGGCAAAAACCTTTCTGACATTTCTTTTTTGTGTTTTAATAATCTTATGTATACTTCTGGATACTTTTCTTTCAAAATTTTTTCTTCAATGCTTTTATCTATAAATATATATCTATGAAAACCATTTACTATATATCTATCACAATTTTTAGCTTTTATAAACGGTTTTATGAGTTCTTTTGATGAGTTATCCATTTTTTGATACTCATTTTCAGAAATATAGAAAGCTTTTTTATATCCAGATACAAATCCTACACCTATTTTTGCTATATCTTTTAATAATTTATATTCTTGAATATCCCATTTTCGCATTTCTGATGTTGACCATACAGTATTTTTTTTAAATGGCGGTAATTCATAATATTCAAAAAGCTCACTGCTTTTTTTTTCTTCCAGAACTTTTTCAATATCTGATCTAATTTTATTTATATCATTTATTTGCTGGTTTTTGATATTTAATACTTTTATTTTTTTTTCAAATATTCCTTTTTTATACTTAAATATAATTGTTTCAGGATTTTTTGAAAATAACCTTATTTCTCCAAGATCTATTATAATCTCAAAAGATCCGTTTTTTATCATAAAATTTCTTAAATATGCCGCATGTGTGTTAAAAAAGAAATGGTATGGAACTATATATATAAGTTCTCCTTCTTCTTTTAATAACTCTATTGATTTTATAATAAATGCATAATAAATATCCGCTTCAGCATTTTTTGCAATCTTTTTTATTTGTTTGGATAATCTCTTTGGTAAATCACTATAATGTACATAAGGTGGATTACCCATAATAAGATCAAATCTTTCTTTAAAGTTTTTTGTAAGAAAATTTTCTGCTAATATTTCATATTGTGGATATTTTTCTTTGCATAATTTATAAAATTCTTTATTCATCTCTATTCCATATACATTATTAAATCCATACTCCTGTAATTTTTTTAAAAAAACTCCCCTTCCGCATCCAGTATCCAGGGTAAGGGAGTTTTTATTTTTGCCGGTTAATTTAACCATTAATTCTGCTATTAATTCAGGTGTTTCTACAAAACCTATTGGTTTTTTATACATTTTATCATCCTTTGTTTATTTTATTTTCTGCTGCAATTACGCCTTTTTCAACCGTTGTTACCAGCTTTTTTGTATCTAAATCTGGATTATTTTTCAACTGTTTGTACATATAACCTATCGCCTGCATATCAATTTTTGCATAAAACAATGGAGATCCTTCTTTTTCACTCCTATTTCTAAGAAGATAGCTTGGGTGAAATGTTGGGAATATATATATATCGCCATACCATTCTTTAAATCTTCCTCTATGTTTTGTAATGGGAACTGTTTGCTTCAAAAAATAATTTAATGCTGTAGAACCTAACGCAACTATAATTTTTGGTTTTATTGTCATAACCTGCGCAAGGAGAAAATGACTGCATTTTTCCATTTCTTCGCCTGTAGGCACTCTGTTTTTAGGTGGCCTACATTTTACCACATTGGTAATATATAAATCTTCTCTATTTATCTTTGCCACTTCTTTTAACAATTTATCAAGTAAATTCCCTGCTCTTCCTACAAATGGTCTTCCCTGTAAATCTTCATTTGCACCAGGACCTTCACCAACAAACATTATAGGTGTATCTAAACTCCCTTCACCTACTACTACATTATTTCTTGATAAACTTAAAGAACACCCTTTACATTTTTTTATTTTTTCGCTAATTATATCCATATCTTCCATTTTTCCCATTGTTTTCCCTCCAGAATTAGAACATATTTATATCTACACCTTTTTCTTCGGTATATCCAAATGATTTCTCAGGTATATCTGCAATAAAGAACTTTAATTCAAATTGTTTAAATGAAAATTCTGGCAATAATTGTAAATCTCCCTTTAAGTATATTGACCAACATATGATCTTTTTATTAATTTCAAACTGCGAAAATGTCCATTCGTTATTTTTTATATCATATGTAAACGAAATCTTCGCCCAATCATATTTAGTCGCTGTATCATAACCTATTCCAGTTTTTAAATATTGATTTTCAATATCATAATCTATTGAAGTCGTAAGACTTTTAGACGCATCTTTGGCTTTGTAGCTCAAATCGTAATGAATATTGTTATAATCATTAAATAAATTTAAATTCCCTTTATATTTTCCACCATATTTATCGTAAAAAAGATATTTTGATTTTATTTGAGGAATTGTTTCTTTCCAATCTACTTTTTTAAAATAATAATCATAAAATATTTCTATTTTATTTTTACCAAAGGTTATTATATCGTTATTTTCTATCTTTATTATAGGTAATTCTTCATCTTTGTGATTGTATTCAAATTCATATTTATGCTTTAAAATTGCAATCTTTAAAAAACCATTGAAATTTGTCGTAATAAATTCAAAATTTTCTTTTTCCAGAGATGTTTTTGTATTATTTTCAAATTCTAAAATACTATATTTTAAATTATATTTTGTTGTAAAAAAATGCGCAATAAATCTATCTTCTCTATTTTCTTTCATAAAATCAAAAGTTCTATTATATCTTCCATCAAAAGAGTTTTTTACATCTAATATATCCCACGATGCATCGATACCAACAAAATCGGTTAATTTGTTTGTATGCGTAGCGGGAGTGGAAATCCATTTCGGTTCATTAACTAAAACTCTATAATATTGATAATCTGAAACACCATATTGAAAAACAAAAGCTCTAATTTTAAAGTTACCTTTTGTCCCATAGGTAAAATAATTGTATATTCTATCAGGATATATATGTTTAAATGACATTCTCATCTCAGGAGAAAGAGATGAGTCTATTGAAAACCAATTATTATAAAAAAAATCATTTGAATATTTTATAGGTGTAATTTTATTGTATATTGCATCTTTTAAATATAAATTCAAACTTCTTAAATTATCTCTTTCATATAGAGCTGAAAAAGATGTTTTTATTTCATTTTTTAGAGAACCATTGTATATTTTTGAATTTGTAGATGTATTTATACTTATTTTCTTTTTATCCCACGAATCCGATAATTTAGTTGCAGGTCCAGTAATATATAGACGAGTAGAATTTAACTTAAAATAACTTTTTTTATATTTTTTTTCCAGTGAAGGTGTTGTAAGTTTTAAAAAAGTTACAGAACTTAAATTTCTATTTCTCCATGAATACGCTGAATATAATGAAAACTTACCTAAATCTGTTTTTATATCCTTTAAAGACAGAGAAAATGCATCTGAATTGTTTGAAAAACTATGAATAACCTGTGCAGAATAAGTAAGGTTTTCCAATTTTTTTGTTAATGAAAATTTCAAATCTGAAATGCTTGAATTTGAAATACTATTTGAAAACGCAAGTGTTCCAAGAATCATAGGAATTGAATATGTATAACTCATTTTTTGTGAAACTGTATTTTCTTTTGTATTTCTTGAATATTCCTGTGAATAAGATAGTATAGATTTGTCTGGAAATGTGTGATTAATTTTTACTGTAATAGTAATTGAATCATTTTTAAATGCAAAAGCAGCCAAAAATGGAGCTTTCTGTTCTTCAGCTAAACTTTGAAAATAGAAAGGAAAATAAAAAACTGGAATACCAAAAAATTCAAGTGTAACGTCACGCGCAATAAGAAATTGATCAGGATAGATTGTTACATGAGAAGATTTAAAGTAATATGTAATACATTCCTTACATGTTGTCATCTTTACTCTTTCGGAAAATACAACATCATCATCTGTTTTCTTTTTTGAAATTTCAGACCACACGCGTATTTTTACATTCTTTTTTTTTTCATTTTTAAATGATTCTATTGAATATGTATGATTTAAAATTACATCTTTACTTTCAAAATTAACTTCCATTTGAGACGCTTCTATGGTTCTTTTGCCCTGAATATATGTAACATTATCCAATAAATATGCGTTTTGAATTTGATTTTTATCATTAAGAAACCCATATCCTCTTGGAGCTTTAATAATTGAATCTTTGTATTTTATAGTTGTACTTCCTTCAAATGTAATCTTTGTTCCATCTATAGTGATATTCTCGGAATCAATAAATACCTTTTCAGAATATCCGTAATTTGCAAGAAATACCACTACAATACCAACACCAATTATTCTTTTTAAAGGTTCAATTAATTTATATGCTGCTCTTGTATCAAGTAATATAAATAATACAATTCCAACTATACCAAAAAATATATTAGGCAGCCACGGTGCAAGATATGGATTTATAATCTTCTCCTTTCCCAAAGCACTTAACCATGCACCAGACCCCTGATATAATACAACAAGTATAAATGTTGAAATAACACTCCACGATTTACTTTTCAGGTTTATAAATAATGAAAGCGCTACTCCAAGAAGCGCTATAACCATTGGCGCAACTGAATTAGAAAATTTTTCCTGATAACCAACAATTAAAGCTGATGGATCTCCACCAAGTCTTTGGGTTATTTCAATTTTGTGCTTTAATTCTTTTGTTGTCATATCATTTGGACTTTTTGAAAATCTCAGATATTCTTCAACATCCTTTGATATATCCAATTTTAATTTTTTAAATGTAATATCAAGTTTTAAAAGTCCATCATCTGTTAATCTAAAAATTCTTCCATTTTCCATATACCAGGTATCTTTATCCTTAAATGCCTTTTCTGCATGAAAAACCGTTGTTTTAGAATAATCCACCTCATATAATAATATTCCATACAAAATACCCTTATCTTTATCTATTTTCCTTACGTATAAATACTTTTTATTTCTTTCAACCTCAACGAATTTATTCATCTCTATGTTTGCTTGAGCACTTTTATACACATACTTTGAAATAGCTTCTTTTGCTTTCATATTTGATTTTGGAACTATTGTATCGTATAACGCAAAAGTAAAAATTGAAAGAATAAACGATAACACCAGAAAAGGTAATATTATCTTTTTTGATGGGATACCCAAGGACTGTAAAGCTATAATTTCATTATCATTAGATAACCTTGATAAAACCCAGAATATAGAAAAAAGTATTCCCACGGGAATACCCATCACAAGAAAATATGGAATATGGAAAGAGATTAATATAAACAATTTATCAATTCCAACTTTATTTCTTACAATTATATCTGATAATTGATACAATAATTCAACACTTACAAATACGATAAATCCAACAAGTCCCATTAAAAAAGGGGATATAAACTCTTTGGATATGTATTTCAGCAATTTTGTCATTTATCTATTCCCCCATTGAATAAAATATATCAAATCCTTCTTTTGTACATTTATATCTATCCCCGGTCAATATAAATATTGTATACTCTGCAATGTTAGCACTTAAATCAGAAAACTTTTCTATATTTGAAAGTATTTCAATATGTGCCATAATAGATCTAAAATTATCTTTTGAAACTTTCAACATTAAATTTCTTTTAAACGCTTCATACAAACTATCTATTTCATTATCGGTATTACAAATTTCTTTAGCAAGTTCAAATGACTCTCCAAGAACATTCCCGTCTTCTATAACATTTGAAAATAATTTTAACGCATCACCTAACATTCCCTGAGAAATTTCAAAGAGATCTTCAAATTGATATGGATTTATAGAATTCGGTAATTTTAAAAGATCCACATTATTTTTAGCCATTGTTTCACACATATCTGCCATGCTTTCAAGGATTCCTATTATTTTATTGCCTAAAAAAACAATTTTTAATGATTTTCCATAAAGATTATTGGTTGCTATAATCTCCATAGCCTTATATTCAAGGCGTGCTTCTACAAAATCAACACGCGCATCCTGTTCTATAATTTCTTTTGATAACTTCATATTTTTTTCAAAAAAAGCATCTTTGAACTTTAAAAACATTCCCTGGACAATTCTGCCCATTTTTAAAATTTCGTTATGATATGAAATTATTATATTCTTTGTTTCTTCTGGTAATAAATCTATCATATCAATCTCCTACCAAAGCCTAATTTATTTATTAATACTTTAAAAAATGAATAATCATTTTTCTGTGCAAGAGTTACTTTCTTATCAGATGATGAAACTAATACAGCCATTCCACTTTCAATTCTATGAACTATATCGCCATCAACAGTTACATATGCATTACCCGCATCAATATGATGAATCATTATTTCAACATAATTATCAGGAGAAATTACCAACGGTCTTATATTTAAAGAATGTGAAGCTAAAGGATTTATAGTTATAAGATTTAATGAGTGCTCAATTACCGGTCCGCCCATGGACAAAGCATAACCCGTAGAACCTGTTGGAGTTGAAATAATAACTCCATCTCCAGAATAATTTAAAACGCTTTCTCCTTTTATTAATATTTCAAGATCAACTGTTCCAATAGGCTGACTTTTCTGAATGGTTATATCGTTTAAAGATAATATTTTCTTTCCTCCAACATAGCATTCAAGCAAAAATCTATCTGAATAATGCAAATTGTTAGAAGCTATGTCTTTAGCAGCCTGTTCCATTTCTGTGCTATCATATGCAGTTAAAAATCCCAATGTTCCAAGATTTATCCCAACTATAGGTACAGAATATTCAGCAGATAATTCTGCAACTCTTAAAACAGTTCCATCTCCTCCCAAGACAATAAAAACATCAGATTCCTGATAAAGAGTATTATCAGGAAGTGCAGAACCTGCTGGCATTACCTTTAAAATTTCAATATCATTTTCTTCAAAAACATGAAGATAATTGTCTATTATTTCCTGTTTTTTTGCTTTTATAGGATTAAAAAATAAAATTCCTTTCAAGATTATCACCTCAAAACTCGAGCAAGGTCAAAAAGCGTATTAACCAAAAAGCTATCGAGTAATATTAAAATTAATATTGACACAAATGGTGTAAAATCAAACATTCCAACAACCAATCTCCCACCAAATAACCTTCTTACAGGTCTATTTATAAGTTCAGAAACCTGATCGAAAAAATTTCTAATAGGATTATGATAATTAAAGGATATAAATGAAAAAATAGAAGATATAACTATAGATATTTCAAAAAAGTTTATTACTATTCTTAAAACATTTGCTATACCATAAAAAAGATTCCCTAATATGAACATTTTATCAACCTCCTGTTGTATAATTTCGTTTTCCAAATATAAGAGATCCAATTCTCACCATTGTTGTGCCACTTTCTACAGCAATTTCATAATCATTGCTCATACCCATTGATAATTCAGTAATTTTTTCATATTTTACATTTAATTTATCTCTTAATTCTCTCAATTTATCGAAGATATTTTTTATGAGCCCTTTATCATCTGTATATGGTGCCATTGTCATTAAACCCACAACTTCTAAATTTTCATAATGCATCGCCATTTTTATAAATTCTTCAACTTCTTCTGGAACAATACCACCTTTTGTTTCTTCTCCAGAAACGTTTACCTCTATCAATATCTTTTGAATTTTATTGTGTTTTTTAGCTATTTTATCAATTTCCTTTAATTCCTTCTCACGATACACAGAATGTATATATTCAGCAATTGGAACTATATATTTAACTTTATTTGTTTGAATTCTTCCTATAAAATGCCATGTTATATCATAACCCTCTAATTCCTGATGTTTTGCTCTTAATTCCTGAGCTTTGTTTTCTCCAAAATTCTTTATTCCATATTCATATGCTGCTTTAATATAATCAACTGGAAATGTTTTAGAAACTGCCACCAATCTAATTTCGTCAAATTGTCTATTTGATCTTTCAGCTGATTCTTTTATCTTTTCATTTACAAAATCAAGATTTGATTTTATAAATTCCATATTAATTCCCCCATAACGAATATAAATTTTTATTTGACTTTTCAATTCCTAAATGTTTTAAAGCTTTTTCTGTTATCATCCTGCCTCTATGTGTTCTTACCAAAAATCCTTTTTGTAATAAATATGGCTCATATACCTCACTGATACTATCAGCTTCTATTCCTAACGAGGCTGCAAGCGCCTTCAATCCAACCGGACCACCATTATAAAAATCAATAATGGTATTTAATATCTTTCTATCCATTTCGTCAAGACCTTCTTTGTCAATTTCAAGAAGTGTCATTGTTTTTTCTGCAGTATCGACATCTATTAATCCACCATTATTAATTTGAGCATAATCTCTAACACGCTTTAATAATCTATTTGCAATCCTTGGTGTTCCTCTCGAACGTTCCGCAATTAATAAGGCGGCATCATCGGTAATCTTTACATTTAATAAATTCGCACTTCTTATGATTATTTCCTTTAATTCATGCGGTGGATAAAAATTCATTTCCATAATTATTCCAAATCTACTTCTTAATGGCGCAGCAATTAATCCTGTTCGAGTTGTTGCACCAATAAGTGTGAAATGATTTAAATCTATTCTTATTGACCTGGCACCTGGTCCTTTGCCTATAACAATATCAAGCTGAAAATCTTCCATAGCAGAATATAAGATTTCTTCAACTGATCTGTTTATTCTATGAATTTCATCTATAAATAACACATCTCCATTTTGTAAATTGGTTAAAATAGCTGCTAAATCGCCAGCGCGTTCAAGAACAGGACCACTTGTTATCTGTATATTAGCTCCCATTTCATTTGCTATTACATTTGCAAGAGTTGTTTTACCAAGACCAGGTGGCCCTGCAAGTAAAATATGATCTAACGGCTCTTTTCTTTCTTTAGCCGCATCAATGGTTATTTTTAATTTTTCTTTTACTTTTTCCTGACCAATATATTCATTTAAAAATTGTGGTCTTAAATTTATTATTGTACTTTCTTCTGGCTTTTCCTGTGGGTCAAAAATTCTTTCGTCCATATATTCCCTCCAAAAAACTTCGCTTTTATTATTATATCATATTATGATATACAAAAAATATATAATTATTGACAAAAATTATAAAAAAACAATATAACATATTAGAAACAATATACCTTCATAATTTAACACATACATATGGTAAAATATTTATAAAAGGATTTATTGACGGAGGTGTTTCAATGGCAACTATTTTCTGGTTTTTAGTGGTAATAACAATTGTAGTCTTTTTTCATGAATTAGGACATTTTTTATTTGCAAAATTGTTCAAAACCAAAGTAGAAGAATTTGCAATAGGAATGGGACCAAAGTTATTTAGTATAAAAGGTAAAGAAACGGAATTTAAATTTAATCTAATTCCTCTTGGCGGATATGTAAAAATTGCCGGTGAAGAAATGGAAGATACTGATAAAATTTCTGACGATCCATCTTTATTTTATAATAAAAAACCATGGCAGAAATTTCTCATTGCTTTTGCTGGCCCGGCATTTTCAATATTACTTGGATATATAATCTTAGCCTTTTCTGGAATGATATATGGATTTAACGAGGTTAAAATTGCAGAAGTAATACCTGATTCTCCGGCATTTTATAGCGGTCTTGAAGCTGGTGATGTAATTCATAAAGTAAATGGAAATCTTGTTTTTGACAGTTCTATTTTAAGCTTTACCATAAAAGAAGGAAAACCTGTAAAACTTGAAGTTTTGAGAAATAATACACCTGTAGAAATTACTGTAAAACCTGAAAAAACAATACCTGAATATGTTATCGCATTTAAACCTGATACAAACAATATCGAATTAACTAATAAAAAAATTCTGGAATTCAATACACATTCTGCAAATGAAATAAAGGACATTTTGCCTAATCTGGAAAAAAATGACCGTTTAATTTTGAAATTAGATGATGGAAATACTATAGAAGGAAAAATAGTAACTTATTCTATTATTCCTGAAAGATATGCTATAGGTGTATACTTTGCCTCATTTTCAAATGAAATAAATAAAGATATTGAACCTTTTAGAGCAGGAGATAGAATTACAAGTATAAACGGCATTGAAATAAAAAATGGTATTAATCTTATAGATGCACTTTCTAAAATAACTCTTGAACCTGGAACTGAATTAATCAGAATAAAAAATGGGAAAATAGTAGAAAATTACACAGGAAAAGAAAATAAAGACCTGAATATAACTGTATTAAGAAACAATCAAAAAACAAATATAAAAATTTCTAAAGATGCATTTATACAGATTTTACAGGAGCCAATGGTTTTAAAATTTGATTTTGATAAATGGAGGCCAAAAGGTTTTGAGGTTATTACTACTTCAATTCAATGGGCAAATACATTGTTAAAGGCTATGGTTGATATGATTGGACAATTATTTACTGGCAAGGTTAAAACCAGTGAAGTTATGGGGCCTGTCGGAATAGCTGGAGTTGTTGGTCAAGCTGCCAAAGCCGGTCCTGAAGCTTTGATTTCTCTAATTGCATTAATCACCTTGAACCTTGGTATTGTTAATTTATTGCCTATACCTGCCTTAGATGGCGGAAGGATAGTATTTTCTATATATGAAATGATTACCGGAAAAAGAACAAATCCAAAGGTGGAAGCTACAATTCACACTATTGGTTTTATACTCTTAATGATATTATTTATTTTTATTACTTTTAATGACATATCAAGATTTTTCAAATAAACTTATAAATTAATTTTTAGCCATAATATGGTGAAATTAAACAAGAATCTTTTGAATACGAGAGGTGTTTTTATGTTTTCAAAAAAAGTAGTAACTGTTGGAAATGTTAAAATAGGTGGAGATAATCCCATTGTTATACAATCAATGACAAATACAGACACTTTAGATTTCGAATCCACATTAAGACAAATAATTAGATTATCAAATGCAGGAGCTGAAATAGTAAGAGTTTCTGTAAGAACACTTGATGATATACCTTCATTTAAAAAATTATGCGAAAATTCCAATGTACCTCTGGTAGCAGATATTCACTTCGATTACAAAGTAGCAATTGAAGCTATAAAAGCTGGTGCTTCAAAAGTAAGGATTAACCCGGGTAATATTGGCGCAGAATGGAAAGTAAAAGAGGTTGCAAAAGTTGCAAAAGAATATGGAATTCCTATAAGAGTTGGTGCAAATTCAGGTTCTATAAAGAAAAAATATGAAAACCTTGTCCCAAGATATAGGGCATTAGCAGAAAGTGCTCTTGAAGAAGTAAGAATACTGGAAAAAATAGGTTTTGATGATATTGTTATTTCCATCAAATCTACTGATGCAAAAGAAAATTTCTTAGCAAATAAATGTCTTGCTGAAAAGGTTCAATATCCTATTCATATAGGTATTACAGAAGCTGGAATTTATGAGGATGCTGTAATTCTTTCTTCAGCTGGACTTGGTGCTTTGTTATTAAATTATATTGGCGATACAATAAGAATTTCAATTGCAGGCGATCCGGAAAAAGAAGTCGGTGTTGCAAGAAAATTATTAACATTATTGGGATTTAAAAAAGGACCAAGAGTAATTGCATGTCCAACATGTGCAAGAACAGAAATCAACGTTGAAGAACTTGCTTTGAAAGTTAAAGAATGGACCAAAGATATAGACAAAGAAATAAATATAGCTGTAATGGGGTGTGTAGTAAATGGCCCGGGAGAAGCTAAACACGCTGATATTGGAATTGCCGGAACAAAAACAGGTGGAGCAATTTTTGTGAACGGTGAAATTGTCGAAAGTGTTTCACATGAAAAATTAGAAGAAACATTCAAAAGATATATTGAAAAAATGAATCCTGCGAATTAATCGCAGGATTTTTTATTTCTTTTCATTTTATACATTAAATCATCAACCAGCTTCAAATTTTCCTCAGGACTTAATTCATGTGATACTTCAATTATTCCATACGAAAAACTTATATTTTCTTTTATTTTTAACGTTTTCATTTCGATTCTTTTCATAATTAAAGTGGCATCTTTTTTATTTGTATTTGGAAATATTATTACAAATTCATCACCACCATATCTTGCAAAAATATCAGATCCTCTAATGGTTTCATGAACAATTCTGGCAAATTCTTTTAATATTAAATCTCCAACATTATGCCCATATCTATCATTAATCAATTTAAAATCATTTATATCAATAAATGCTATAGAAAATATTTCATTATATCTTTTTGATTTTTCACAAAGTTTTTTAAAATACCCTTCAAAAAATGCTCTATTATATGCTCCTGTTAAGTAATCCCTGATAGATGCCTCATAATATTTTTTTCTCTCTTCATTTAATTGATTGTATAAATCTTTAAAGATTATAATAGCATCTATTATATTAGTTATTTCATCCATTAAACGAATTTCATTTTTTGTAAATGAATCTTCACCCACTTTTTCATACAATATAGCTCCAAAAACCTTATTTTCTTTTTTTAATGGAACCCCATATACGCTATATACCTTTGGGTCTGTTACATGATAAATTTCATATCCTTCAGGAAGTTTAAATTTCACAGAATTTGGTATGTATATCTTCTGGGCTTTATCAATTACAAAATTAGTCAAACTCTTATTATCTCGTGGAAATATTTTATTGCTATATTCAATATTTTCAATATAACCAAAATCAATATATATTTTATTATCTTTTAATGTTGCAATTACAAGAGAATCAATAATTCCTTCTTCTCTTAATGTTTCAAAAATCTTATTGTATAATTTCATACTATCAAAACTTTGTGGAGAAAAAAGCGATAAAGTTTCTCGTCTTAATTTCTCAGCAACTTCAAGATATTTTTTATTATACAAAATGATATCACGTGTAATATCAGCAACATATATAACAGAATAGGCCTCATTATTATATATAATTCCACGAAAACCTATTTCATATAAAGTATTCTCTATCTCTTCAAGATATGAAAAATCCATTTCGTTCTTATTATCCTTAAAATATGTTAAAACCTGAAAAATCGGCATAAATTTTTTGAAATTAGGAAATTTTTCTATAAACATATCAAACGCATTTTGAGAGCAAATGGGAGGGATTTGCTGCAAATCTACCTGGAATCTTTTTGCTAATTCCGTCATTTTTTCATTTACATATATGTACTTTTTATCTTTTAAAATTGCAATTCCAACATCACTTTTATTTAAAAATTTTTCAAATAATCCACCAAGTAATTCTTTGTTTATATTTTTCCCTCCTTAATTATGAGCTCACTAAGAATTATAACATAAATATTACTTTTATAAATGACAATATAATAAAAACACATTCCAAAATCCGAATAATTTTCTAAATCCAGTAATCATATTAATTATGTAATATTATTTTAACAAAAATAGTATAACATTATATGAACATTGTTCATATAAGGAGGTGACCTTTATGCCAAAAATTTTAAAAGATGTTGAAAGAAAAATTTTAGATGCATCTATGAGAGTTATTGAAAATGAAGGTATTGAGAAACTAAATATTAGATACATCTCAAAAATTGCTGGAATAGGTTTAGGAACAACATATAATTATTTTAAAAATAAAGATGAAATAATTTTACGTTGTATAGAAATTTACTGGAAAAAAGCTATCACCGATTTAAAAAATCGAAATTTCAACAATAATGAGGATTTTTTAGACATATTATATTCAAAGATTTATAAATATCAATTTCTTTTCAAAGATTTCTGGAAAAACCATGAATTACTAAAAATTCCTCAAAAAAGATTTCATATGATAAACGAATTAAAAAAGATAATTTTAGAAAAAAGCACACTGGACAATCCTGAATTTATAATTCAAAATCTTATGGCAACAGCTGTTTGGGATTTTATAAAATATGAAGAAGTTAAAAAAATACTATTAGAAAGGATGGGATAAAAATGTTATTAGGTGCTATTATTACTATTGTATTGGCATTTGTTTTTTATACATGGGGAGTATTTGGTGAAAAAATAAAAGGTAAATTAACAGGAAAATTTTTATCTCTTTTCTGGATAGGTTTTGTCTTTGATACAACTGGAACAACATTAATGTCAATGATTTCAACAAATCCTCAACCATTTCATAAAATAACAGGAATGGCTGCAATAATTTTAATGTTAATACATGCACTTTGGGGAAGTCTTGTTTATTTTAAAAAGGACGAAAAATGGATTAAAAACTTTCATAAATTTAGCTTATTTGTGTGGTTAATATGGTTAATCCCCTTTTTAAGTGGAATGTTTTTTGGTGCAAGTAGATAATAAAATTCGGTGTGCTAACTTCCTGATTTTTTATGATATAATTTAATTATCATATATATCCTTAAAGGAGGTTAGCATTATGAAAGAGAAAATTCTTGAACATGTAGAAAAAAATAAAGATGAAATTATTGAAACTTCAAAACGTTTTATATCTATAAATTCCGTAAATCCCCGTGCAGGTGGCCCCGGGGAAAAAGAAGTTGCTGAATGGCTTGAATCATATTTAAAAACAATGAAATTTGATGAAATAAAACGTTATGACGCACCAGATGATATTGTGGAATATGGTTTCAGACCTAATATTGTAGCTATTTATAAGGGAACTTCACCAGAAAGAACTATATGGTTTATTACACATATGGATAAAGTGCCTGAAGGGGATCTTTCATTGTGGGATCATGATCCATTTGATCCAGTAATTAAAGATGGAAAAATATACGGAAGAGGTGCAGAAGATAACGGAAGCTCACTTGTTGCAACTCTTCACGGTTTAAAAACATTAATGGATTTAAATATTAGACCTAAAAACAATATTGCTCTTGTTTTTGTTTCAGATGAAGAAACAGGTAGCGATTATGGTATAAAATATCTTGTCAAACAGGGAATTTTTGATAAAAATGACTGGTATTACGTACCCGATTCAGGTAATCCTGAAGGTTCTTTTATAGAAATTGCAGAAAAATCCATATTATGGTTAAAAATAGTTACAGAAGGAAAACAGGCTCATGCTTCTGCACCAACTGTTGCTAAAAACGCTCATAGAGCTGCAATATACTTTGCAAAAGAATTAGATGAATTTTTACATGAAAAATATGTCGCAAAAGATCCTTTATTTAATATTCCGTTTTCAACATTTGAACCTACCAAAAAAGAACATAATGTGGATAATATAAATACTATTCCAGGAACAGATATAATGTATTTTGATTGCAGAATTTTACCTCAATACGATTTAAATGAAATACTTGCAGATGTGGAAAATATAAAGAAAAAATACGAAGAAAAATTCGGTGTAAAGATTCATATTGAAACACCACAAATGGAAAAGGCTCCTGATCCAACTCCAGCGGATCATCCATCTGTATTGAAATTAAAAGAAGCTATTAAAGAATTAAGAAATATTGATGCAACAGTTGGCGGAATCGGTGGCGGAACATGTGCTGCCATTTTAAGAGAAGCAGGATTACCTGCTCTTGTATGGGGAACCATGGATCACACTGCACATCAACCAAATGAATATATAAAGATAGAACATCTAATTGCAGATACAAAAATCTATGCATATTTAATGGCAAATCTTTAAACAGGAGGGAATTACAATGGGCGTTTTAGACGGATTAAAACCTGAAAAAGTTTTTAAATTTTTTGAAGAAATAAGTATGATTCCAAGATGTTCTGGTAATGAAAAAGCCATTAGCGATTATCTTGTTAAATTTGCAAAAGAAAGAAATCTTGAATATATTCAGGATGATGCATTAAATGTAATTATTAAAAAACCTGCAACCCCTGGCTATGAAAATGTTCCCGGAGTTATTATACAGGGACATATAGATATGGTATGTGAAAAAACTTCTGATAGTAATCATGATTTCTCAAAGGATCCTTTAAAACTTCAAATAGATGGTGATTTCATAAAAGCTACAAATACCACTTTAGGTGCTGATAATGGAATTGCTGTAGCTTATGCGCTTGCAATACTTGATTCTGACGACATTGAACATCCGTATATTGAAGTGTTGATGACAACTGAAGAAGAAACAGGAATGGGCGGAGCTAATGCTTTAGATCCAGAATTATTAAAAGGAAAGGTATTATTAAATATCGATTCTGAAGAAGAAGGAATCTTTTACGTAAGCTGTGCTGGTGGTTTAAGGGATATAATTACATTACCTATTGAATTTATGGATGCACCATCAGGTTTTAAATCATATGAAATAAAAGTTTTTGGTCTTCAGGGTGGCCATTCAGGAATGGAAATAATAAAACAAAGAGGAAATGCAAATAAACTTCTTGGAAGAGTTTTATATGATTTAAATAAAAAAATAGAAGTTTATGGTATTTCAATTGATGGTGGAGATAAGAGCAATGCCATCCCAAGGGAAGCTACTGCAAAAATTCTTGCAAAAGATAAAACAAAATTAATTGAAATTATAGATTATTGGAAAAATGTATTTAAAAATGAATTTTCTATTACAGATCCTGATGTTGAATTATCTGTAAATGAAATTGAGCATTATAATAAAGTTATGACAAAAGATTCGTTTGAGAAAGCTATAAATATTTTAATGCTTGTTCATGACGGAATTCAAACAATGAGTAAAGCAATAGAAGGTCTTGTAGAAAGCTCAAGTAATCTTGGCGTTGTTAAAACTTTCGATAATAGAATTGAATTTACAAGCGCCACAAGAAGTTCTGTTGAGACATTAAGAGATCTTATTCATAATAAAGCTGAAATTATAGCAAAGTTAAATGGCGCTAAAATTACAACAAATGCTCCATATCCTGCATGGGAATATAAAAAAGATTCTAAAATTAGAGAATTAATGAAAAAGGTTTATAAAGATATGTACGGAAAAGAACCGGAAATAACAGCTATTCATGCTGGACTTGAATGTGGTATTTTATCCGGAAAAATGAAAGATGTGGACATGATTTCATTTGGACCAAATATTTATGGTGCTCATACACCTGAAGAAAAATTGAGTATTTCTTCAACACAAAGGGTATGGGAATTTCTTCTTAACGTATTAAAAGAAATGAAAAATTATTGAAAAACCCCCGTCTAACGGGGGTTTTCTTTATCAAAGACTATTTATAACTCTTTTAGATATTTCGTTATGTTTTTCTATAATTTTCGGAAGTTCTTCATCTAATATTTCTCCATCTTTTATTCTAATTTTACCATTGATTACTGAAAGATCTACCTGTTTTCCATCGCACATTAACACTGCACCAAGTGGATCATCAAGGCCTCCTGCAAACTCAAGTCTATTAAGGTTAAAACCTATAAAGTCTGCAGCTTTTCCAATTTCAAGACTTCCTATATAATCATCCATTCTTAACACTCTTGCTCCGCCCATTGTTCCCATCTTTAACGCTTCTCTTACTGTTAAAGCATCCGCACCATATTTTACTCTTTGAAGCAACAATGCATTTCTAACCTCTGCTATCATATTATTTGTATCATTACTTGCGCTCCCGTCTACTGCAATCCCTATGCGTATTTTATCTTTCATTTCTGTAACTGGTGCAATACCTGAGCCCAATCTCATATTTGATGATGGACAATGAGCCATTCCAACATCATTTTTTGCCAATTTATCTATATCGCTTTCGTTTAACCATACAAGATGTGCAAACCATGCTCTTGGATTTAACCATCCAAGTTCTTCCATGTAATCTACTGGTCTTTTACCAAAACGTTCTATACAATAATTCTCTTCATCAAGTGTTTCTGCAACATGTGTATGGATTAATACGTCATATTCATCGGCAATTTTTACTGTTTCTCTCATTAAATCTGCTGTTACTGAAAATGGAGAACATGGAGCAAGTGCTACTCGTAACATTGAGTATTTTGATGAATCATGATATTTTTCTATTACCCTAATGCTTTCTTTTATGATTTCTTTTTCTGTTTGAACAACGCTATCTGGTGGTAATCCTCCATCTTTTTTACTCATTGACATACTTCCTCTTGTAGGATGGAACCTAATACCAGTTTTTATAGCTCCTTCTACTTCAGCGTCAAATGCCTCATTTAATCCGTATGGATAAAGATATAAATGGTCTGTAGTGGTTGTTACACCTGTTTTCATCATTTCATAATTACCAATTATTGAGCTGATGTAGAATCCTTCTCTATCTATATTTTTCCAGCGTTCATATAAAAATACAAGCCAGTCAAAAAGTTTTGCATTTTGTGCTCCTTTTACATTTCTTGTTAATGTTTGATATAAGTGATGATGTGTATTTACAAAACCTGGCATTATAAGCATGTCTTTACAATCAATAATTTCATCAACTTCCTCATCGAAGTTCCCGCTACCTATATCTTTTATCACATTATCTTCAACAAGAATATAGGCGTTTTCAATTTCAGTATCTTTATTATCAAAAGTGGCAAGATATGAAATATTTTTGAATAACTTTCTCATTCGTCAAGCCACACCTTTCTTAAAGTTGCTTTATGTTCTTCCCTATATTGTTCAAGCATTTTATCCATTTCTTTTACTTTTCTCTGATGTTCTTCCCAATATGCCTGTTCCTTTTGTGCATTTAATTCTTCAAGCGTTTTTCCCTGTTGTTCTATCCATGTATAGTATTTTAGATTATGCCATCTTTCTCTGTTATACTTGTCTCCTTCGAAGATACCTGATGTTTCCTGATAAAGGAATATTCTTTCCACTCTTGATTTTGCTTCAGCTCTATCCAATTTTCCATATGTTTTTGTCATCTGTTCCATAACTGAATGATATCTATCTATATTATCTGTTGCAACAACAAAGATATTATCATCTGATTTTAAATTATAGAATTTAGCCATTTTTATTGCACCGATAACATTAGCAACACCTGATATACCAAATTTATCTGAAATATATTCAACCATTTCTGGATCTACAAATTCCTTAAGGAATTTTTTACCTTCTTCATCTGTTAATACCTGAAGCATTTTTTTACTATCTATATCGTCAACAAGTACTACCGCATCATTATTCATTACATTATGAATCCATGTAACGTGTTTATCCCCAATTCCCTGAATATCATGCCCGCCGTATCCATTTAATGAAATTGTTGGACATTGTACTGGCTCCATAGCTACAACCTTAACTTCAGGAAATTCCTGTTTTACTCTATCTCCACTGGCAATTGTTCCCGCAGAACCTACTCCCAATACAATTGCTGCAATTCTTTCATTACCTATATGATATCTTCTAACTGTTTCTATCATTGTATTACCTGTTACATAGTAATGAAATCTGTAGTTCCCAAATGCTTCAAACTGGTTCAATATTCTAATATGTTCTGGATCCTGTTCGTATAGTTCTTTGGATTTATCATATATCTCTTTAACGTTTGATTCACAACCTGGTGTTGGAATAACGTCTGAACCATACTTTCTAATAATATCAAATCTTTCCTGACTCATTTCTTCAGGCAATAATACAAGAGAATCATAGTTCATTCTTGAACTTACAAATGCTCCACCTATTCCATAATTTCCTGTTGATGGCCATACCAATTTATGTATTGATGGATCAACTTCATGTGTAATTGTTTTTTCCATCAATACAGAATATGTTGCTCCAACCTTATGACTTCCTGATGGAAAATCTTTTGCATATAGCACTATAATATTTGCTTCAACACCTGTTAATTCTTTTGGCATAACAAAATATCTAATTTCATTGTTTTCATCCTTCCAGGATATATTAAAAAGATTAATTGGATGAAGCGGATCCTTTTCTTTCATTTCAATAGCTCTCTGTCTAATCTCTGGATCGATTTTTTCTGGATGTAGCATTTCTTCATATGTAGGTCCTACTATAGGCACTTTTTTCATACTATTACCCCCCTGAGTTTTATATTATATCTTCCATAGATATTGGAATTTTTGTTATTTTTTTACCTGTTGCATGCGCAACCGCATTTGCTATTGAAGGTGGTGCTGTCATCAATGAAGGCTCTCCTATACCTTTAGCCCCAAACGGCCCATATGGAAATTCTTCTTCTACAACATCAGCAACAATTTCAGGTATATCCTTTATTGTTGGAATTATATAATTATTAAAGTTATCTGTTATAATTTTTCCTTCTTTTTGCTTTATTTCTTCCATAATAGCATGCCCCATACCCTGAACAGCTCCGCCTTGAATCTGTCCAATTACTCCGTCATAATTTATTGCTTTTCCTATATCGTGGGAAATCCACATCTTTTTTACATCAATCTTTCCTGTTAATGTATCAACTTCAACAAGGGATAATTGTGTAGAATACGTATAAGTAACATATGCCTCGCCAACTCCATTTTCCATATCAAAATGAAGTTTAGGTGACTTAAACCAGCCCGATTCATTGAGCTTTACATTGGCATCATTGGCCATTTTAGCAATTTCATCAAAGGTAAAGTTTTTATCCTTTATTTTATAATACCCAAGATTAATTTCTATATCAGATTTTTCAACATCAAATTTATCAGATAAAAACTCAAGTATGTTGTTTTTAATCTTTTCTGCAGCATCTTTTGCTGCATTACCACTAAATATTGTTGTTCTTGAAGCAACTGTTGGACCACTATCCTGAACAATAAATGTATCTGTCTGCAATACTTTTATTTTTTCAAGTTTTTGCCCTAATATCTCAGAAACAATCATTGATATTGCCGTTTTAGAACCCTGACCAATTTCAGTACCCCCAAACATTATGTTTATTGTTCCGTCTGGAAATACATGAACTTCTGAATTTGATGCATCAAGATGTTGCCCGCCAGCACCAAGACTAACCCCGTATATAATATGAGACCATCCCAACCCACGTTTTTTTATTTTATTTGTTTTATTAAATTCTTCAACTTCCTTTTTTAGCTCTTCATAATTTGATAGTTTTTTAATATTTTCCAGTGTTTTTTTAGCTCCAACAGAAAATTCTAATTTATGACCTGTTGATGTTTCCGCACCAACTTCAAGAGCATTTTTATAACGTATTTCCCACGGATCTATATTTAATTTTTCCGCTGCTTCATCCATTACTCTTTCTATAGCAAATAATACCTGTGGTGAACCAAATCCTCTAAATGCACCACATGGAACTTTATTTGTATATACACCATAAACATCTACATGTACATTTGGAACTTTGTATGCTCCAGCTGCATGTGTAAGCGTTCGATACATTACTATTGGCGATAATGTTGAATATGCTCCCATATCAAGATAAGATTCAACCTTTACTCCAAGTAAAGTTCCATCTTTCTTAAACGCTACTTTATAATGAGATTTTGATGGATGTCTTTTACTTGTTTCTTTTATATCGTGTTCTCTGGAATATATTAACTTCACAGGCCTTTTTGTTAAATATGAAAGCAAAGCTGCCTTCGAAGCAATATATGATGGAACATCTTCTTTTCCACCAAAACCGCCGCCAGTTTCCATTTGAATTACATCTACTTTATTAAATGGAATGTCGAGTATTTCAGAAACGTCTTCCTGAACATAGAAAGGACATTGCATCGAGGCATATATTTTCATTATTTCACCATCATAATATGCTACCGCTCCCTGTGTTTCAAGATATGCCTGTTCCTGATAATCTGTTCTGAATTCTCTTTCAATTACAAGATCAGCATTTTCAAATGCTTTATCTATTTCTCCACGTCTTATTTTCTTATGAAATGCTATATTGGATTCAGGATCATGTACTTTTATTTCATCTTTTATGGATTCTTCTATAGTAAGTACCGGCTGTAATTCTTCAATTTCAAACTTTACTTTTTTAATAGCTTCTTCTACAGCTTCTTTTGTCTCACCTGCAATTAATGCAATAGCATCATGTTCAAAACGTATTTTCTCCCCAACAGGAACCAAAAACCACATATCCTTTATTAAAACTCCAAATTTGTTTGTTCCCGGTACATCTTTATATGTTGCCACTTTTATTATCCCGGAAACGTTTTCAGCCTCAGATATATCAATACTTTTTAAGATACCATGAGGAACATTTGAATAAACAACACCTGCATAAATCATTCTATCTAAATATAAATCAGGTGTATATTTGGCTTCGCCATATGCTTTTTCATGAGCTTCTATTCTTTTCGCAACCTTTCCAACTATTTTCATATATTATCCCCCCGAAATACTATTGAATTATTTTTTAACTCTAGATTAAATTTTACCTTATTTTAGGCTTATTTTAATAACTCGTTTTAAAAAGAAAAAGTTTCTTTTTTAAACTTAAATAAACATAACGTCGTTAAATCCGTTTTATTCGAGAATATAGAAAAATATTCTTTTTATTATATTGATTTGTCCAGGATAAAAATATTATAATATAAAAGTTTCTAAAATATCGATTATAAAAGAAAAACAACCCCTTACAACGGGGTTGTTTTTCTTTATTGGATTCTCAATAGCTTTTTTACAAAAGTTAGATTTTCATCATTTAAAAATGGATTACCAGGAAATATCACAAAATTTTTATTTAATACAAAACCTCTTTCTTTATTTTTATATAAAATTCTCCATGCTTCATTATAATAAATATTATTAACTTTTATATTTTCTATTTTTTCATCAGTTACAGTAAAACGAGATGGAATTAATGAAAGAACATATTTATTCTTTTCATCAAGAATAATACCTATTCGTTTCTTTTTAGCGATTTCTAACAATCTTTTTAATATTTCTTCATTATTTATGCTTTTGGCATTTATAATTATTGCTTTTGATGAATCGTTAATCTCGTTTATTACTTTATATGAATTTTCTAACTTACTTATCTCGACATTTATTACAGAAATTGTATCTTGATTTAATAAATTTACCTCCTTGCTGTACCATAATAAATTATTTATATAGATCTCCATTTTTGCATTTGATATATCAGGTGTTTTAAAAGACAATGGAATCAAAGATTTTTCATATGGTTTCAAAATTAAATCTTTTTCAAAAACTATATTATCATTAATTTTTATTTTTACCGGAGAATTTTCTACATTATTTCCTGTATTATAAAAATAAAGATTCAATGTATTTTCCGAATTTCTATATAATTTTATATCAGGAACATTGAAAATTCTAATTCTATTTTCTGGTTCGTACCATATTGGCGATGATACTATTTCATCACCATCCATCTGTTTAAAGTATACAAAAAGCCAGAAATATGGTGAGGTTACCTTTATTTTTACAACTTCATTAATCTTATTTCCATTAGGTGATAACTCATAAATTTTATCTGGAGTATATACCTTTAATTCTGAAAGAGAATTTTCATCTTCATATTCAATTTTCAAGGATATTTCCCCGGGCATTTTATCATAATAATATATATCTCCCATTTCAGCATTATCTGTTTCTACCCATATTTTTGCATTCTTATCTTCAGTTCCATATGTTTTCCTATTCCACATTGCTTTTAATAAACCGTCTTTACTTCTGGATAATACCCATACTCCTGTTCTTGAATCATTAGCAGTTCCCCAATTTGCTTTATGATTGTCCTGTCCAATTGTAGCGCCAAGATGCCAGCCTTTTTTCAAGGCTACAATATAATTTGAAAACATTTCAGGTGTAATTGTATCGTTTTTTGACCAATTTCCATTTCCAACTTCAACAAGATTTAAATAATTATCTGCTTCAGGATAATATTCAAAATTTTTAAATGTACCAAACATCGATATTGGGTGATTAAATTGGGCCAAAGCTTTTTCATTTATTAGCCACTTATAAAATTCTTCTATTGTGGTATCAATATTTCTACTTGTCCACTCTTTTGACCCATATACATTAATATGCCCACTACCAGCAGTCCACTCAAATCCAGCAAGTGCAATAAAATTTTTTGTCGTATTTTCTTCCGCCATTCTTTTCATTACTAAAAATTTATCTTCACCATTATATAATGCTTCAAAATAATAAGCATGGTCTGTAACAGCATGAAAATCAAGTTTGGCAATATCTCTTGCATATTTATATGCATCTGCTGGTGTAGTGTTTACTGCACCATCAGAAAATGCAGTATGCGAATGTGGATTACCAAAAAGTAATATATATTTTTGTGGAAAAGAAAACAAAGATACTATCATTAAAATGAAAATAAACAAAAACAGTTTTTTCAATTATCTCACCCTTTCCTTAAATTAGTTAGTTTTAATAACATTGTATTATATCATAATTTAAATACCTTTTTTAAAATAAAATACCTTTACTTTTTTAGATTAAAAAATTGTGCTATAATTATAATGTAGGGGAAGGAGGGATCTTTATGGATTTCAAAAAAGCCAGTGAAGTTTCAAAAGGAATAATTGTCGATCTTGTAAATAAAACTTTTGCAGATTATGAAGTACCTGTCAACTGGACCTTAACCTCATTCGAACTTGATATAAGAGAAAATTCAATTTCTCTTGATGACTCTTATATAGTATTTGAGGACGAAAAACCCATTGGATTTTCATTGGTTTCAATTAGAGGAGCAAGGGGAAGAATCGATGCTTTTGGTTTTTTAAAGGAATACAGATTAAAAGGCTACGGTTCTGAGCTTTTATACTATACACTTGAAAAAATGAAATGGAAAGGCATTTCTAAAGTTACACTTGAGGTTGTAGATACTGAAACAAGCGCAAAAAAGTTTTATGCTAAACATGGTTTTAAGGAAAAACGTATTTTGGAAAGCTTCATACGTTATTTAGAAAAAACTGATGAGATTAAATTTGGCTATTCCATTGTTGATCATAAATGGATTCATGACAGAGCTGTTGAAGCTTTACATTATATTGGAAGAAAACCAAATTGGCAAAGAGAGCCTAAAACTTTAGATCTTTCCTATGATAGATACCAAATGGAAAAAATCACTTCAAAAGGCTTTTCAATTGGTTATGTTGTTTGGGGAATGACATCAAAAGGGGCGTTTATTGTAGATGTTGCACCTTTGGTTGATGAAACAAAATATGAGGATATTGTAAAAGACCTTTTAAATAGATTCGCTGATTTAAAATTCAAAGACGTAACTATGGTATCTCTTCCAGAAGATGATCCTTTAAACAAAATACTAAAAAAATTCAACTTCAATGTATTTTTAAAACAGGTAGAAATGGAAAAAAGAATACATTAATTAACAAAATTCAAAAATTATTATATTAACCTCTCAGATATTCTGAGAGGTTTTTTTTATATAACCATTATCATTATATTTTTGTTAAAATAAATAAAATTTATTATTATATATATTTTTACTTTGCAAATCTTGAAATAATTTTTTTTCAATGATAAAATATAAAAAGGTTATCAAAAAATAAGATATTTTTCACAATATTAATATGCTACATTTTAAAAAGGGGGTATTTTGGTGATTTATAAAAAGTATCTATTTTTACTAGTTCTTTTAACATTACTTTTATTCTTCACTTCTTGTATTAATCAAAATAAAAAAACTACTCCTCAAGTTAATTCTCAACCTGAATCTTCTAATATTTTCGCATCCATTCATTCAAATCCTTATTTAAAAAAAATTAAAAATATATCAGCTACTTATGATTCAACTTCTAATACCTTAATTCTTACATGGGATTTTCCAGACAATGCAATTTTTAAAATTTATAAAGGTTCTACAGATTCTAATCTTACTTTTATTGGCAAAACAAAAAAAAATTTTTTTATAGATCATTCCCCATCTAAAGAAAATGTCTATTATTATATAAATGCAATATACGATAATAAAGAAAGTGGACTATACAAATTTGATGCTTCGCTTTTATTGAAAAAATACATTTTACCTGAAGGTTTTAAAATTTCATATGACAATCCTTTACCGCCAGATAAAGGAATTTGGTTGAAATTCGAAATATACACTTTAAATAAGATCACTCCAAAAAGTGATTATTTAATACTCACCTTAGATCTAAACAATAAAAATTCTAACGATTCGAGATTTGAATCTGCTATTGTTTTAAAAAAAGGATATGATAACTTTGATGACGTAACTTTATATTATGCCTGGATATATTATCCTGAAAATTATTATGCAGAAAGAAATTCCAATATTAACAACTTTAGAATTAAAAGAGCTGATGGAATTTATGCTCAATTATTTGGAACAAAAGATCCAGGATGGATTTGGTCAATTTGGAAAGAAAAAAATAAGCCATTTTATTTTAATAATGTTGTTCAATTAGACAAAAACAAATATAAATTCAAAACTATAATTAGGCAATGGGAAGACAGTCAAATTAAAAACAAAAAAATAAAGATTATTTTGGAACCTGAGCTTAATATTAACACCTTTACAGATGTCAATCTAAATTTCGGCGGTATATTTATTCAAGATAATCCTAATTCTTCAATAGCATGTTGGTGTGGAAACATTCCTTCTGTTAAATATTCAAATTATCAAAATACTAAAAATATTATTGAATACAATATAGAATATTATGATTTTGCATCTCCAGAAACAGAAAGTGCTATAGGAAATTTAGAATATTTATTACCCTCAATAAATAAAGATTTATTTGTAGAAATTTCTCCTAATCAATTTTTTACCCAAAACTATACAATAGAAAATATTGTCAATACACTTTCTAAAAATACTATTGAATTTCATGTTCCTATGTATATAAATAGAATAGTAAAGCTAAAATATGAAATATCGGATGATGGAATATTTAAAAATGATATAAAAGAAATAAAAGCAAATACTGTTTGGATAAGAAATGATATCTTAAGGGAAAAATTAAAATATAATGAATATTTACTAGAACCAAATTTAATTGATTTTGATAAAAATAAGATTGAAGAATTATATTTATACTATTTTCCTTTATATAACACTGTTGAATTTAACCCATCAAGTGATGATATCGAGGAAATTTATAGTTCTAAAACCATTGGTATAAATTCAATTACTAACTTTTCAGAATCTACATTATCTATGAATAAGGAAAATTATAGTTCTATTACAGTTGAAAAAGGATTAGTTATAATGTATAAAACTTATTCAGGAAAATATATAAAAATTGAATTTGAAGATTTTTATCCTATGACTATAGATGAAATAAAAAATTTAGGAATAAAAATATATTAAAAACGAGTGGAGGGATTATAAATGAAAAAAAGAATACTATTCGCCATTCTTTTGGGATTCATAATATTATTTTCTTCCTGTGTAAAAAATATGCAAGAAAACTCAATGAATTTATATGTACATATAAATTCAAATTTAAATCTTTCAACAAAAGGATTTGAGGAAAATATAAATATAACAAATATCAAATTTAATATAATTAAAGATGGAAATATTTTATATACTCGAAACTTCTTGAGTAATGATATAAAAATTGAAAATTTACAACTAAAATCTGATAATTACACTTTAAAAATTACAGCTTATGATAATGAACAAATAATTTTTTATGGAGAAAAAAATATATTCTTAAAATATGGAGAAAATCAAATAGTTATTAATACAAAATTTGCAATGGGTAAATTAAGTATAAATTTCGAAAATGACGTTGCAGACGAATTTATCTTAAAAAATATTGAAATTTCAGGAACTTTAGATTCTTCACCAATAAATAATTTTGTTATGAATCTTGAAAACTTTGAGCATATTGAAAAAGAGTTGTATCCTGGAGTATGGGATATCACTGTTGATGCTACATTAACAAATGGTCAAGAACTTAAAAATATTAAAAGATCCTTTGGTTTAGAAATATTACCTTCAACAGAAAAAGATATAACGTTTATTATAAAAAAATCTGAATTAGGATTAATAATAGAAATAAATTCTTTATTTGATAAACCATATTTAGAAAAAATTTCCAATATTACAGCTCGTTATGACGAAGAAAAAAATATAATCACTTTGTACTGGGAATTCTCAAAAAATGCTATATATAAAATTTACAAAAGTGGTGATGGAAAAAACCTTAAATTCATTGGAAAAACAACTCAAAAAATTTTTGTTGATAATAATCCTTCAAAAGAAATGCCTATTTATTATATTAATGCTATATACGATAATAAAGAAAGTGGATTGTATAAAATAAATGTTATAGATAAATTTATAGAATTTTCTTTACCCGATGGATTTAAATATTCATATGAAGAGCCTGATTTTTCAGCTAATGGAGATTGGGTAAAATTTGATATTTATACTTTAAATAAGGTTACTCCTCCTGATATTCAATATTTAATAATGGAAATGGATTTAACTGAGGAAAACAAAGAAGATAACAGATTTGAATCATATGTATTATTAAAGAAAGAAAAAAGCCCTTATACAGATGTAAATAAATTTGGTATATGGATATATTATCCAAAAGATTATTATTCATTAAAATTATATAATAGTAATAATTTAAGATTTAAACAATTAGATGGAACATACGGACAATTATTTGGTACAAAAGATCCATGGTATTTCTGGTCTGTAAGAAAATTCGAGTGGTACCCTTTTGAAAATCAACATTTTAAAGTAACAAAACTAGATTCAGGAAAATACTTATTTAAAACAATAATAAGACAATGGGAAAATACACCTATTTTATATAAAAAATTTAAGGTTAAAATAATTCCCGAAATAGATATTGATACACAGACATCTGTGGTTACCAATTACGGAGGAATCTTTTTTTATCCAAACTCTTATAGTGGAGGTACAATATATCCCATTGTAAAAAATTATATTAAAATCTCAAATAACGAATTTGAATATGAAACAGCTTATCATGAATTCGCTTCTGAGGAAACAGAAAAAAATATAGGAAAAATCGAAACTGCACTTCCAGAAGTCCATAAAGATCTATTTATCGATGCTTATTCATATGAAAATTATTTTTCTTTAAACGATGCATTTAATGGTTTATTGACAGATTTATCAAAAGACACAATTGAATTAAATGTAAATATGCATATCAATAGAATAATAAAATTAGATTATGAAATTTCAGATAATGGTATTTTCACTAATGATATTAAGGAATTAAAAGTAAATACTATTTATTCTTATTCAATATCTGATCAAACATTAAAAGAAAAATTAAAATATAATAATCCATATTTAATAGATATAAATGAAATTGATTTTGATATGAATAACACCAGAGAACTGAGATTTTATGCAGGAATTAGTTTACGAAATAATCTCTATTATCAAATATATCCTAATAATAATGATGTTAGTGAAGTTTATATTGCTTCATATTATGACTTTGAATCTATTATAAACTATGATAAAGCTATACAAAATATGTCTGAATACCATTATAATAATCTAGAAATAGGAGATGTAATTTTATATAAAACCAAATCAGGAAAATTTATAAAAATTAGAATAAAAGATATATATCCTATGCCAAAGGAAGAAATAGAAGCTTTAGGTATTACTGTAAATTAAACAAAACTCCCGGAAAAATCCGGGAGTTTATTATATCATACAGGATATATACTTTCATCTTCAACAAAATCTTCTGTTTCTTCAACAAGTTCGAAATCAACCTGTATTTCTTTTTCATATTTGTCTTTTAGATATTTTTTCCCTACTTCACCAAATAGGATATATGTCAATAAATCTTCATCTGTTTCAGCTAAAACACATATTTCATTTCTTGCTTTTTCTATTTCAGGTTTTAATAAATCTGCTGGTCTGCAGTCTATTGGTTTTTCGTTTCCAAGTGCTTTCTTTAAAAGTTCTTCATCTACTGGTGCAGGTGGTCTTCCATACATTCCTTTTAGGTAATTTTTAACCTCTTTTGTAATTGACTTATATCGTTCTTTATACATAACATTTAAAACTGCCTGAACACCAACTATTTGACTTGTAGGAGTTACAAGTGGTGGATATCCAAGATCTTTTCGCACTCTTGGAACTTCTTCTAATACTTCATCTAATAAATGCAACATTTTTTGAGCTTTTAATTGGGATACAAGGTTTGAAAACATTCCGCCTGGAATTTGTGCCTTTAATATTCTTGAGTCAATTGATACCATTCGCATATCGTCTTCTATATGATTTTCCCTTACTTTCCAGAAATAATGCGCGAGATCATAAAGTTTATCGGAATCAAGCGGTTCTCCTAATGCAAAGTTAAATGGTTCAACTGCCGGTTGAGAACTTGCATTTGCAAATGGGCTTAATGCTGTATCTATTAAATCAACACCAGCATCAATTGCTGCTTGATATGCAATAGAAGCCATACCTGCCGTATTATGAGAATGCAATTCTATTGGTACATTGTATTTTCTCTTTAATTCTTTTACTAAATCATACGCCATTTTAGGAGTTAATAATCCAGCCATATCTTTTATAACTATTGAATCAACACCGTGATCTATTAATTCTTTTGCATAGTTTAAATAAAATTCAAGATTATGAACAGGACTTATTGTATAAGATATTGCACCCTGAACATGTATATTCCTCTTTTTAGCAACTTCTATACTCTTTTTTAAGTTTCTTATATCATTTAAAGCATCAAATACTCTTATTATGTCCATACCATAATCCGCTACTTTGTTTATAAATAATTCAACTACATCATCAGCATAATTTCTATATCCAACAATATTTTGTCCTCTTAATAACATCTGTATTTGCGTGTTTTTTAACTTTTTTCTTATTGTTTTTAGTCTTTCCCATGGATCTTCGTTTAGATATCTTATACATGAGTCGTATGTTGCACCGCCCCATACCTCCATTGAATGAAAACCTACTGTATCAAAATCTTTTAAAACAGGCTCAAATTCAGAGGTTTTCATTCGAGTCGCAATTATTGATTGCTGGCCGTCACGTAATGTGGTATCAACAAATTTTGTCATAGTTTCACCTCCACTATAAATTAAAACATTATTTTTTTAAAAAAGGGTTAAGAATATAAGAATTTAGTTTGGTAGGAAAATTATTATTCTAATGGAAAAATATAATGATAGAATTTTCAATAATTTAAAAAGGTGTATAATGAATATGTAGGTGATTTTATGCGTATTAATGTTAATAATTATTATTCTCCTACTGAATTTAAAGAGAAATATCTTGAGAGTAAGTTAAGAAAAATCCTTATTGAAGCTATAAACAATAAGGATAATGCTTTGTTGTTTAAACTTGGAAAAATCAGTTCAATGATAAAAATAGGTAATATTTCAGAAGCCGAAAAAGAATTGGAACGCATAGACAGAAATATCAATGAGCAGGGTATAAAATCTCAAAAAAATAAAAAGGGTATTTCCAATTCAAATGAGCATGTTGTTAATAGGAATATTAATAATAAAATATCAAAAAATAATTTTCCAGAAACTTCGGAATCTGTTGTTTATCTTCAGGATGATTCGCCTGATTCAGCTGTTTCATTTCAATATCCAACACCGGTTAGTGAAAATGCTTCTTTTTTATTTATAAAATCTCATGAATCAGAACATGCACGAGAAATTATTAAGGAAGCTATGTTTAAAGGAAAGATGGCTCAGGTGTATGTTCGCTATTTTACTTCATATGATCCAAATGGACATCTGGTTTATACAGGTGGTGTAACCTGGGGAAAAATTCTTGATTCTAAAGCATAAAATTTTTATATAGGAGGAAAAAAGTGAGAAGTGAATTTTTTCAAAATGTTTTTGGTGAAAACAGTGAGATATTAAAAAAGTACGGTCGTACTCTTAAAATCAAAAAAAATCACGTTTTACATTCACCAAATGAAAAATTAGAACAAATTAGTATTATATTATCCGGTAAATTGAAAGTTGTAAAATATGCTCCAGACGGTAATGAACAGGTTTTAAAATACTTGAAAGAGAATGAAAGTTTTGGTGAGGGACTAATTTTTTCTGATGAAAATTATCCTTCATATATTGTTGCGGAAAAGGATTCTGAAGTCTTTGAAATATCAAAAGAAGGTGTTTTGAAGTTATTTAAAGAAAATGAGACTTTTCTTATATTGTATTTAAATGAAATCTCCAAGAAATTATTAAATCTTTCTAATATTGTGGATATTCTAATTATAAAATCAATAAAGGAGCGTTTAATTCGATATTTCCTATTATTACATAAACAGCAAAAATCTGATATTATTTATTTTAAATCAAAGCAGCAAATAGCAAATGATATCGGCAGTGTTCGTGAAGTGGTATCAAAAAAGATAAAAGAATTAGAAAATGAAGGTTATATTAAAATTATTGATAGAAATCATGTCAAGTTGTTGAATATTAAATCTCTAAAATAAAACCGTGTTTAAAATCACGGTTTTATTTTTTTATATTGTCTATAATAGGGTATGAATAAAAAAAACAAAGAAGTAGGAGGTTGATACAGTGAATACCATTGTATTATATGGAATAGCCGTTTCATTTTTAGGTTGGTCTATTTTTAAGAGTAAAGATAAAACAAAGGAAAGTTTAGTATTATCAAAAAATTTGTTGGTAAAAACTTTTATTGAAATTATTGGAGTTATGGCTTTAGTAGGTTTAGTATTGGCTATATTGCCACCGGAATTAATTAAACAGTTATTGGGAAATTCAAACGAGTTTTTAAGCACAATATACGGTGCAGTTATAGGTGCTTTAACTATAATACCAGCATTTATTGCATTCCCGCTTTCTAAATCTCTCTACCAAAGTGGAGCAAATTTAACAGCAATTGCAGCATTTATCACAACATTAACTATGGTTGGATTCGCTACTATGCCAATTGAAATTAAATATTTTGGAAAGAAATTTACATTGCATAGATTATGGCTTAGTTTTGTTGCTGCTATATTAATTGCTACAGGAATGGCGGTGATATTATGAAGAAGATATTGGATTTAATTAAAAATAATAAATTAATCTTTGTAAGTATCGTTTTGTATGGAATTGCATTTTTTGTAAAACCAGAAATTTTCTTTAAAGGGTTAGAAATGACAAAAGGATTTCTAATTGAAATGGTTGAGGTTATGCCACCTATTCTTATAATCTCCTCATTGATTACTGTATGGGTACCATCAGAAGTTATAATGAGACATTTCGGTGAAGAATCTGGATTTAAAGGAAAGTTGTTATCAATGTTTACAGGTGCAATTTCAGCCGGTCCTATATATGCAGCATTTCCAGTTGCACAGGCTTTATTCTTAAAAGGAGCAAGTATTGCTAATTTAGTTATAATTATTAGTTCATGGGCAGTAGTTAAGGTTGTTATGTTCATGGTTGAATCAAGCTTCCTTGGATTGCCTTTCGCTTTAACAAGATATGCTTTAACAATTCCTGCAATATTTATTATGGGATATATAATGGAAAAACTTGTAAAACGTGAAGATATATTAAATGAAATTGAAAATACAGAAATTGTATATAGGAATGAAAAAGAAGTATTAAATGATTTACCAAATATGAATTGTGGTGCTTGTGGTTATGCAAATTGTAAGTTATTTGCAGAGGGAGTTATAAAAGGCGAAGTTACAATAGATGATTGTGTAATTAGAGCAAAAATGCGTAAATCCGCTTAATTAATAACATAAAAATAAAAGGCCCTTCGCGGGCCTCCTTTTATTTTATACCTGACATTCTGTACAAATACCATAAATCTTTAATTCAAAATCTTTGATTTCAATATCTTTTTTAGGTAAAAGATTTTTTATTGCTTCTTTACTTACTTCCATTTTTACTGCTTTCCCACAATTTTCACATATGAAAATTGCATTTACTTCATCTGTTACATCATCAATTAATTCATACCTAACAACACCATCATCAAAATCTATTTTTCTTATTATTCCAAGTTCTTCCAAAAGTTCTATTCCACGTTTTATAGTCATTTTACTGGTTTTGTGATTTTTTCTTCTTCTAATTTGCATATACACATCATCAAGACTCATTAATTTTCCATTGGATTCGAGAAAAACCTTAAGAATTAATTCCCTTTGGGCTGTCATTCTTTGTTTTTTTTCTCTGAGAACTTTTTTAAGCATTTGTTGGGACATAGTATTAAATCCGCCTCCTCATTCTTTAGTTCGACTAAATTTTACATCAGAAAGAAAAATATTTCATTTAAACACTATTAAAATTGTGTGCATTTTTAATTAAATTATACAGTATGTATATCTATTTTCCAGCCTGTTATTTTAGCGGCAGCACGAGCATTTTGCCCACCCTTACCTATAGCAAGAGATAATTGATTTTCCGGAACATGCACTAATGCAAATTTTTCTTTTTTGTCTAATTTTATTTCTACTACCTGAGCTGGTGCAAGTGCATTTCTTATTAGTTCTTCAATATCATCAGACCATTTTATTACGTCTATTTTTTCAAGATTTTTTAAATCTTCCAATATTTGCGCAATTCTCATGCCATTTTCTCCAATACATGCCCCAATAGCATCAACTTTAGGATCTTCTGAATATACTGCAACCTTACTTCTAACTCCTGGTTCTCTATATATTTTTTTTATTTTTACTATTCCATCTTCTATCTCTGGGATATTCATTTTAAATAACTCTTCTACAAATTCAGGAACACTTCTTGAAACAAGAATTTTTGGACCTTTAGTTGTTTTTTGAACACTTTTTATATAAACTTTTATTATGTCTCCATTGTACATTTTTTCTCCCGGAATCCATTCTTTTGCTGGTAACTTTGTTTCAAGTTTTCCTATTCTAATATCTGCATATTCTGGAGTTACTTTTAACACCTCAGCTGTTGTTATTTTTCCCTCTAATGTAGAATATGTCTGATATAACTTTTCTTTTTCTATTTCCCTTATACTTTGTTTAATTACCTGTTTAGCGGTTTGTGCAGCTATTCTTTTAAATTCTTTTTTAGGGTTTATTTTTTTCTTGATAATATCTCCAATTTGGGCTTTAGAAGATATCTTTTTAGCTTCTTCTAATGTAATTTCTTCTCCTTCATTTTCTACTTCTTCAACAACCTTCAACAGCTGATATATTGTGATTTCCCCATGATTTTTATCAACAATAACCTCCACGTTTTCCATTTCATAATTGTTTTTATATGCCTTTTCTATAGCCTTTTCAATTATTTCAAGTAATACTTCTTTTTTTATTCCCTTTTCTCTTTCTAATTCTGTTAATGCTTCTCTTAATGCAAGATTCATTATAATCACCTCCATTTACAAATCTATTTCTAAGTTTGCTTTTAATACTATATCATACGGGAATTCTATTATTTTACCACCATCTTTTTCTTTTATATAAATAGTTTTGTCATTTATATCTTCAATATATCCCTTTATAGCTGTTCTGTTTTGTACCCTTTCTTTTAGAATTACTTTTACTAACTTCCCTTTAAATCTAATAAAATCCTTTAAACTTCTTAAAGGTCTATCTAATCCCGGAGAACTTACTATTAAATCATATGATGTATCTATAAGATCTTTTTCGTCAAGATATGATTCTATTGTTCTTGAAAATCTTTCACAATCATCAATTCCAACATATCCATCTTCTTTATCAATAATAATTTCAAGCTTTACTTTTTTTCTAATTTTTTTAATCGATACGTCGAAAATTTCTAAATCCATATTCCTGGCAATTTCTTGCGATTCTTTTAAAATCAGGTCTTTTAAATCTTTCATTTTGCACCTCCTTTTATAATAAAACAGAATTCGAGGGCTACTGCCCTCGAACGATTATTTCTATATCTGCAATTGATTATACCATAAAATATAGGTAAAATCAAGTAGTTTAAATTAGTTGATTTTAAATCCGTATACTTCTTTTTCAAATTTAATTATATCTTCTTTATCTGTAATAACCTCTTTGTCAGTTGATATATTTTCTCCAAAAACATCACTTAATATTTTTTTTGCTTTTCTACTTGTATTATGTTCAATTTCAGAAATCATTCTCAATAATTGTCTTCGATTTTTTGTAAAAATATCAAAAACTCCACCTTTTATCATCTGTTCAATTATATTTCTTGTTATGCGTTTTTCCTTTGTTCGCTTTATAAAATCTTCAAAATCCTTATAATTCCCTTTTTCTTTTATATCTTTAGCTAAAACCTCTTCTGCAAATATACCTACTCCTTTTATAACCCTTAAAGGTAAATATAATGCATTATCTTTGCACATACCTTGTGGATAAAGAATACTTGCATTTTTAATTTGAATATTCATATACTTACTTTCTTCAAAAAGAGTTTCTGACAACCCTTTAAACTTTATATATTCCAAAAAGAATTTACATCTTTCTCTTGTTTTTATTTCAGCCAGCCAATAACTAAGATGAGCATATGCAACACTATGTGATTTATTAAACGCATATTCTGCAAATTTTTCTATTTTAGAGTAGAGCTCCTGTGATTCTTTATTTCCAATCTTTTTAGCTGCATTAAAAATAAACTTTTCTTTCAACTTTTTTAATTTTTCTATATCCTTTTTTGACATTGCTTTTCTAAAATCGTCTGACTCTTCTGGGGATAATCCTCCCAATTTTTGTGCAATATACATCACCTGTTCCTGAAAAATAATAACTCCCTTAGTCTCAGGCAAGAGTTTTTTTAGATATTCCCTGGAACTACCCTCAAGATACTCATCAAACATTCCAGAATTCAAAGGTCCCGGTCTATTCATTGCAAGTAAAATTGTTAACTCCATAAAATTTTTAGGCGCTAATTTTCTGGATAGTTTTTTACCCAATCTGGATTCAAGCTGGAATATCCCTTCTGTTAAACCAGCAGAAATTAACTTATATACTTCTTTATCTTCTAAATTTACAAATTTATCTTTAGCATATTTAAAATTAAAACGTTTTAACAGGGCAAGTGTATCTAAAGACAATATATCAAATTTTTCTATACCTGAAAGCTTTAATTCATCCATTTCCCATAATGTAATTGGAATATTGTTTTGCCTATAATCAAGAGGGATTTTTAATCCCATATCTTCTTTTGATAATATCACACCAGCCGCATGTACAGATTCAGCTATTTCCAATCCTTCAAAATAAAATGCAAGAGTATAAAACTTTTTTAATTTTTCATCCATATTAGGATATCTTTTCATATTTTCTAAAGACCTAATTGGAAATTTTAACTTTTGAGACATATCATATCCTAAAATTTCTTTTGCTTTTTTTACAGCGCTTTTTTCTTTCATTCTTACATATGTTCTAACCTGAGCAATACTAAAAATTTCATTTAATTTTTTTATGACATTATCTCTATTTTCAGAATCTATATCCAGATCTATATCTGGCAATTCTTTTCTAGACGGATTAAGAAATCTTTCAAAATATAAATTATATTTTATAGGGTCTATTAGCGTTATTCCCAACATATAAACTATTAGCGAACCAACAGCAGAACCTCTTCCTGGACCAACATATGCCCCTGTATTTCTAGCTGTTTCAACTATTTTTTTTACAGTTAATATATAATCTGAAACTTCCATATCCTTTATAACCAATAATTCTTTTTTTAATCTTTGCATATATTCATCTGGCAATTTTGCCATATAGGGCAATAGCGATTCATATAATCTTTTAAATCCTCCCATTTGAGGCAAATTTACATAAAAATCTTTTACATTATAAGAGGGAGTTGTTGAGTTTATATATTTTAATATATTACTTCCCAAATAATCTTCTATTTTAAGATTTCCTTTTAAACATCCACCAGAAATATTTTCAGAATCCAATAATTCTTTAACCGTCTGTGTGGGGAAAAGTATCTTCTCTTTTATCTCATTTTTTTCAAAATATCTTACATTTATATTTTCTTTTTTTCCGTTGTAAAATTGTATAATTTCCAACAACTCTTTTGAATTTACAGGAAAATAAATTTTTCCCTTCATTTCAAATAAAATATATGGTACTATTTTATATTTTTTAGCTAAATTAATAAATGTTGGCCAGGATTTCGGATGTGATTCGCATAAAATAATTGAATCATATCCAAATCTCTTGGCCATAGGAAAAAGGTCATTTATTTGTATTAGAGATTTACCTATACTTTTTGATGTGACTACAGGTCCTAAAAATTTTTTCAAATAGCTTCACCTCATTATATTAATTGGATACCTTTTTTAACAACTCTATCGTTTCTTCAAAAGAAAGATCTAATATATTTTCAGCAATTTCAGTTAATTCTTTTAAAGTCATATAATCAAGAGCATCAATATATGGTTCTATTTTTTCACCAAATTTTTTTCTTAATAATGAACGCGTTAGTTTTCTTTCTCCAGCTAACATTCCACTTTTAAATCCCTGTTCTATTCCCTGTTCTATTCCCTGCTCTATCCCTTGTTTCATTCCTTGCTCTATAGCATCTTTATATGCACCATTTACAGCTTTTACAAAATTTTCAAACATTTCTTCCACCTCCTCCTCTTCAAATATCTCTTCATCTAAATTCAAATCTCTATTTCTTTTGACGAGAGTTTTTATCACTCCGTTCACGTAATTTCCAAATTTTTCCTTTTCTTTTTCAGGTAATTTTTCTAATTCTATTTTTATTTCCTCTATTATTCTGGTTACTGTTTTGTTTTCTGCCTTATTTAATGCCAGTAATAACCCTAATGCCTTTTTTATTTTTATTAATTGTTCTTCAGGTATTTGAGTTAAATCAATCACCTTATATTTGAACTTTGGTGTATATTCATCAAACATTTCCCAATTTTCTACTTTTTTCATAAACCAATTTTCAGCCGTCCATTTTCTTTTTCCTGTATAAAACACTATTGGCATTATTGGTATTAATTTAAATCCTTTTGTTCTCGATTCTTTTTTATGTTCATTTATATAATTTTTCCATATTCGCACCATATATTCGAGTATTCTAAATTGCATTAAATAATCTACAGTTGATTGATGTTCTATCAATAAATATAGATATACCTCATTTTCAAAATATTTTACTTTAAATAGTAAGTCACTTTCCTTATCTCCATATTTTATATCTGTAAATTTTGTATGTTCTATTGTTATATCTTCTGCTGAAATCCCATAACTTTTTAATTTAGGAATAAAGATATCTATAAACTCAACGATCATTTCCTTATCGGATAATATCTCTTTAAATAGTTGATCATATATCCCCATTGTTTCACCCCTTGTTAACTTTTTCATATTTTATTATATCATAATTTTTATTTTCACATCATCAATCTCTTTAAAACTATGATATAATTGGTTTAGAAAATTTCTACATAACAATGGAGGAATGTTAATATGCCCATAGATGGACTTTTGTTAAATAAATTAATAAGGGAAGCCAAAAAATTTGAAGGTCAAAAAATCCGAAATATATATCAACCGGTAAATGATGAAGTGCTTTTGCAACTTCAAAACGGTTTTTTGTTGTTTGTATTAAAGAATCCCTCGTATATAATCTCACTTGAAACAAAACCAAATATGCCTGATACACCACAAAATTTTTCAATGTTCCTAAGAAAAAGAATTAAGAATGCTAAAATTATGAAAATAGAGCAACTTGGACTTGATAGAGTTGGATATATTGAACTTTCAGTAATAGATGAAACCTTTGAAATGAGAAATTACAAATTGTATTTTGAATTAATGGGAAGAAATTCAAATATATTATTGGTAGATGAAAATAATAAAATCTTAGATGCATTAAAAAAAGGGATTACACCTTCAAGAAGTATAATGCCTGGCGCAGAATATATTCCATTTTATAAAGAAGAATATATCAACATATTAAAACACGATAAAATTGATTTTGATATAGACAGGCAATTAATGGGTTTTTCAAAGTTAAGCAAAAAATTCTTTTTTGAGTATATTGAAAAATATGATTATATATCCTTTGTTTCTGAATTCATGGATAATTTAAATGTTTATACCTTTGATTATGAAAATAAAAAGGAGATCCTCGCTTTTAGACCTGTAAATTATGAATATAATGAATTTAAATCGCCTTCAGAAGGCTTATTAAATTTCTTTGAAAAGCAAAGTATAAATTCAAGGTTTTCTGAATTGAAGAGAAGATTGGAAAAGATAGTAATAAAAGAAATCGAAAAATATGAAAAACTTCATAAAAAGCTAAAATTAGAAGAAAAAGAAATACAAAAAATTCCCGAACTTGAAAAACAGGGACGATTATTGCAGGCTTATCTGTATATGTTTAATCAGAAAACTGATTTTGTTGAAGTAGAAGATTGGGAAACTGGTGAAAAAATGAGAATCAAGCTTAATCCATTAAAAACACCAAATGAAAATTTACAAACCATATTTAAAAAGGTTCATAAACTTAAATCAAAGGAAATTCACTTAAAAGAAAGACTAAAAATCACATCTGAAATGATTGACTATTTGTATCAACTATGGCAGAGCATAGAAATGGCAGAAGATATTGAAACATTAATGGAAATCAGGGAAGAAATGATTCAAGAAAGATTTATTAATGAAAATAATAAAAAGAAGAAAAGAAAAAAAATCATTTCAAAACCACTTGAATTTAATTATAACGGCTTTAAAATTCTCGTTGGAAAAAATAATATTCAAAATGACCAGATTACAAGAGAAGCTGATAAGGAAGACATATGGCTTCATGTACAGGGGATTCCCGGAGCTCATGTAATTATAAAAACAGAAAGAAAAAAAGATATTCCACAAGAAGTTATTGAATATGCTGCATCTCTTGCTGCATATTATTCAAAAGGGCGAATGTCTTCAAAGGTTTCTGTAGATTATACTCAAAAAAAGCATGTATGGAAACCAAAAGGGGCAAAACCAGGAATGGTCTTATATAAAAACTTCAAAACCATATACATAGAACCAAAATCCCCATCCTGAATCAGGATGGGGATTGTTTAAAAATTACAATTGTTCTGCAAGTTCTTTCGCTGAAGATATTGCATCTACTATTTGGCCAACTTTGTTTGCATCACCTATTACATATACATTATTAAATTCTTCTTTGAGTTTTTCATATAATTCATTTACAGGTTTTGTTCCTGCTGTAACTACAATATCATCAAATTCGCCTAAAGAAGTTATTCCTTCTCCTATTTTTTCAACAATAACTTCTTTACCTTTTATTTCTTTTACCATTGTTTTAGTATAAATATTTATCTTTGGAGCATAATTTTTCTGGAACAATTTACTTGCAACTACTTCCATTCCTCTTCCAACTTCTTCCATTAATTCAACAACAGTTACATTTTTACCTTCATTAACAAGTGCTTCTGCTGCTTCTAACCCAATTAATCCACCGCCAATTACCAATACATTTTTACCTTCAACCTTTTTACCGTCAAAGAAGTCAAATCCTGTAATGTAATCTGTTAAACCAGGAATTGGTGGAACAAATGGCTTTGCACCAGTAGCAACGATTATAATATCATAATTTTCTTTTTTGAGCATTTCTGGCGTTACTTCTGTATTATATTTTATTTCAACTGATTTTTCTGTTTTTCTTATAATATCTTCAAGTGTATCTTTCATATAAATCTTTCCTGGAGCTCTGTAAGCTAATACCCATTGACCACCAGCATAATCATTCTTTTCGTAAATAGTTACTTCATAACCTTTCTTAGATAAATATGTTCCTGCAAATAAACCTGCAGGTCCTGCACCAATAATAGCAACCTTTTTCTTTTCAGGAATCTTTTCAACAACAAATTCACTATGAACTTCTGGATTCGCAATACAATTAATTGGTTTTCCTGCTTTAACATTTGCAAGACAGCCCTGCAAACAACCTCCACATCTTACAAAATCATCTGAGTTAGATAAAATTTTATTAGGAAAATCTGGATCTATTATTAATTGTCTTCCAAATACAACTCCATCAATTGTTCCGTCATCTACAAGTTTCTTATATCTTTCATCAATTTGCATTCTTCCTACTGCAATAATAGGAATTTTTGTTAATTTTCTAATTTCTTTCAATCTATTATCCATTATATCTGTTGGTAATGACATGTGATTATAATACCATGGTGCTGAATCACATGCGTTACCCCAACCAACGTGAATAATTGATACACCAAACTCTTCTGCTAAAGCAAATATCTTTGTTAAATGTTCATCTGTAATTCCACCTTCAACAAATTCGCTTCCTGAGATTCTTAAAATTAAAGGTATATTTGTAACTTCCTTTACAGCTGATAAAACTTCCCTGGCAAATTTAAATTTATCTTTTCCATATTCGTCATCTCTTTTATTCAATCTTTCAGAATAGAATTGATGAACAATATAACCATGACCAAACTGGATTTCTATTCCATCAGCACCTGCTTTTTGTGCTCTTTCAGCATTTTCTTTAAATGCCTGTATTAATTCCTTTATTTCATCAAGAGTTAATTCTTCAGGAGTTACTCCTGTAGATGGGCATTTTACAGCAGAAGATGATTTTACAACTTCAGATGCTTTTGGATTTGCTGCCCTTCCAGCATGATTAAGATGTACAATTAATTTGGTGTCGTATTTGTGTAATGTGTCAACAAGTTTCTTTAATCCTTCAATGTGTTCATCAGTATCCAACATTACCTGTTTTGGATGTTCTTTTCCTGATTTTAACACTGATATAGGCTCAAGAATAATTGCTCCGACTCCACCTTTTGCTTTTCTTTCATAATATTTAATCAATTCTTCTGTAATAAAACCTGTCTTTGGTGTAGCTAATGCTGTTTTTACAGGTGACATAAAAATATGGTTTTTTGCTTCAAAATCCCTGAATTTCAAAGAAATCACCCCTTTTATATTTTAATATCCCCTTCTACCTAATCCTGCACCTCTTCCCATTCCATGTCCCATGCCGCGACCCATTCCTCTTCCCATTCCAGCACCTCTACCCATACCTCTCATTGCTGGATTTTCAGAATTTGGTCTTATAGCATCTTTAGGACATTTTTCCATACAAATACCACATCTTGTACATATATCATTATGTATATATGGATATCCATCATCTTTTAATTCAATTGCGCCTTCCACAGGACATACATTTACACATATCTTACATTTTATACATTCGCTTTCTTTTACCCAGGGCATATAATATCCCCTCCTTTACTCTTCCACTTCTCCTGCAAGAATAAATCTCAATTCTTCCATAGCGTCTTCAACTGTTTCACTTTCCACTATAATAGGTTTATAACCAAGTTTATCAAGTTTTATCATTGAACCTTTTCCCATGCTTAATCCTACCCATACCTTACAGTGACCCAAAAACTCCAATATTTCTTCAACTTTTGCGTGCATATGCGTTTCTGCATATGGATTTTTTATCTCTTCTACTTTTTTAAAATTTTCTCCATCATATTCATATACTACATATAATTCTGAGTGACCAAAATGTTCATCGTTCAAGTGTACTCCGTCTTTTGTACCAAATGCTATTTTCATCATTTCACCCCTAATTAATGTGTAGCGTGTTCTACTTTTTCTAATTTTCCATTCTTATAATTTTCTATGATATTTGAAAGTTTATCCTTTTTTGTTAAATATACTTCAATACCTGCAGCATTTAACACTTCAAATGCATTTTTACCAACACTTTCAAGTATTAATACATTAACGCCTTTTTCAGCAAGCATTTGTGAAACCTTTGGTCCCATTCCATGTGCTTCGCTTGCATTATTTTCAACAACTTCTACAATTTCATCATTATCGAGGTCATAAATTACAAATAACTCTGCCCTCGCAAATCTGTCATTACTTAATGATTCTAAGTCTCTTCCCTGTGATGGTATAGCTAATTTCATCACTAACACCTCCGTTTATTTTAATTTTTCCATTACTTTTTCAAAGATTTCTTTTATTGCTTCTGCCGCTTTACTGTTTTCATAATTCACTACAGGATTAATTTCTAATACTGCTTTTAATACTGTTTCATCAAAAGGTATTTCTCCCAATACTTCTATGCCATCGCTTATACAATAATTGATTATTTCTTTACTTACATCTGGATTTAAGTCGTATTTATTAATAACTACACCAAAATCTCTTTTAAAGTATCTTACTGTTTCTACTATTCTCTTTAAATCATGAAGTCCTGATGAGGTTGGTTCTGTTACAATTACAACATAATCTGTTGCTGTAATTGAAGATGTTGCAGGACAACCTATACCAGGTGCTCCATCAATTAAAACAATATCTTTGTTATTTTCTTCTGCCTTTTTCAAAGCGAGTTTTCTAACTTCTGCTACTAAACCTCCTGATGTTTCTTCACCAGGATTTAGATTAGCATGAACAATTTCTTTTCCATCAGATACTACAGAATAATAATATTCTCCCGATAAAGCTGTTTCTAATCTTATTGCATTTTGAGGACATGCAATAACACAGGCATTACATCCTTCACATGCATATGGATCAACATCATATATTCCATTTTCAAATGTAATAGCTTCAAATCTACAAACATTTTTACAAATACCGCATTTATCGCATTTATTTTGATCTATTATAGCCTTTTTTCCACCATAATATTCATATTTTTCTTTTAAATCACCATTAAACATTAAGTTTAAATTTGCTGCATCAACATCACAATCTGCTAATACTGCATTTTTCAACAAAGCACCAAATGATGAACTCAATGTGGTTTTTCCTGTTCCACCTTTTCCACTAACTATTGCAAGTTGTCTCATTTAACCAACCCCTTTATTTCATCAAACACATTTAAGAATTTTTCTTCCCATTCTGGTAAATACTCAGAAAAGATTTTTCCTTCTGAATATAATTTAGCAATTTCTCTATCAAAAGGTATCTTCAATAATATTGGTACATTTGCTTCTCTGGCATAATCATCTATAATTGTTGTATCATCACTATCTCTATTTACAATAATACCTGACGGGATTCCCATTTCTTTCACCAGATCTACAGCAAGGCTTAAATCATGCAATCCAAATGTAGTTGGTTCAGTTACAAGAATAGCAAAATCTGCATTTCTCAAACTTTCAACAACAGGACAAGAAGTTCCTGGTTGTGAATCTATTAAAACAACATCGGCATTATCATCTATATGTTTTTTTAATTCCCTTATAATCCTTACTCCTGAAGGTTCTCCAATATTTAATAATCCCATTCCAAATTCGAGATTTTCATTGATTTTACCTAACTTGATTTTACCGAGGCTTTTTGGTTTCTCTGTAATTGCATCAACAGGACATACCATTGCACATGCCCCACAACCATGACATAAACTTTCAAAAACCAACGTTCCCGTTGGAAATACTGAAATTGCTCCGAATTGACAGGCTTTTGCACATTCACCACATCTAATACATGCATTATTATCAACTACTGGTAATAACATATCTACACTTTCTTCTTTATAAAAGTCTATATTGAAAAAAAGATGATCATTTGGTTCTTCAACATCAACATCTAATAATTGAATTTTATATTTTTTTGATAATGCATAAGCTAAATTTGTTGAAACTGTAGTTTTTCCTGTTCCACCTTTACCACTTAAAACGGTTATTCTCATTTCATAACCTCCATTCTATATATTAGGACTATATATACAATTCATATATATCATACCACTTTATTTTTAAATTTCAAAGAGGGTTGTCATTATGGCAACCCCCTTTTTAAACAATTATTTTTTACCACCAGCCTCTACCAAACCCACGGCCTCTGCCAAATCCTCTTCCATATCCATAACCTGCTCCGTATGTTCCTCTACCGTAACCATATCCCCTACCGAATCCTCTTCCGTATCCTCTACCATATCCAAAGAATCCTGCAAATCCTCCAAACCAACCTCTCCTTACTGGTGTTGTATAATACCCTGGATTGCTGCATGGTCCCCTTCTTAAACCTATTGGACCTGTACCCATTGGGCCTGTACCATCAAATCCTGGCATCATCTTTCACCTCCCTGATTATATCTATCGAGTTCTCTTAATCTTTCTTCTACAAAATGCAACTCCTCTTCAAGATATCTTTTATAATCCAAAAGCATAGCTTTTTCTTCTTCTACTGAATATCCATAGTAATCATCATATGGTTCATCGTAATATCTTCCGTATCCACCAAAACCTCTTCCATAACCACGTCCAAATCCTGCTCCTCTACCGAATCCTCTTCCATATCCTCTACCCATGCCTCTTCCAAAACCATATCCACCATTTCCGTATCTCATATCCTCACCTCCGGATAAATTATATATGTTTTTTGCATATATCCATTTTTATTATATACCTAATACATATATATGTCAAGTAAACATTGTAAAAAAATTTTTGCACATCAATGAAAATTCCTCAATAAACATATAAAAAATATCACCGTCTGAATAGCATTACTTCAGACGGTGATCGGTTATTTCATTTAATTAAATATTTTTTATTAAATCATTTTTTGTGCACATTTCCTCTGTTTTAGGGCCATATGAAATATGAGATATTTCTATTCCTGTTTTTTCTTCAATAAACGCCATATACTTTAAGAAATTAACATGATTTGTATCTGGCCAGCCTTTTAATGTCTCATATACAGGTTTTCCAACAAAAAAATCATATGAAGAAGATGGAATTTCTTTTATTTCACCATTTACATCATATGCAACACACACTTTAATTTCATCAAAACCATTTAAAACATCGGCTTTCGTAATAACAAATTTTGTCAAACCTGATCTCAATTTTGCATATCTTAAAGCTGGTAAATCAAGCCAGCCAACCCTCCTCGGTCTTCCAGTTGTTGCACCAAACTCATTCCCAAATTTTCTTATTTTTTCTCCAATTTCACTAAATTCCTCTGTTGGAAATGGCCCTTCACCAACCCTTGTGGTATACGCTTTCAATACTCCCAATACCTCATCTAATTCAAATGTTGAAAACCCTACAGAAGATACACCATGAGCCATTGTTGCACCAGAGGTTACAAATGGATATGTCCCAAAATCAAGGTCAAGCAATACACCCTGAGCACCTTCAAAGAGAACAGAAGTATTTCTGAATACCTGCGCCATATCTATTGCTGATGTGAATTTGACATTTAATTTTTCAAGCTTTCTTTTTTGTTCCATTAAATAATTAAAAATTTCTTCAGATGTAAAATTAAATCTTTCTTTGTATATATTTTTCTTTAAATACATTACTTCTTCTAATCGTTCTCTTAAAAGTTTTTCATCAAATAAATGATATATTTTAAATCCTTCTCTTGATACTTTATCTGTATATGCTGGACCTATTCCTTTTCTTGTTGTACCTATTGGATTTTTTCTTAATTCTTCAAGGATTCCATCCTCTTCTTTATGATACGGAAGAACAAGAAAGGCTTCTAAATCTATGTATATTTTTGATGAAACTCCTGGAAAATCTGCTTCTAATATTTCCAGTTCTTTTATTAATTGTTCAATATCTATAACCATTCCAGCACCTAAAAATGCCTTTGAATCCCCCTCAGGAATTATAGACGGAAGCAAATGATTTACATATTTTTTCCCTTTATAGTATATTGTATGACCGGCATTGGCACCACCAGAAAACCTTACTATCCATTCGTAATTTCCAGAAAAATAATTTACCACCTTTCCTTTTCCTTCATCACCCCATTGAGCACCAACAATAGCAACTCTTTCCATACTTTTGCTTCCTCCTTCCAATAAAGTAAAAGAAGCCCTATAAAGGGCTTCTTTTAGTATTTTTATGTAATTGTAATATTGTATATTTCCGCATTTTCTTTTCCTCCATACAAAAATACACATGTATTATATCATAATTATCCTGTGATTTCAATAATCATTTTTTAATTTCATATAATTATTGTATAAGATTATAAATTTTTCTATAGAAATATTTTCCGGCCTTGTTTTTGGATCTATATCTGATTTTTCAAGTAATTCATCAAGCCTATCCTTTATTAATCCCTTTAAATTATTCCGTATTGTTTTTCTCCTCTGCGAAAACGCAACATGAACAAATTTGAAAAATCCTTTTTTGTTAATATCAGGAATATCTTCTTTTGGAGTTAATTTTAATACAACAGAATCAACTTTTGGATTTGGAATAAATGCATGAGGTGGAACATTTAATACTTTTTCCACCTTACAAAAAAATTGGACAAATATACTCAAAGGGCTATAATTTTTCCCGCTTTTTGCCATCATTCTTTCGCCATATTCTTTTTGAACCATTAATAACGCTAATTGAAAATCTGGCGTCTCAAAAAAAATCTTTTCTAGTATTGGTGAGGTTATATAATACGGAATATTGGCGATATACTTTGGTTTCTGAATTTCTGATATATTCGCTTTTAAAAAATCTATAAATTGAATTTCTACATTTTGATATTCTTTAAATCGTTCTAATAATAATGGTTTAAGTCGTTCATCTATTTCAAATGCATATAGTTTTGCCCCGGTTTTAGCAATTTCCTCTGTTAGTGTGCCTGCACCAGGTCCTATTTCTATAACTGTATCCTCCTCTGTTACAGAACCTTTTTTTACTATTTTTTTAGCATATTCAGATGTAGACAAAAAATTCTGTCCAAGACTTTTTTTTAGTTGTATATTATATTTTTTTAACCAGTCTGATGTCTTCATTCTTCTCGCCTCGCATGTAAATATATATACTTGACAAAGTATAGTTTTTGTTGTATAATATCAAAAAAAGAAAATAACTGCCAATAAACCCAAATAAATGCCAATATCAAAGTTAAACAACTTGTAGTAATTCCCCCTGTTTAACTCTTTAGCAGCCCGAAAATCGGGCTGCTTTTTTTTATACATTATATTTTCTTTAAATAATCAACAACATACATTTTCCAGATATTTTTAAATATTATCAGCAAAGGAATTGTTATTAATACACCAACTACACCGTATAATTGGGCAAAAATCAACATTGAAGTTAATATTAAAAACCAGTTTATATTTACCTGACCTCCTGAAATTCTTGGTGCAAGCACCCACATTTCAAGTTGATTGGCAAAGGTTATTATTATTACTCCCTTTAATAATCCCATTAAACCAAAGTTAGTAAATCCTAATAGTAATATTGGAATTGCTGTAATAAATATTCCTAAATATGGTATAAAATCTGTAATACCTGCAAGTATTCCTAAAAATAAAGCATAAGGAAAACCAAATATCAATGCCATTATCCAGGTTATCACACCAACTGATAATGCTGTTATTATCTGCCCTGAAACAAATTTTCTCAAATCACTATATGTTTTTATTAAAAAATCCTTTGTGCTATCTATTTCGGAATTTGGAAAAAACATATCAATAAGATTCCACATTCTTTTACTTGCTATTGCCATATATCCTGATGCCACTATTAATAATAATGCAATAGTTAGAAAATTGGATATATTAGAAGCTAAATAACTTGCAAATTGAACTATCATATTTCTTAAATAATCTCCTGCAGTATCCAATAATGTATTTACAACTTCACCAGTTGTCCCGGGAATCCCCTGGAAATCAAATTCAGCTATTGAATCAAAAACCTTTTTACTCTCTTCTATTGTAATAGGAATTATACTATAAAAAGCATATACTATTGCTCCATAAAATATCAATGAAGCTATAGGAACAGTAAGTTTTCTCGGTATTTTTATTTTTTCAAGATATGATGCAATTACATCTATTAAAATAGTAAAGAACATGGCTATTACTAAACTTCCAACTATTGTAGAGAAAATTTTTAATGATATCATAAACACTATTAAATACATCATTATAAACCAAAAGCTTTTTTTCATTATTCTACCTCCTTAGAATTAAATATTATATCATATGGAGGTTCAAGATCTGATTCCAGAGTTGTGGAATGAACATTTCTTTTAAAATACCACCAGAAGATATATGGGTCTGTTGCATAGACATCTGCTATCGAATATATCTTTGAATTTTTTATTATTACATTATCTATTAATATTTTTTTATCATTATATGATTCATCATATTCTATTTTATATTCTTTTTGAGATGCTAATTTTATAGAATTAGCTGGATTAGCCAGATAACGTTGTAATATAATCAATGCACTATTTTCATCTTTTTTCTTTTTTGCCTTTTTAGAATTTAAAAAATCCTTTGTCATTAAATAGCTATTTTGTGTTGTAAGTCTTTCATCTACCAAATACACTTCAGAATTAAATTTATTTTTTAGTTTTATTGCAAAATCTATTGTTTTAAATGTTTGTGTGGAATATCTCCCGGACATTGATATTGGAAGACCTACTATAAATATATCTCCATCTTTAAAAATTTCATTTTCAAGCACCTTTAATAATTTATCGCTTCCAACACTGTTTTTTATTGTTGGAATTTTCAAAGCAGCCTCTGCAGTAGCTATACCTGTTTTTTTTAATCCATAGTCAAGCGCTATAAATTTCAAAACGTTAACATCTCCTCTATAATATCCTTTTGAGTTTTTATAATATTATATTCAATTTCTTCATTTTTCAATATCTTTACAACTTTTTCCTTATCTTCTTCGGAAAATGCAATTACAGGATTAGCACCAAGTGCAAATAATTTTGAAAAAACATTATTTTCTCTTAATTTATCTAAAATATGTATTATATGTTTTTGCTCTAATTTTATATACATATTTAAATCCCTTGTAGTTTTGAACATTTTTACTTAACCTCCGCAAATTGGTTATTTAACAGAGAAATAAACTGTCTTGATTTGAAATTCATAAAGAAATTTATAGAACTCTTTAATAACCATTTATCAAGAATACTTTCTTTAGCTTTTACATTTTTATGTATTAAATCAAGCTTAAAGTCGTCTACTGCTTTAAGTCCATTTGATGTATTTACAACTATACCGGAATTTATCAGTTCGTCTGTTATAGTCTTTACAAGTTCTGTGTCATTATTAAAGTATTTTTCCGATAATGCATTTATGGTAATGTTTGTATTTTCTTCTATCATTTCATATACTTTCTTTAATACTTCTGGTGAAGGATAATTTCTTGAAAAATCATACATTAATTTTGTTGAAAAATCTGTATTATATGCCATAACAAATATTATATTTTCTTTTTTATTATGTGGCCATGATGATACAAGATCCAATAATTCAATACGCGTCTTAGGAACATCATATAACATAATTATAGAATTTCTATCCTTCTGTTCTAAAGCTAACCCATCATTTGCAAATTCTGAAATTAATATTCTCGAAGGTCCTTTTTTATTAATCTCTCTAATATTTATTTTTTCAAAAAATGTATGCATGTGCGAATAATACAATATATAATCTTCGGAATATTCATATGTTTGAGAAATATAATTCTTTAAATTTTTATATGGTGTGACATTATCAACTATAATATTGAGATTTTTGGAATTATATAAATAATCCTTTATAAGTTTTAGCTTGTTGGAATTTATTTCCTTTACAACTTCAAAAGAAGGAACATTGGAGTTAACATTTGCAACTCTATATCCACTAAGTTTCAAAAATTCTTTTATGGTTTCATCATAAAATGTCCCTAAAATGTTTATATTATATATTTTAGTTCTAACTACTTTTCTAAACTGAATATACTCTGGAATATTTGCTATAGCCTGATGCGAGAATGAATAGATTGGTTCATCAATTAAAAGGTTTTTAGAAAACTCATTGAGCTTGTGTATATTTTGCATATACGCCGGTACTGTTAAAAGAATAACTCTTTTACTTTTTAATACACTATTTTCTATATGAGATTTTTTATTATAATAAATTTTATCGGAAGAAATATATTGATTAATAATTTTATAAGTATATTCAAGCAACAAGTGCGATGCACCTATGATAATGAGTTTTTCTCCCTTTGATACAGTATTTTTAATCTTTTCAATTAATAATGTATTTTTTATCTTAAGAGGTGCAAATATTGCAGTTCTATTTTGTTCTATAATATCGAGCAATATTTTATACTTATAATTTGTAAGATGATGAACATTATCTTTAGCATGTAATGATATTAATAAATTTCCATGATTTTCTTTTTCAGTTAAAGAATCACCGACAAATTCTATATCTTTTACATAAAATTTCAATACCTTTTGATTGTTATAAAATGTTCTCTCAACTCTGAAATTACCAACTATATTACATTTTATATTCCCCGTAATATTTTCCCTTTTATTTGCTAATACACCATAACCAACAATTTCAAATATCATACCCTTAGGTGTTTTTGCTATTGCTGCTATATTCTCTTCTTCAGCACCAAAAAGTTTTACTTTTTCAAGTACTACATCCTTTATTAAAAATGTCGGCTCTGGATTTTGATAACCAAATGGTTCTAAAAGAGCTATATCGTCAAAAAAATTACCCCATAAATTCTCAATTTCCATGTCTATTTCTATTTCAGATTCCGGTTCTTTATCGCCATAAATATTTGAATATACTTCATTAATCTTTTCTCTAAGCATTTCTATCTTTTCAGAATCAATTGTAAATCCTGCAGCCAATTCATGACCACCATATTCCTTAAAGAAATCTTCATTTTCTTTAGTAATATTTTTCATTAATTCAATAAGACTAACTCCCTGCGGACTTCGGGCAGACCCTTTTCCAAGATTATCTTCAGAAGTAGTTGAGACAAGAAGAACAGGCTTGTTAAATTTATTTGAAAGCTTAGAAGCCACAATTCCAAGAACCCCTAGATGCCAATCCTGGCCGCTTAAAACAAGAACCTTTTTATCATGAAAATCCGGATTAATATCCATTAAACTTAATGCTGATTTATATATACGCCTTTCATGTTTTTGCCTTTCGGTATTTAAGTCTAATAATTGTTTAACTTTCTTTTCTATATTTTTTTCTTCTTCCGTAAGCAATAACTCAAATGCTTTCATGGCATCAGCCATTCTTCCAGCTGCATTTATTTTAGGTGCAATTTTATATGCTATAACATAAGATTTTACATCTTCTGGCATCACACCAATTTCCCTCATCAAATGCCTTAATGCAGGACTGGGATCAGTTCTTAACTTTTCAAGCCCTCTCTTTACAAAATACCTATTCTCGGATCTTAAAGGAACTATATCAGCAATAGTTCCAAGAGCAACAAGATCCACAAGAGAAAACGGATCAAATTTTATATCATTTATTTTCTCATAAACTGCAAGTAATACCTTAAAAGCAACACCTACTCCCGATAATCCTTTAAACGGATATTCATCATCATGCCTTTTAGGGTTTACAATAGCATCTGCTTCCGGTAAAACCTCCTGCATTTCATGATGATCAGTAATTATAATTCTCATTCCTTTTTCTTTTGCATGAGCTATTTCTTTAAGTGACGTTGTTCCACAATCTACAGTAATAATATTTTTATATCCCTTATTATATAGCTCATCTATAGCTTCAATATTTAAACTATATCCTTCATCTATTCTATTTGGAATATATGCTTCTATATCCCATCCCAATGCTTTAAATCCCTGGTAAATTACAGCAGCCGCTGTAACCCCATCTGCATCATAATCTCCATATACAACTAATTTTTCTCCTTTATCCCTTATATCAAATAAAATATCAACAGTTTTATCCATATCCTTCAAAAGATATGGATCTATAACCGTTGATTCATCGGGATATAAAAATTCTTTTATCTGCTCTATATCGGTAATTCCACGTGCAATAAGCAGTTTAACCAGAAATTCGGATAATCCTAATTCTGAGGAGATATGCCTTGCAAGCTTTAAATTCTCCTCAAATAAAGGATTAGCCGAGTCCCAAAAGACCCTCCAATTCTTTTTCAAAATATTCTCTCCTCTCTTATTTATTTTTTTTATTTTGTTATAATTATACAAAATTTATAGTACCAAAATCATTAGAGATATATTCCATTAATTTTAATTTAACGTTAATTCATTTCTTATTTCATATTTATTTCAAATTTTGTATATTGTGATATAATAAAAAAGAAATCTTATTGGAGGTGAATTTATATGAATAATAAAAAGATTCTATTAATTTTATTAATGTTTTCTTTATTTATTTCTATTTTCGCTGTAAACAACAAAGATTCAAGAAAAACCCTTTTAATTTATTCAAGAGGTTATTCATTTTTATCAACAAAAGTAGAACACAAACTTAAAGAAGCATTAATTAACCAGGGAAAGTATAGACTTGTAGAAAGAGATATAAACGTAATGAATGAAATAGAAAGAATCTTACACGGTCTCACATCAAAAGATAATTTTAATTTAAATCAATTAGCAGCAGATTATATTGTTTATATAGAAGTTATAGATGCAGAATCATATAGAAAAACCGATGAATATGATAATATCTGGTATGAATACCACATTGAAGGGGCATATAGATTAATAGATATTGAAACAAGTCAGATTCTGGAAATAAAAACTATAGATGCTGTTGGAACTCATTACGTTTCACAATATGTTTCAGAATACGAAGCAAAAGAAATGGCAAGAGAGGAAGCGATATCAAGTCTGGTAAATACCCTTGTATATAGAATGAATAAATTATTTTTAATTAGCGGTAAAATTATAGGTATTGAAGGAAATTTACGTGTTTTAGTAAATATTGGAAGAAATAATGGAGTATATAAAGGAATGATGTTCTCATTCGCAAAAAATTACGAAATAAATGGTGATGTATATAGAAAAACAAGCGGAAAATTAGTCACAAAAGAAGTTTCCTCCAATTCCGCAATCTTAGAGATTTTAGAAGAACCTGAATTCGCTCTAGATAATACAGTCAGTGTAATAGAAAATCCGGATATTTCTCCATTTAGAGCACATTTTTCTTTATCAATGACAACAAAACTCCCGGATATTTATTCATTAAGAATGGATTTTCTTATTGACAATTATAAAAACTTCACATATGGTGTTTTTGTAGAATTTTCAGATGATATAAATACATTTTACACTTCTACAGGATTAAATATAAGATACACACCTGAATATACATTTGGAAATTTAAATCTGGGGGCCGATTTGTATATCTCAAGTTATTACAATACCGAAATTGATTACAATGAAGACTATATTGCTGATGTTGGTATTGGTATAACTCCTATAATAGGATTAGAACTAAAACCACATAAGAATTTTGGAATTATCATAGAAAGCGGTTATACTTTTGAAAGCTCAATAGGTGGTAATTATCCAGCTAACAATGCACCTTATATAAAAGCTGGGATTGATTTAATATTCTAAATTAATTCAAACCCGGGATGCAATAAAATCCCGGGTTTATTTAATTTTAATTATTATGTTACCAAAAAGAAATTATTTTTTTGAACATTCTATTCAAAAAACAGTCTAATATGTCGGATAGCAAATCTATCCTTTATTTTTTGAAATATTATTAGCAAATAATTATTACGATTGCTAAAAATAAAAATTAAAAATAGATGTCTCAGGAGGTGATGGGTATGCTAAACCCAAAAAACTTTACAGAAAAATCGCTGGAAATAATAGAAAACGCCAGAACAATTGCCAATGGATATGGCACCAATGTGTTAACACCTGAACATATTACACTTGCCATTCTTGATAGCGATGATGAACATGTAAAAAAATTATTTGAAACAATAAACGTAGACGCTATAAAGGATAATATAGAAAGTGAATTGGCAGAAAACGCACAATATTCATACGGAAACCTTACTGATAATAGGGTATATATTTCCAGCACATTAGAAAGAATCTTTGAAATTGCAAAAACAGAAGCAAGAAAAACCAAACATAAACTTATTACAACATTGCATTTATTACTTGGAATAATGCTCGATGGAACATCTTATTCAGCAAAATTATTCTCAAAATACGGATTAACAACCACAGAAGTTTATGAAGAATTAAAAAACATAAAAGTAACCAAAGAAGGAACAGAAGAAAAAGTTGGAGATGTTTTAGAACAGTTTACCATTGATTTGACAAAAATGGCAGAAGAAAAGAAATTAATGCCTGTTATTGGAAGAGATATTGAAATCCAAAGAACTATTGAGATATTAAGCAGAAAAACAAAAAACAATCCTGTTCTCGTTGGTGATCCAGGTGTAGGTAAAACAGCTATAGTAGAAGGATTAGCACAGAGAATAGTAAAAGGTGCTGTTCCAGATGCATTAATAGACAAAAGAATTTTACAGCTAGATATGGGTAGATTACTGGCAGGCGCAAAATTCAGAGGAGAATTTGAAGAACGTCTAAAAAATGTAATCGATGAAGTAAAAAAACAGGGTGATAAAATTATATTATTCATTGATGAATTGCATACAATTATCGGCGCAGGAAAAGCAGAAGGAAATTCGATGGATGCTGCAAATATGTTAAAACCTGATCTTGCACGAGGAGAATTAAGAGTTATAGGTGCAACAACACTTGATGAATATAGACAGTATATTGAAAAAGATAAAGCTCTTGCAAGAAGATTCCAACCTGTTCAGGTTGATGAACCTTCATTAGAAGACGCAATAGAAATCTTGAGAGGTATAAAAGAAACATTTGAAAAACATCACAATGTTAAAATTTCAGATGAAGCAGTAGTTGCAGCAGTGAAGTTATCACATAGATATATAACAGATAGATTCTTACCAGATAAAGCTATAGATTTAATCGACGAAGCTGCAGCAAAAGCAAGACTTGAAAAGAGCTCTAAATTATCCAATATTAAGAAATTGGAATACGAAGCAAAGGAATTAGAAGAAGAAATTAACGACTTAACAGTAAAAGGAAAATATGAAGAAGCTGCTTTAAAGAAACAAAAATTATTTGAATTGGAAAAAGAAATTGAGAGACTAAAAGAAGAATACGAAAAGGAAAAAAACAAAGAAGAGGAAGAAGTAATTGTAGATGAAGACAAAATTGCAGAAATTATTGAAAAATGGACAGGAATTCCAGCTAAAAAAATGCTCGAAGAAGAAAGAGAAAAATTACTTAACCTTGAAAAAGAAATACACAAAAGAGTTGTAGGGCAGGAAGATGCTATTGTTAAAGTTGCTCAACATATAAGAAAAGCAAGGGCTGGTTTAAAAGATCCAACAAGACCTATAGGTTCATTCTTATTCCTTGGTCCAACTGGAGTTGGTAAAACAGAATTAGCAAAAGCATTAGCTGAAGTATTATTTGATACAGAAGACGCACTAATCAGAATTGACATGTCTGAATACATGGAAAAGCATGCAGTTTCAAGATTAATTGGTTCACCTCCAGGATATGTAGGATATGAAAGAGGAGGTCAATTAACAGAAGCTGTTAGAAGAAAACCGTATTCAGTAATACTAATCGATGAAGTAGAAAAAGCACATCCAGATGTATTCAATGTATTATTACAGGTATTAGACGACGGAAGATTAACCGACGGAAAAGGTAATACCGTAGACTTCAGAAATACCATTATTATAATGACAAGCAACATCGGTTCTGAAGGGATTTTAAAAACATTAGAACACAAAGGGCACCTTGGATTTGTAAGCGAAGAAGAAAAGGCTTCTACAGAAGAAGAACTGGAAAAATTGATAAAAGAAGAATTAAAGAAATTCTTTAGACCGGAATTCCTTAACCGTTTAGATGAAATAGTGGTATTTAAACCATTAACCATAGAAGAAGTAAAAGAAATTGTTGGAATATTATTAAAACGCACAGAAGAAAGATTAAAAGAAAAAGATATAGAATTAATGATTACAGAAGACGCAAAAGAATATATTGCTAAAAAAGGTTATGATAGAATCTTTGGTGCTCGTCCATTAAGAAGAGTTATAGAAAGAGAAATCGAAATGGAATTGGCAAATAAAATAATTGCTGGCGAAATTCCTCCAAAAAGTAAAGTAATTATTGACTTAAAAGATGATAAATTATTAATCAGAACCAGCAACGGTGAAATAAAACCAAAAGAAGAAAAGAAAAATTAAATAATTCATATTTAAAGGCAGGTGCAAAACCTGCCTTTTTATTATTTATTCTTTAAGGATTTTCCTATCCGTCTATTGAAAAATTAATTAGATTAAAAAGCGTGGTGATTGGATGAAACATCTAAAATTTCTTTCAATAGTATTTTTAATATATTTATCTACTTTCATATTTGCAAATAACCAGATTACATTACCAGCAAGCATAATTTCTATTGATAATATCTTTTCTTTAAAAGATATTTTTCCTGAAATAAAAAATGACAGAACACTTGCTTTCTTTACAGGCGAAACTATAACTTATGACGCTTCAAAACTTAAAAATATGATTGAGTCTCTTACAAATTATGAAAATATAACCTTTGAGTCAACCATAATAACAATATTTTATATGCCAACTAAAACAAAAAATAATTCTAATTTAAACAAAAATGATACAAAATATATATTGGAAGATTATTTTAAAAATATATTCCTTGAAGATTCAAAAACAGCAACTATCAATTCCTTTGAAATAAGCAAGTTTTATACAGACACAAAAGTCTCAACTGTACTTGATATAAATTATCGAAGAACTATGAACAATGTATTTGGTAACTTTTTAATACTTGATGATTTTAATAATAAAAAATATATATCCTTCAAAGCAAATGTTTCAAATTATAAAAATGTATTTATAGCAAAAAACAATATAGATTATAAAACTCCTTTAAATGATTCACTTTTAGCAACAAAAACCGTTGATATATATTCTCTTAATTTTTCACCACTTATAGTTGAAAAAAAAGATTTAATAAAATTTCAAGCTAATAGAAAAATAAGAAAAAATGAAATTATTTACGAAAATTCAGTAAAAAAGATACCTGATGTAAAAGCCGGCCAGATAATTCCTGTCGAAGTTTATGCTTATGGTGTAAAAATATTATCGTGGATGCGCGTTTTAAATGATGCAATAATTGGTGAAATTGTTTCAGGAAGAAATGAAAAAACAGGAGTATTAATAACAGGAAAGTTATACAAAGGACCAAAAGTAATTATTGACATAGGAGGTAACTAAGATGAAAAGGATTTCGTTTATTATCATGATAATCTTATTATCAACATTTTCATTTTCGGATTCATTATGGAAAAAAGCCCATACAAAAAATTTATACTCAAATCCAGAAAAGGTATATTCCCTGGGAGATATTATAACAGTAGCTGTTTCTGAAGCACCATCTTTAAGTTTATCAGATAACAACCCTGATCCTTTTTCTGGTGTAATGGGAACAGTTGGCGCAATATTTAATACAATAGGAAATCTTGATCTAACTAAATTTTTACCTCTTGGCGCAAATTCTCCAGATAAGGTTAGCGTTTCAAATAAAAAAACCTCTTCTCAAAGTCAGGCAAAGGTTAGTTTATATGTTTCTGCAAAAGTAGTTGAGGTCTTAGATAATGGCATTGTAAAAATATACGGAGAAAAGGAATTTAAGGTAGATTCACAGAAAAAGATAATGATAATAGAAGGTTATGTTGATCCGCAATATATTAAAGATGGCGTTATAGACTCTAAAAATCTTGCTGAAGCAAAAATATGGTATCAGGGAGATACTGATTTACAAAAAAATCCCAACAAAAAAACATGGTTGGCATGGATGCTTTCTGGAATATCAAATCTATTCTTTTAAGGGGTGACTATGGTGAAAAAAACTTTTATTATATTTAGCTTAATTATAATGCTTTATTCTATATCTTTTTCAGCTGTAAGATTAAAAGATATTGCCTATTTTAGAGGTGCAAGAGATAATCAGTTATTTGGAATTGGTGTGGTAACAGGATTAAATGGCACAGGAGATTCAGGGAAGGTTACATCAGAATTACTATCAAATATGATGAAAAATCTTAACATCAATATTCAAAATTCATTCACAACAAAAAATTCGGCTATTGTTTTTGTTTTTGCTGATATACCGGCTTTTTATAAAGAAGGTATGAAACTGGATGTTGTTGTAACAGCTGCAGGAGATTCAAAAAGCCTTGAAGGAGGATATTTAATACAAACTCCTTTATACGGTGCAGACGGTCAGGTGTATGCTGTTGCTCAGGGAAGTGTAATTACAGGTGGTGTAGAAGTTAGCAATACTGCAAACCTTCAAAAGAGAAACAAGGTAAACGGTACAATTCCCCAGGGAGCAATAGTAGAAAATGAAATACCTGCAAATATCGTTTCAAATGATACTGTAACAGTGCTACTCAGAAACCCCGATATAACAACAGCAGCAAGAACAGCATTATCAATTAATGCTCAATTTGGTCAAAAATTAGCTAAGGCTATGGATCCTTCTGCTATACGTGTAAAAATACCTGATGTTTTCTCAGACGATTTAATTTCATTCCTCGCATTAATAGAAGATGTTGAAATTGATCCAGATTCAAAAGCAAAAATTGTTATAAACGAAAAAACAGGAACTATAGTATTTGGCGGAAATGTAAAAATAGCAGATTTTACTATAAGTTATGGTAATTTTGTTATTACTGTTAATAATGGAAAAGTGGGAGATAGTGATGCAACTATATATAATTTGGTCAATGCATTAAAAGCAGCAGGTGCAACTCCCCAAGATATAATCGCTATTATACAAAATCTTTCATCTGCCGGATATTTATATGCTGAACTGGTGGTGATATAATGAATATTTCATCAATAACATTAAATGGCGCTCCAAAGGATTATCATAATCTAAAAAAAGAAGAAGTTGCTGCAGAATTGGTAAGTTCAGTATTCTCAAAAGTATTTAAAGATATGTATAACTCAAAGGCATTTGAAAACACCTTACTTCCAAAATCTAATACAGAGAAATGGTTTAATGATATGATTATCGATCAATATTCAGTACTAATAGCAAAAAACAACATGAAACCTCTTATAAACGACATCCTAAAAGCTTATCAAAAACCTTGAGGAAACCATAATGGTTTCCTCATTTATATTATAAATTTATTTTTCAAAAATTTAATTTATATGTTAATTTTTTCATAATCATCACTTTAAATTTTTATTTTATGATATAATTAAATTGATTTTATTAATTATTAAAATTATGGAGGTGGAGCATGAAAAAGGTTTTACTTGTATTTACCATTCTTATCATTTCATTGAGTATTTTTGCTGATATTTATCAATTAATTCCGGAAAATTCCAAAACAGTTTTTGTTTTTCACAATGCACAAAAAGTATATGAAGACTTAAAAACAGTTAATTCATTTGGAACTGTATTGGACGATCCGCTATATGCAGAAACATATGCTGTCGCATATATCGATGCTATAGCTCAATCTCTGGAAATGGAAAGCTCTGATATATACGATGCATTTAAAAATAACATTGCTTTTTTTGTAGTTGAACCTGAAGATAACAATTACGATTTCGGTATTATACTCGGTCCTTTAAACGATGGCGAAAAGTTTGTTGAAGTATTCAAAAAATTAGCAGATACATTAATCCCTACAGACGATGTAAATCTTAACCTCAGCTATATAGTTAAAAAAAGCGATTTACAGGATTATTTAATCATTACATCAAATGGTGATTTTTACAACAATACAAAAATTGGTTATACGCCTAAAAAACGATTTAATGATACAGGTATTTATGAAGAAATTCAAACAAGCAGCTTAAACGGTTATGGATTCTCATATATAAAAGATTCTATCTTATATGGAAAATTCTATATCCTGGATAATATACCTGAAAATATAAAAGACTCATTTAATTACGAAACAGATAATTTCTATGGATTATATTATTCAAAAACAAATTATATTCCAAAAGATTTTGATACAAATATTCCAGGTTTAAATATCTCCGGCGATACAATAAAAGATATATTAAACAAATCAAATTGGGTTGAGCAAAACATGAATATGAATATAAATAGCGATGAAGAAACTGGAGAAATAAATATAGATCTTATCTTCTCTTTGGTCGCCAACACTGGATTAACAATTAAAGAAGTTGAAGATATTCTTTCAAAAAATGATACCACATACAAAGTAATATCAGATAATTATATAAAAATCGAAGAAAATGTAGAAGACAAAGAATTAAGCATATATATATGGAAGGATGGAGATTTATTATACGTTTCAAACAAAGAAAAAGAAGAAGTTTATAAATTCCAGAAATCAAAAGAAAAATTATCTCAAAACAAAGTATACAATGAATTAAAAAACAAGGTTCCAAATCCACAATTTAGCATAATGTTCTTTGATTTAAAAAATATAATAAAATTTGCAGAAGATTATCTTGGGATTTCAGGATTAACAGAAAAAAATTATGGCGGATTGGCATCTGCTATATTAACAAAGGATGTTGAAGGAAATCCTGTAGTTGAAATTAATTTTGTTATGAAATAATACTCCTATAAATAAAAAAGCTGGTTCATTTTCGAACCAGCTTTTTATTATTTAAGCTTCTTCAACAGTATCTACAATTTTAACGATTTTATCGAGCTTTGTCATTTCAAAAATCTTTCTAACCTGTGATTGTAATCCTGCTAAAACAAGTTCTTTATTAAGATTTCTTGCTTCTTTTAATAAACTTACAACTGCCCCTAATCCAGCACTGTCAATATATGAAACCGCTGACATATCAATCACAAACTTAGTAAATTTAGGTTCAGCAAATTTCTCTTTTACCTTTTGTTTAAACGTTGCGGAATGATAAGCATCAATTTCACCTTCAACCTTTATTAAATAATAGGAGTCCTTTTCTGAGAAATCAACTGTGAAATCCATTATTCCACCTCCATAATCATGTACTATTAAGATATCTCAACGATATTATACCATATTTTTTTTCAGATTCAAAAACATTTAAAAAAAGATAATTTTATTCGAATAAATAAATTTAAATAGATAACTTGATTTTTATAAAAAAATAGTATATAATATTAATGATTATAAATCAAATACTTAATATTTTTAAGGAGGGGTTTTATGAAATTTATTCCTGTATTTTTTATGGCTTTAGGATTATTTATTATTACTTCAATTACAATAAGCTGGCCTACATCTTTTTTGATAATCTTTGAAATACTCTTTGGAATTTTTGCATTAATATTTCCATTTCTTGGAAACAAAAATACTGTACTTGAACTTTCAACAGATGGCGAAAAGGTAACATTAAGGGGTGAAGAAGCCGAAGAAATAATAGATGATATAACAGAAAATCTATGGAATAAACGTTTTTTAACTTCAAAAAATCGAAAAATAAAGTTTGTATCAGATTTGATTTTTGGTTTATTAACAGGACCTATATTACTACTCGATGCATTTGATATATATAACTTTAATTTTGGATATAAAGATATTTTTTTTGTGATAGTCGGCGCATGGTTAATATCCTATGGAATAACAAAAATCTTAAAACGATAAGCGGGGTGGGACAATGATATACGGCATATTATTTATAATTTTAGGAGCTTTAATATTATTATCACTTTCAGGAAATATTATAACAATAGGAATCATTATAAAAGGTTTTTTAGCCGCAGCAAGTATTGTATTTGGTATTTCAAATTTTAAGAAAAAAACAGAAGAAGCCCTTGCTTCAGTTATATTTGGCCTCTTACTTGTAATTGATATCACAATCGGATTTAAAAATCCTCTTTCCTTTGGTGATGTATTTATGCTCTATATTGGAAGTTTATTATTTTCCGCCGGATTAATTGGAATCTTTTCATTTAAAGTTTCTATATCCATGAAAAAAAACGATAAAACACAGGAAGAAAAAGTTTTTACGCCTGAAAAAAATTCTGAATTAAAAGTTTATATTGATACCAGCTGGAGTGATAATAGCGTAACACTAAACGAAGACGAAAAAAATAAAATTAAAGTTATCGAATCCTATAAAAATTCCTTATTTAAAAATTATATTCTTTTTGAAAATAACGAATTAAAGCTTAAAAACAAATTACGTTTTGACTCAATAAAATCCATGGAAAAGATGGCAAATATAATAAAAATCCCGGAAAATTATGAAACACATATTGAAATAAATTCAAACACAGGAAATCTATTACTGGATTTATTTGGAATAAACAACAAAATAACAAAAATTGACGCAAAAGCTTCAAAAATCCATATAATCCCATCTTCAAAGAACGACAGTGAAATTTATATAAAATCATATCTAAGTAACATTATATTTGAAATACCAAATGAAGTTTTTGTAATTCTAAAACACAATGGAGAATTTTCCATGAAAGATTTAAATAACTTCATCAAAAAAGATGACAACACATATGTTTCAAATAATTTCGAAAACTCCAAATACACATGTACTATCAATTTAGTATCAGAGATGTCAAAGATATCGTCCTTTTAAGGCTTTCCAATATGGAAAGCCTTAATTTTTTAGGGAATATTACCTCAACAATAGAAATATATTAATGAGTATATTCGCAGGAGGCGATTTTATATATGACAAGAGGTTTATATTTCTCAACAATGGGAATGCTTGCCAACATGGCTCAACTGGATAATATTTCAAATAATCTTGCAAATGCTGATACTGCAGGATATAAAAAAGATGAAATAATGTTTAAAGCCTATCTTGAAAAAGAATTTAGAAATTATGATTCTACCGATATAAACCGCGGAAAACATGTTGGTTATATGGAAACTGCTTTAATTGCCGATGAAACAAAACCCATATTGGAGCAAGGACAGATAACAACAACAAATAATCCTTTAGATTTTGCAATTTTTGGAGATGGCTTTTTTAAAGTTATGAGAAATAACAACATTTATTATTCAAGAAATGGAGAATTCAATAGAAATGATAAAGGATTTTTAGTTACTTCTGAAGGCGATTATGTTTTAGACGAAAATAATAAACCTATACAAATCCCACAAAATTTCAATGTTGATGAAAAAGGAAATATTTACAATGGTAATCAATTAACAGGTCAAAAAATAGCAATAGTAAATCTTGAAAACCCTTCAAAATTTGGAATAAATCTCTTTACAGGAAATGAAATAAAAGCTGATAATTTCAGGATTATTCAGGGAAGTATAGAAAAATCAAATGTGAATACCTTAAAAGAAATGATAAATCTTATAAATGCTAATAGAGCATTTAATATATTAGAAAAATCTGTAACTACCCAGGACACAATGACAGGTAAGGTAATAGAAAGCGCTCAAAGAATTTAAAATAATATAAAATAACCTATTTAAGATAATTCAAGGAGGAAGATATTATGTTAGTATCATTATATTCTGCATCAACAGGAATGATTGCTCAACAGAGAAGACTTGATACTGTATCAAACAATCTTGCTAACGTTGACACAACAGGTTATAAAGCTCAAAGGATTGAGTTTCAGGACTTGTTATACACACCTATAAAAGAAGCTGGAACACCTACAGCACAAAACTCAATGCTACCAACTGGAGAATATGTTGGTCATGGTGTTAGAATAGCAGCAACAAATAGAATATTCACACAGGGAAACATTGAACAAACTGGTGGAACATTTGATTTAGCCATTTTCGGAGACGGTTTCTTTCAGGTACAAATGCAGGACGGAAGAATTGCATATACAAGAGACGGTGCATTTAAAATCGATGCAAATGGAAGGCTTGTTAATTCAAACGGTCTTTTGATGGTTCCAAATATTACAATACCAGCAAACGCAACAGGTGTAAATATATCACCTGATGGAATTGTAAGTGCAAAATTACCAGATGGAACAACTCAAAACGTTGGAAATATAACATTGGTAAAATTTGTAAATCCAGCTGGATTAAAAGCTATTGGAAATAATCTTTATCTTGCAACAGACGCTTCAGGTGTAGCAACTGAAGGTATACCAAATCAGGACGGCTACGGTTCAATTGAACAGGGTTCTCTTGAAAAATCAAATGTAGATGTAGTAAAAGAAATGGTAAATATGATTGTAGCTCAAAGAACATATGATTTAAACGCAAAAGCTGTTCAAACAGCAGATGATTTCTTAAGAACGGTGGGAACACTTAAGAGATAATAATTAACTGGGGGATATAATATGAATATTGACGTTAATTTGATGATAGATTATGCAATACGAATAGGAATAAGTATTATAGTTTTATTTCTTTCAAAATACTTTTCTAAAATTGTATATAAAACCATTATAGCGGTAACAGAAAAAACTGGAAAAGAACTTGAATACAAAAATACTTTAAAAGTATTAACAAATATAGTTTCATATACTCTTGGTGGATTCATAATATTATCCCTCATATTTAAAGATTTTATGCCCTTTCTTACAGGACTTGGAGTTTCCGGAGTTATTGTGGCATTTGCAATTCAAGAACCTTTATCTAATTTTATTTGTGGAATATTATTAATGTTTTCAAAAACAATAAAAGAAAAAGATATTGTTGAAGTTAATGGAATATCTGGAATAATAGATCAAATAGACTTGAATCATACAATACTAAAAACCTTTGATGGAAAACTTATAAGAATTCCAAACAAAACAATCTGGAACAGTTCAATAACAAATTTCTGGCCTGAAGACATACGAAGAAACGAGATAAATATTGGAGTTTCTTATGATACAGACCTGAATAAATTCCTTAATATTATAGATGAATATTTAAATTCTTCCTCTTTAATATATAGAGATGAAAATCATAAACCATGGGTTTTATTTTCTGGATTTAATTCATCATCAATTGACTTTTCTTTAAAATTCTGGCTTAAAAAAGAAGTTTATTTCGAAAATCCAAATAAAATTGCAGCAGAAATACATAAATTACTTAAAGAACATAATATTGAAATCCCATTTACTCAAATAGACGTTAACTTAAAAAACAACGCCAACCTTTAATGATTGGCGTTGTTTTATTATTTATTATTATTTCCAACTATTTAAGTATTCAATTTGTTCAGGAGTTAACTCATCAATTTCAATTCCCATTGTCTTTAATTTTATTTTCGCAATATTTAAATCCACTTCATAAGGAACAGGCCTTACAGAAACTTCTATTTCACCTCTATGTTCTTTAATATATTTTGCACCTTCTAATTGTAAAGAGAAAGATAAGTCCATTATTTCTACTGGATGTCCATCGCCATTTACAAGATTTACAAGTCTCCCCATTCCAAGTAAATACAATTTATTTCCATTTGGCATTGTATATTGAGTTACACCCGGTCTTACCTCTTTCTTTTCTGTATTTATTCTTTCAAGATCTGCAACCTTTACTTCAATATCGAAATGTCCTGCATTAGCTAAAACAACTCCATCTTTCATCATCATAAAGTGTTTTTCAGTTATTACATCAATATCTCCTGTTACAGTAACAAAGAAATCTCCAATTTTTGCTGCTTCATCCATTGGCATTACAGAAAATCCATCCATTACAGCTTCTATTGCCTTTATTGGATCAACTTCTGTTACTATTACCCTTGCTCCTAACCCTTTGGCTCTCATTGCAACACCTTTACCACACCAGCCATATCCAGCTACAACAACATTTTTACCCGCTACTGTAAGATTGGTTGATCTTATTATTCCATCCCATGTTGATTGCCCTGTTCCATACCTATTATCAAAAAGATATTTCATATATGAATCATTTATATCTATTACAGGAACTGGCAATTTCCCATCATTTAAAAGCGCCTTATATCGCTTTATCCCTGTAGTCGTTTCTTCATTAATCCCCCAAATATTCTCAAGCAATTCTGGAAATTTTTCAACTATTCTAATTCCAAGATCTGCACCATCATCTATAACAATATTAGGTTTAATTTCAAGAACTTTATCTATATTTTTCCAATATAATTCTTCATCTGTTGATCTTTTTGCATATACATTTACACCATATGTCTTCAACGCTTCAGCAACATCATCTTGCGTGGACAAAGGATTACTACTTGTAATAGCAACATTTGCACCAAGCTCATGTAAAACAACAGCTGTATATGCTGTTTTTGCCTCTAAATGAATACTCATTGCCACATTAATTCCTTTAAAAGGTTGTTCATCCATATACATTTCTTTTAAAGTATTTAAAACCTTCATGTGCTGTTTAACCCATTCAATCTTCTTTCTTCCTGATTCTACTAAATCCATATTCTTCCCCTCCTGTTTTTCATCTTATCCCTTACTAAAATTATACACTATTTTTACAATAAACAAAAATCTTTTTGTGGTGTTGATTGAGAAAAATAAAAACTCCCTCAAGTAGAAAAATAATATTCACTCAGACGGCAAGAATTTCTAATCCTTGTTCTATAAAAAACACTCCTAAAAAGGTTTCTTCAGGCGGTGAAATTTCTTATAATTGTGAAAAATAAAAACTCTTTCAGACAACTCGAACGCTGATCCTCAAAAACTGCTCATATTCGCGGGGTCGCTTAGATTCTGCATCCCTGCAGAAGCTGCGCTCAAAAAAACATCCTGTTTTTTTGTCCCTCTTCATTCGCAGTTTTTTCGGGCGTTCTTCGAGTCTTCATTCGTTTTTATTTTTCACAATACTTTTGCTGTTCCGGCTCACACAATATTTCCGTTAGGGAAATTTCAAGCCTTCATTCACCTTTTTATTCATGTTTTCTTTTATGTTTTACTTATATAATAAAATCCCCGGTTATAAAAAATAACCGGGGATTTTATTATGGTTGTGGATTTTCAACAACGAATTCTTCAACAAGTTCCTTATAATCATCAAGCCAATATGCATTTGGATTTCTTTTATATACCATAAACTTACCTGCATTATTAGGATCATGTGCCCTTTGATATCTAAAGATAATATGCTCTTTTGTAAGTCCTGCAACTTCAATTTTACCTGTTTCATGAGACATAGCAAATTTAGCTCTCTTAGCAAGTCCAGAAACATTCATAATAGCCTTTAAGAAAATTTGATATCCTTCTTCAACAGGCACTGCAAATGGTTTATTACCAGCAACAGGTCTTCCCTGAAATACATAATATGGTGGAACACCTATAAATGAAAGCTTTTTAAACAATGCTTCCAATGTCTTATAATCAGCATTTACACCTTTAATTAACGGTGTCTGGTTGGCTAAAATTGCTCCTGCTTTTAATAACATATTTACAGCTTTAATTGCTACATCAGTTATTTCATTTGGATGATTAAACTGTGTCATAATATATATCTTCTTTTCATCAGTTGAATATTTTTTAATCATTTCAATTAATTTTGGATCGTCAATAATTCTATGTGGATTAAATGCAACCATCTTTGATCCAATTCTTATAATCTGAACATGTTCAATTTCTCTAATCTGTTTTATAATATTTTCCAGCTTTTCAGTTGCAAGCAATAATGGATCTCCACCTGTTAATAATACATTTGTTATTTCCTTATGTTGTCTTATATATTCAAGGTCTTCACTTACATCTCTAACAACCTCTGCACCAACATTTATAAACAATCTTTTTCTAAAACAGAATCTACAAAAACCTCCACATACATCATTTACCAAAAGCAAAGCTGTATCTCTATATTTATGCTGCAATCCTTTGCTTATGGTATATGACTTCTCATTGGATGCATCTAATCTTCCCCATTCTTCCAATTCACCCATTTGCGGAATTATCAAATTCCTTATAGGATCATTGGGATCCTCCCAATTAATTAATCCAAGATAATAATCATTTGCTCTAAATTTGTATTTTTCAGTTACTTTTTTTAACTGTTCTTTCTCTTCCTGTGATAATTGTTCCACCTGATCAATTTTTACTAAATACTTTACCTTACTCAATTCATCCTCCTCCTTTCGTTCTTTTTGTATAAATATAACTCAATTCTATTATATCAAATTTCACAATTTTTATCAAATTAATATTCAAAAATCACCTGTGGCTTATTTTTGAAAGGATGCTCCACAATAAAACATTCTATATCAAAAATTTCCTTCATTATTTTCCTGGTAATTACTTTTTCAGGCGTTCCTGAATACTTTATTTCACCATTTTTTAAAATATATATTCTATCAGAATACAATGATGCAATATTAATATCGTGGAATATTGCCAGTATTCCTTTATTATTTTCTACAACTTCATTTTTCACCATTCTTATTAATTGCTGGGTAAATCCTGGATCTATTTGAGAAACAAATTCATCAAGTAATAAAATATCGGTCTGTTGAACCAGAGCACGCGTTAACATCACGCGTTGCTTTTCACCACCACTTAAATAATTATATACTCTATTCTTAAAAACATATGTATTTGTTTTTTTCATTGTTTCTTCCATTACTTTGTTATTTTCCTCAACTGATACTAAACCCGCATATGGAATTCTTCCAGAAGAAATAATATCTTCCACTTTAAAATCAAATGATGTAAAGAATTCCTGTGGAACAACAGCAATCTTTTTAAACAATTCTTTTTTGGAATATTCATAAATAGATTTATTTTCAACATATATATTCCCTTTCATTGGTTTTTCTAAACCAGTTAAAAGTTTTAATATAGTTGTTTTCCCTGAACCATTTGGCCCTATTATAGAAACAAATTCACCTTTTTCAAGATACATTTCAGAAATATTCAATTTAAAATGATTGTTATATGAAAAGATAAGATCTTTTATCTTTAAAATACTCATATCTTTCTTCCTCTTTTCATGATAATTATGAATATAGGAGCCCCTACTATAGAAGTAGTTACACCAATTGGAAGCTCTGTAGGTCTAAAAAGGTATCTTGAAAACAAATCGGCAAACCCGAGAAATATTCCTCCATAAATAATAGATCCCAATGTTGAATATCTAATTCCAGGACCTGTTAATTTCCTCACCAGATGTGGAATTATCAAACCTACAAAACCTATAATCCCTGCTTTGGAAACAACAACAGCAACTGCAAAAACATTAATTAAAAGTACTAAAATTTTTATTTTCTCGGGATTAACTCCAGAATAAACCGAAATATCGTCTCCCATTGCTACCACTTCAATTTTTTTATGAAATACAAAATTCACAGTAATTTGTAAAATCAAAAAAAACAATAGAAGATATAAATCTCCCCAGACTATATTTCCTGTACTTCCCATTAGCCAGAAGTTTATATGCAATAAATTTTGCCAGAATAAAACTGTCAATAATGTCGAAACTGAATTAAATGTAAATCCAACAATCACACCACTTAAAATTAAAGATATAACAGGAATTTTTTTCCCTTCTTTTGCTAATAAAAAGGTAATAAATGTTGCTATAATCGCTGAAATAAATGAAAACATCTCTATTCCAAAAGGTAATTCAAGACCATATACACTTTTTAAAGCGGTGTATAATATAGCTCCAAAACTTGCCCCTGAAGAAATACCAATAATAAACGGATCTGCAAGTGGATTTTTTATTATCATTTGAAAATCATTCCCTGCAACGGCAAGTATTGCCCCTATAAGCAATGTTCCTAAAACACGAGGCAATCTTAAATTAAATATTATTCTATTGTACAATGTATTTTCAGATAAATTAAAAAATCCTTTTATTACCTCAACAAATGGAATATTTATAGTTCCAAGTGAAACAAAAAGAATTATAGAAAAAAACACTAAAACAATTCCAGAAATCAGGTAAAAAATCGGGGAAGTTTTCCCCGATTTAATTAATTTCATCTATTTTCACTGAAGAGTTTATTTAGCTCTCCCAATAAGTCTATTAATCCTGTATTTGGTAAAGAAGCCTTATTTCCGTCTATGATAAATACTTTCTTGTTTTTTACAGCTTTTATATCTTTAAATTGTTCAGCATTCATAATTAAATCATATGCTCCTTTATCCCCAGGATAATATGAAGGAACAAGAATTATATCAGGATCTTCCTTAATTACAAATTCCGGACCCACTGCAAACCATCCATTATTTCCTGTATATGGAGCAGTTACATTAATACCACCAGCATATGCAATTAATTCATTTAAATATGCTCCAGTTCCACATGTCCACATCTGTGAAACACTACCATATGCAGAAAGATATATAACTCTTGGTTTCTCTTTCCATGTAAATGTATTTTTGGCTATATTCAACATTCTCTGTCTTAACTTAAATGAATAATCCTGTGCAGTTTTTTCCTTCCCAAGAATTACACCTACAAGAGATAAATCCCTGAACATTTCATTTAAAGTAGTTGGATTTATAACAAAAGCCTTTATTCCAAATTTTTCAAGCTTTGAAACTTCCCCTTCCTGAAATCCCCCGGTTAATAATACAACATCAGGATTTAAAGATACAATTTTTTCAACATTTAGCGGAACCATATTTCCTATTTTCTCAACATCTGTAATATAGGAATCAAAATCAGTAACTCCAACAACTTTATCCTTAGCACCAAGCTTTACAATAAAATCAGAAATAGCTGGTGCAGCTACAACAATCCTTTCTACCTCTTTATCAAATACAACAACCCTTCCAAGATCATCTACAAGTGTCACAGGTTGAAAAGCAAATGCCATAAAAGATAATAACAACAGTGTTGCCAAAAATACCTTCTTCATCTATAATCCCTCCTATATAAAATCTATTTTCCATCTTCTTTTCGCGAGAAGATGGAACAAATCCCTTTAAAGCAGGTCTCCCGGCTTGTGGATCTTCCTACTCCTGGCGCCTTCCCGGAATATAAACAATTCCAGTGGCGTTACTTTGCCAGTTTCGTCCCCACTCACGGTGGCGCGCCCGCAGCGGATTTTCACCGCTTTCCCTTACACTTTAAAGGAATTTTTATTTACTTTTTATTTTTCGAGTATATTATATCATATAATTTCATGAATATAAAGAACCATAAAAAAACCCCGGGAAAATTCCCGGGGGTATAACAGATCAATTTGCAGCTAAACCTTCAAAGTTTAACCAGTTATAATCCTTTTCTAAATCAAGATTGCTATCTAATATTACAAGGCCGTTTTCGCCATCAGATACAACATAATGATCATTAGTTCCATCATTTACCTTTTCCACAAACGTTGTATTTCCCTGAGTATCATAAGAATTTTCTACGTAATTTCCATCACTGTCTGAATCATTGCTTGCACCTATATTTCTTGCATCTGCATCACCAAGTTCTGTTGGATCAGAAACCTTCATAATTATTACACCTTTATTTCCTGCAGATAATATAAGCGTATCTGTGCCATCTAAGGTTATATCTGTAATAAATGCATCATCAAATCTTGAACTTCCTAATTTAGTTAACGTTGCGCTACTGGTATCTCCTTCATATTTCAAAATTATTACACCTTCGGATCCAGCTGCTGCATATATATACGTTTTTGTTGCACCAATTGTTGCTGTTTCAATATCAAAAATACTACCATTACTTAAATTATATCCACTATAATCTGAACTTGTTGTTGGGGCACCAAGATTTGAAATATCATATATTTCAATAGAATCAGTTGTAGAAACTATTAATCTATTATCATCAGTTGTTGCTGAATCAGTTACTATTTTTCCAGAAAGCTGAACTCTGTTTACAAAATCATAATTTCCGCTATTTTCATAAACATTTAATCCTCCACTACCGGAACTTACATAAACAACTGTTGAAACTATAGTTACATTATAAGCTTCTCCTAAAATAGGTAAACTCTTTAATTTAGTAAGATTTCCATTTGAAGTATCAAATTTTAATACATCTACTCCATAACTCCCTTTGGATACAAAAATATTTGTTAATTGTGTAGCTTCAACACTCTTTGCAATTCCATCAAGCTGTATTGATGCTGTTGATTTTGCAGTTGTAAAGGATAATGTTGTTGCGTCTAAAATATTTACTCCATTTTCTGAATCAGCTACAATAATATAATTTTCCAATGTTTTTGTGGCTTTTGCTACAGCCCCATTATCCAATGTATTAATTTTTTCCATAGTATCAATATTTAAGATTAATAATCCATATCTCTTATTTCCAGCAAATAAAGTTCCACCATCGATAAGTATATTACCTACATAATAAATACCGCTATCATATTTTGAATCTTCGCTTAATGTATTTCCATCTAATTTTATAACTCCATTTGTTCCTGCAGCTATATATACATAACCGTCTTTGTAACTAACATCATATGCTTCCATACTTGCATTTGCAACCTCTGAAGGATTTGCTGGATCTGAAATATCTATCTTATATACTCCTCCGCTTCCCGCTGCAACATATGCATAATTTCCGTCAACATATACATTTAATGCACCACTTATTTCATAACTACCAATTTCTGTTGGGCTATTAATATTGCTAATATCTACAATATGCAATCCATCATTTGCAGCAACATATACATAATCTCCAGATTGGTACAATCCTCTTACATCTGAAGAACCTAAAATACTTGAAACGTAAGATAATTCTCCTGCACTATTATCAAAATGCAATATCTGTAATCCTTCTGTTGATGCTGCAACCAGAATATATGCCTTTGTAGATGGACTTGTTACAGTTGTTTCAAGAACATCATATGCAGTACTTCCAAAATAATAAGAATCTGTTTTCTTTGTTAAAGCTGAACTTGATGGTGTATATTCATAAACTGCTACTCCGTTATTTCCATCTGAAACAGCTATATATTCTTTACTATCAAATTCAAATTTAGATAAATTATATACATAACCTTCTGTATTTACTGAATTTGCAACAGTTGCTGGGGTTGAAGCAGAAGTATCAGAAATATCAATTACAAATATTCCTTCATATCCTCCTGCTACAAACAATGTATCCAGACCTGAAGTGGTAAATTCATAGAAATCATCTTTAGAAGGTATCCAATCTTCTCCGCCTTTTCCGTCTGATACCTTTACTCTCCAATAATAGGTTCTACCTCTATCTAATTTATCCACTCCTAAGATTTTAAGAATATTCACCGTTGTCGATGATGAAGTATCACTCTTAAGATTATTTTTATCAACTCCTATGTATACAGTGTATTTTAGCTCATCACCATTTTCATCACTGGCATCTGGGAAAGTTACATTTTCCGTACCAATATTCACATTTTGCGCTTCATCTGAAGGTGTTACATTTGAATCAGCATCTGATGGAAATTCTGGAATTGAATTTTCAACAGGAACACTCTTTTTATAATTTCTTGCAAAGATAATAAAATCTTCTATTCCTATTTTCCCATCTTTAAAAGCCACACTATAAATATTTTCATCAACCCAATCCTTAACAGGTGCAATTTCTGCAGGATATATATCACATTGTGTTGAGTACAATGTATCTCCCTGCTGTGTTCCATAATGTTTTACAAAAATAAGGAAGTCATTTAAATCAACTTTATTATCTCTCTCATCATCACTCGTATCTTCATTATCAAAATCACCTAAAAGAACAGGATTATAAACAACTATATCTCCAGCATATACACTATAACTAATATCTGCATTGTTTAAATCCTTTGCACTTAAATTTGTTATTGTAATCTGTCCTGGAGTCTTTGGAGAATCTCCCTGACCCACTAATTTTAATTCCAACACATCTTCATCTTCAAAATTCATTCCATCTGTTTTTACAAGTGAAATTCTTAATCCATTTGGAATTTCTTTAACTATCATTTGAGGAGCACTTTCACTGCCTATATATTCCACTGTTGCATTTGTTGTATCATCGAATTTTACAATATTATTTGAAGGTAACATAACATCAAATTCCAGAGCAAGAGTATCGGAAACTCCTTTCATGTGAATAGCAACAGTTGCTGGATCACCTGATTTTATTGCAAGGTTATCTGTAACCGATATGCCATCTTCAAATGGATCTGAAGCTTTTGTGATAACGCGTTTACTTTTTTCATCATAAAATGCAGCTTCTGTTTCCAACTTGTCTGTTTCAAGGTTTAGATATTTTCTTTTTAATGTAAATAGCTTTTCACCTTTGGTTATATCTCTTTGAGCTTTAGAAAATAATACAATTGTTTTATTATCCATTGGTTTAATTATAGCTATTGAATTATCTTTATCATATAAAAATGCATCTTCTGGTATTTTTTTATTGATCACTATTTCAATAGCTGAAGCATTTACATTAGAATAAAAATTGTAATTTGATGCCAGAGTTACGCTGACTTCATCGGTATTCAACGATGAAACAGGAATTCTTTTAAAACAACTACTCAACAGGATAATTATCATTATCCCCAACAGGATTACAAATCCTTTCCGTTTAATATTCATAATTTCACCTCCATGTGGTTTATATTCCATCCAATCTGATTATCGTCCTTTTTTTTGAATATCTTTAATGTTATTTTTTATTAATATGATATTATATTAGACTTAAAATTATCTTTTTTGGTTCAATAAAAAAATAACAACGCCTCTTTAAGGCGCTGTTATTGTATTAAAACCTTACCTACATCAGATATATCAATATCCAAATAGTTATCTATTCCCGATGCAAACTTTGTGTTATCTGTAAATCTAAGTTCTGTTTCTCCAGGAGTTCCAATTGCTTTAAAGGTAAGTTGTAATATATCACTATTATTTATACTAAAGGTTCCTCCTAAGGATAAAATAGATATGCTTATTTTTCCATTTGAAATGCTTATAAGTAATCCTTTACCAGTTAATTCTCCTATACCTTTTATATCGTTTTCTGTAATGGATAGTTTAGCCGGATCATATGTAATTTCTATATCACATGCCTGAATATTTTCTATAACCTGCCCGTGTATTATCACATTACCTTTAGACCCTGATTGTATCGTTGTATCTTTAAAATAGAGTTTTGGAACTAATGGTCCTGTATCTTCTTTTATTGTGAATGAATAGGTATCGCTTGATGTTTCTCCACCCTTTCCATCCTTCGCAACTACTTTCCAGTAATATGTTGCTCCAGTTTGAAGATTGGATACACTTAATGATGTATTGGCCAAATTTGTTTTATATGGTGTTGAAAGATTTTGATCTGTTGACAGATATACATCATATCTCAATGAATCTCCATCTGGGTCACTACAACTCCACTGTAAGGTTATATCCGGTTCAATATCTGTTGCATTGTTCTGCGGCGAAAGCAATACAGGCTTATCAGGCGGCGTATTTTGTTGTAAAGCAGTTGTAAATGAATATGTTTTACTTGATGTCTCTCCACCTTTTCCGTCTTTTGCAACTACTTTCCAGTAATATGTTTTACCTGAATCAAGAGTTACTGTATAATCGGTATTTGTATAGTCGCTTTCTTTTGGTGTTGTAAATTGCTGCGAATCTGAGATATATATATCATATTTTAACGTATCTCCATCCGGATCGTTTCCCTGCCATTTTAATGTTACTGTTGTAGGAATATTTTCTGCTTTATCTGCTGGTTCAAGCAACTCTGGTTCTAATGGTGGATTATTTTCATTGGATGATTCTGTTATTGTAAATACCCACAATGGCCCTGAGGTTATATTTCCTTCGCTATCTTTTGCTATTACTTTCCAATAATATGTTCCTGGAACCAAATTTGTAATTTCATAATTTTTAGCAGTTATATTTTTTGCTTTTAATCCAGGCTCCTGTACATTTCCAAAATACAAGTCATAAGTTACGCTGTCTCCATCTGGATCATATGATTCCCATTTCAAAGTAAGTGTCTTTAAACTTAATGTACTTTTATCTGCCGGGTATGGATTATATGGCTTTATTGGAGGTCTATTGTCCGGCATTGTGATTAAGTTTGCATGAATATTTCCGGTATGTTTTCTATCTCCAAGATATATTGGCCATCCTGAATCTTTCAGCTCTATTGAATCGCCATATACTCCATAAATGAACCCATTTAACGTTCCAAAAACTATAACACCATTTTCATCTATATTTGGTGATGATTTTAATTTTAACTGCGTTTCCTCCGTATCCTGATACGTCCACTCTTCAGTAGAGTTTATTACCCTAAAACTTTTTTTACCGCCTAAATATTTATATTCTCCTGTAAGAGTAACATTATATAATTGTTCATTATATAAATCTTTTTCCAGAATATCAGTTATATAGTAATATTTATAAAGATATCCACTTTCGCCTACAAATACTATTGAATTATCTGTATCAACTACTATACTTCCTGTAATTACTTCATCTAATTCTTTTTCAAATATTTTATTTCCATACAAATCATATCCATATATTTTTTTCTCTTTTGTTCCAAAATATATGTTTCCATTTTTATCCATGGATAAATCTGTTGAAATCTGTTGAGCAAAGGATATTTTAAACAATTCTTCTCCTGTATTGCTGGATAATCCATACAGGAATTGTCCAATACCTAAATACAGGTTATTTCCATTAACTAGTATATTTGTAGTTGCATTACCAAATAATTCTTTTTTCCATATTTCGTTGCCAAACGCTCCAAATTTATACAATATACCTGTATCCGTTACTACGAATATTTCTCCATTCACTCCAATAGACACAGGCTTTGATATAGGACCTTCCAACTCTGTTTTTTCATATAACGTGCCATCTGGATTTATTATATATAACTCACCTAATTCATCACCTATAATTATTTGATTAATTGGATTTAACACCACAGGAGCTTTTATAAAGCCTTCTGTATTATATTTCCATATTATATTCCCATAGGTATCCAATGCATATATTGCTCCGTCTGATGTTGAAAAATAAATTGTATTATCTTCAGAAATTGCAGGCGATTGAATTGCACTACCTATATATTTTTTAAATTTTAAATCTGCGGGCTTTAAAATTGTTTTAAAAGAATATATATCGCTTTCTGTTTCAAATTCTCCATCAGAAGCTATAATTTTCCAATAATATCTTTTATTATTTTCAAGTGTAATGTTAAAATATGTAGCTTCGGTTGTACCAATAGCCTGTAATTCTTCATTTTCCTGAGCAAGATATATAGTATATTTCAAAGGATCATCTTCTGGATCTTCGCCTTTCCAGGAGAGTGTTACTTTTATAGGAACCTCTGTTCTTTGATTCTCAGGATAAATTAACACAGGTTTCTCAGGTTGATGATTATTTCTACTATATAGATTTCTATTATGCTCTGAATTTTTTCCGTCTTGACACCATATATTATCTGTAGCCTCTTCTGAGGGAATTATAGATAATGCATATAAATTATTCTGAGAAATTCCCAATAGCAATCCATCATTAAAAGATGAGGATAATATTTCTCCAAATTCATCTTTATTATTTGTAGATTCAAAGTTTTTGTATATTCCGTTTTTCGTAAAAATATATATATTATTTCCATGAATTATTTTGCTCTTATTGTACAAATTAGCAATAGAATAACTTGCTTTAAGTTTTCCGGATTTTGAAATTTTAAATATTTTAGAATTTCCGAAAACATAAACATACTCTCCATCATAAATTCCTTCACCATATATATTATCACTTAAAGTTATTTCCCAATTTTCATCTCCTTCCTGTGTATAACTATATAATTTCTCACCTGTTGCAAAATACAAATTATAATTTTCATCAGAAATAATAGAACCTGTCAATTTATTTGATAAATTAATTTCACAAAGTACCTTGCCAAGTGGTTTTGTAATTATAATTTTCCCACTATTTTCATAATTACCCGAAATCACCATTTTACCATTTTCAATTATCGTTAATGGAGCTATTGGTTCAATTTCATATATTTTATTAAATTTTACTGTATCTCTAGAAAGATCATAAGCTACTATATTACCATTTTTAACTGTAATATAAAGTGTATTTTGACCTGCTGTTAAACCTATAATAGTATCTGATATTTCCAGAGATATTGTTTTTTGAATAATGAATTTACTTAAATCAATTACCTTTATTTCACCATTTTCAGAAGGAATATATAAAATTCCATTATAAATAATACCACCAGGTAAAAGGCCTTCAACTTCTATGATATTATTTTCTGAAGAATCTGTATTTAATTTATATATTTTATCATTTGTTATAACATAAATTTTTTCATCATAGATAAACATATCTTTTATATCTTCTATTTCTTTTTGCCATTCAAGGGAAACGGGCTCTTTTGTTGTTTTTATTTTATACACTTCACTCCAGCTTTTCTCACCATAAGGATCTTCTGACATTACTTTTAGATAATATACCTTATTCTTTTCAAGAGATATATCATAGTATGTATCTTCAAGATTTGTGGCAATTGGAGATAAGTACATTGGATTATTACCCATATAAAGTGAGAATTTCAATTTATCATTATCTTTATCCACTCCATTCCAATTTAATCTGATATTATCCGGAATTATTGAATTGTTTTTTGGATATATAAATTCCGGATTTTCAGGTGTTTGATTTACATCCTGAACTATTATATTTAAAACTCCCAGTGAATTTTCTTTTGTATCCGATACCACTATCTGTTCCTGAATTTGTTTTGTTAAATCTGGATGTTTTACAAAATCATAATCTGGTTTGAATATATACTTACTTCTTTCAATCATTGCACCTTTATTATTTGTTAATATATGGTATTCTATTGGATCGTTTTCTCTATCGTATACAAAATTTTTCAAATCCAATTCAAATTTTTCATTTTCTTTTATCACAAATGTTTTAGCGGGAAAGTCAACAACAGGAGGTGTATTGTCATCTGTTTTGAATGTCCATATATCTGATGTTTCACTTGCACCCATTGAATCAAAAACTACTACTTTCCAATAATATTTTGTATTTAACTTTAAATCTTTTACGGTATATTCTGTTTTTGTAAGATATGTTGCAATCGGTGTTATAAGCGATGTAGATTCATCAAGATAAAGATTGTAATAAACATTATCTCCATCAAAATCCACACTTTTAATCCATTGAAACTTTATTTCATATGGAAAAACTTCTTCTGCACCATCTCTTGGATTTATTAAAAAAGTTTTAGTTGGAGGATTTTTATTGATTTTTTCAATTCTAAATTCAATAATTTTTCTATCTAAATTCCCTTTTTTATCTACTGCTTCAAGTTTCCATGAATATGTTTTATCTTCATCAAGGGATAAATTAATTTCTGTTTCTGTATATTCCTTAATATCTTTTATTACCTTTTTATCAGTATTGGAAAATAAATAAAAATTATAATACAGAAGATCATTATCAGGATCTTCTGCCTTCCAGGAAAATTTAACTTCTTTATCAGTTAAAGATTCGCCATTTTGTGGAGTCATCTCCAATATTTTCGGGGGATTGTTTTTAAATATACATCCCTGAAAGAGAAAAAGCATCAGTAATATAATTATAAGATTTAAAATTTTCTTCATTTCAATTCCTCCAATTTTCTATACTATCTCTAAATTATTATTCTATATTATATATCGATTATCCCGAAGAACTTATAAATCCACATGTAAAAAACAAACAAATATTACATAAATTAAAAAAATGTAAATAATTGATAATAATTGATAATATTTATAGTTAATTAGATCAAAATGAATTCTATACGATTTTTTTATTTATGTAAAAAAATATATAATCTTGTTGTATTAATTAATTCCTTCCGGGAATTAATTAAAAAAAGCGAAGGGGGTATGTATGATGAAAAGATTGTTTTTAGTAACGTTGATAGTTTTGATGATTATCGTCGGTATTTCTAAAGGAATTCTTATAGGATTATCCATGGACAACTTAAGGCTTGAAAGATGGCAAAAAGACAGGGATATATTTGTAAGTGTTGCAAAAAAACTTGGTGCAAAAGTTTTAGTTCAATCAGCAAATGGCGATGATTCTTTGCAATTATCACAAGTAGAAAATATGATAGCTCGAGGTGTAGATGTCTTAGTAGTATTACCTCATAACGGAAAAGTTATGGGAAGTATCGTAAAAGAAGCACATGAAAATGGAATTCCTGTTATTGCATATGACAGACTTCTAATGGATTGTGATGTGGATTATTATGTAACGTTTGATCCTATAAAAGTAGGTGAATATCAAGCAAAATATTTAATTGAAAAAAAACCTGAAGGAAATTATTTCTTATTGGGTGGATCACCTACAGATAATAATGCATACTTATTTAGAAAAGGTCAAATGAAAGTTTTACAACCTTATATTGATAGTGGAAAAATTAAAATTGTTGGTGATCAATGGGCAAAAGACTGGCTACCTCAAGAAGCTTTAAAAATAATCGAAAATGCTCTTACAGCAACTAAAAACAAAATTGATGCTATTGTTGCATCAAATGATAGTACAGCTGGTGGAGCAATTGAAGCATTAAAAGAGCAAGGACTAGCAGGTAAAGTTTTAGTTTCTGGTCAAGATGCAGATTTAGCTGCATGTCAAAGAATTGTAGAGGGATTACAAACAATGACAGTTTATAAACCTATTGATAGTATTGCTACACAAGCAGCTCTTATGGCAATTTCTGTTGCTAATAATATAAAAGTTATTACTAATGGTAAAGTAAATAATAATTATAAAGATGTCCCTACATTTTTCTTAGAACCAATCCCTGTTGATAAAAATAATATGGTTGAAACAGTAATAAAAGATGGTTTTCATTCTATAGAAGAAGTATATAAAAACATACCTAAATCAAAATGGCCTAAGATTAAATAATGAAAAAAGCGGGATGTAATAGAAATTACATCCCGTTATATATAGAGTATAGGAGGGATTTACTTGATCTTGGAAACGAAAAATATATCTAAAGAATTTCCAGGGGTAAAAGCATTAAATAATATAAATTTAAAAGTGAAAAAAAATGAATTACATGCTATAGTTGGCGAAAATGGTGCTGGCAAATCAACCCTTGTAAAAATACTATGTGGAATATATCCATACGGAACATATTCTGGAAATATTTTTTTAGAAGGGAAACTAAAAAAGTTTTATTCGACAAAAGATTCCGAAAAAGAAGGAATTTCCGTTGTTCACCAGGAATTATCTCTTTTCGAAGAATTAAGTATAGCTGAAAATTTATTCATAGATTTTGAAAATACAAAACCATATTATATTAACTGGAACTTTCTCTACCTAGAATCAATAAAATGGTTAAAAAAAGTTGGTTTAATGCATATAACTCCTACAACAAAAGTTAAAGAATTAGGTGTTGGTGAAAAACAACTTCTTGAAATTGCTAAAACATTAATTCAAAAACCTAAAATTTTAATTTTGGATGAACCAACTTCATCGCTTTCTGCAAAAGAAACCGAAATTTTATTTAATATAATAAAAGAATTGAAATCTCAGGGACTATCATTTATTTATATTTCACATAAATTAGAAGAAATTTTTGAATTAGCCGATACCGTAAGTGTTTTTAGGGATGGAAATTTAATAGAAACCAATAATATAGAAAACTACAATAAAAATAAAATAGTTAAATTAATGGTAGGAAGGAGCTTAAAAAAATTGTATCCAGAAAGAAGAATAACTCCCGAAAAAACCGTAGTTTTTAGAGCTGAAAATTTTAATACTTATAATAAATTTGGAAAAAAAGTTGTAGATAATGTAAGTTTCTTTTTAAATAAAAGTGAAATATTAGGTATTTTTGGTCTCGTTGGTGCAGGAAGAACTGAACTAGTAAACAGTATTTATGGTTCATATAGAGGAAGATATACCGGAAATGTATATTTGAAAAATAACAAATTAAAAATAAAAACACCTGAAGATAGTTTAAAAAATGGTATTTCTTTATTAACTGAAGAAAGAAAAATATATGGAATAATACCAACGCTTAGTGTAAGAGAAAATATATCTTTACTATATCTTCAAAAAACGAAAAATAAATATTATGTTGACAAATTTAAAGAATTAAAATTAGTAAAAGAAAAAATAGAAGAGTTAAAGATAAAAACGAGCAGTACAGAAGTAAAAATAACTACATTAAGCGGTGGAAATCAACAAAAGGTGCTCTTAGCAAGAAATATTATGATCTATCCAGAAATAATAATCATAGATGAACCAACCAGAGGAATAGATATAGGTGCAAAGTACGAAATATATGAATTAATGAATGATTTAACGGAAAAAGGAATATCAATTATAATGGTTTCATCTGAATTACCAGAAATATTAGGAATAAGCGATAGGATTTTAGTAATGCACGAAGGAAAGCTTGTTGCAGAATTTGATAATAGTAAAAAAAATGTTACGCAAGAAGAAGTAATGAATTATGCTACGGGGGTGTTAGTTTAATGAATAAGTTAAAAAATTTAAAATTAAAAGAATATATGATGGTAATAGCCCTAATAGGTATTTGGATAACATTTGAAATTTTGACAGAAGGTTTCTTTCTAAATCCAAGAAATTTATCAAATTTGTTTAGACAATCAATATTTATTTCAATTCTTGCAATAGGAATGGTTTGGGTAATTGTTCTAGGTGAAATCGATCTTTCTGTTGGTTCGGTTGTAGGACTAAGTGGTGGAATATTAGCAATATTAGACGTATGGTTTAATATGAATCCTATTTTCTCATTTTTCATAGTTTTATTAGTTGGTGCGATAATAGGTATGTGGAATGGCTTTTGGACTGCACATATGAAAATGCCTGCATTTATAGTTACATTGGGTGGAATGCTAATATTTAGAGGAATTTTGGTTGGAATTACTAAAGGAACTACTATAGGGCCATTAAGTAATTTTTATGAAATGTTAGGAAAAGGTTATTTAAACAAAAATATTGGTTGGATAATAGGTATAATAGCAGCAATTATATATATTTTTTTTGAATTAAATGAATGGAAGAAAAAAATTAAATATAATTTAGAATATTTGCCTGTTAATTATGAAGTCATAAAAATAATCATCTATATAATATTAATTTTTTTATTTGTCTTTACTTTAAATAGTTATCGTGGAATTCCAATCTTTTTTCTGATCATGTTAGGAATACTGATATTGTTTATGTATGTTTCTAAATACACTGTTTTTGGAAGATATATATATGCATCTGGTGGAAATAAAGAAGCTGCTATAGTCGCTGGTATTAATGTAAAAAAAATAACTTTTATTGTTTTTATTATTAACGGAATTTTAGCTGCATTAGCTGGAATATTTCTTACAGCAAGATTGGATGCCGCATCAGTTGCATCTGGGCAAGGTGCTGAACTGGATGCCATAGCTGCTTGTGTAATCGGTGGAACAAGCTTAATGGGAGGAATTGGTCATGCATTTGGTGCTGTTATAGGTGCTATTGTCATGTCAAGTTTAGATAATGGAATGAGTTTAATGAACGTTCCAATGTTTTGGCAATCCATAATTAAAGGATTGGTATTAATAATTGCTGTATGGTTTGATATTACAAGTAAAAAAAATGACTAAAGGAGGCATTTTTATGTATTTTAATTTAGAAAAAATTTTATATGAAGGAAAAAATTCCAAAAAAATTTTATCTTATAAATTTTATAATCCGGACGAGATAATAGAAGGAAAAAAAATGAAAGATTGGTTTAATTTTTCTATAGCTTATTGGCATACATTAGGAAACATAGGTATGGATCCCTTTGGTGCTCCAACTATGAAAAGACCTTGGAATTTAAAAGATCCTTTAGATACAGCTCTTGCAAAAGTTGATGCGATATTTGAATTATGTGAAATATTAGGTATAGAATTCTTTACTTTTCATGACACAGATATAGCTCCTGAGGGAAAAACAATTAAAGATTTTAATAATTCTTTAGATAAAGTAGTGGATAAAATAAAAGAAAACATGAAAACTTCAAATATAAAATTATTATGGGGAACTGCAAATCTATTTTTTCATCCAAGATATGCTCAAGGAGCTGCAACATCACCCGATCCTGAAGTTTTCGCATATGCAGCAGCTCAAGTAAAAAGAGCATTAGAAATAACGAAGGAATTAAATGGTTTAGGATACGTATTATGGGGTGGAAGAGAAGGTTATGATAATTTGTTACTAACCAATTCAGAATTAGAAGAAAAATTACTTGCTAATTTTTTGCAAATGGTAGTTGAACATAAAAATAAAATAGGATTTAAAGGAGTTTTATTAATTGAACCAAAACCAAAAGAGCCTACAAAACATCAATATGATTTTGATGCTGCAAGTGTTATAGCTTTTTTATCAAAATACAATTTAGAAAAAGATTTTAAACTTAACATTGAAGCCAATCACGCAACATTAGCTGGGCATACATTTTCACATGAATTGAGATATGCACGTATTAATAATAAACTAGGAAGTATTGATGCTAATAGAGGTGATTTGCTGTTAGGATGGGATACCGATCAATTTCCTACTAATGTTTATGAAACTACTATGGCAATGTATGAAGTTATAAAAAATGGCGGTGTCGATGTAGGTTTCAATTTCGATGCTAAAGTAAGACGTGCTTCTACAGATTTAATGGATTTAATCTATGGGCATATTGGTGGAATAGATTCTTTTTCTTTAGGTTTAAGAATAGCTAATGAATTAAAAAATGAGATTGATAAAATGGTAAAAAAAAGATATGAAAAATATTATAATACTATGTTAGGAAAAAAAATAATTAATAAAGAAATTAATTTTGACGATCTATTTGAATATATAAAAGAAACTGAAGTAGAAACTATTGAATCTTTAAAGCAAGAATTATTAGAATTAATTCTAAATATGCATATTTTCAGGGGATGATTAACCATGATATTAGGAATTGATTTAGGAACTACTGGTATAAAAGGTATTATAGTAAATTATGAAGGAAAGGTTTTAAAAAAAACTTATAGAAAATTAAATATAGAATCACCACGATTGGGTTGGATGGAACAAAACCCCAGAGAATGGTGGGAAAAAACTAAAGATATAATAAAAGAATTAACTAAAGAATATGAAATAGAAACCTTATCTATAAGTGGTCAAATGCATAGTTTAGTATTATTAGATGAAAAAGATAATTTATTATATAATGCTATTTTATGGAATGATCAGAGAACAAAAAAAGAAAGTTATTATGCAACAAAAATTTTAGGTGGTATAGATAATGTCATTAAAGAATTGGGAAACCCTATTTTAACAGGATTTACACTTCCAAAATTATTATGGATAAAAGAAAATCATATAGATATATATAAAAAAATAAATAAAATATTTTTACCAAAAGATTATATAAGTTATATGTTGACTGGGATTCATGTTAGTGAATATTCAGATATTTCCGGAACAGCGATGTATGATATAAGGAATAGAAAATGGAGTGAAATTATATTAAAAAAGTTTAACATAAATAATAAAATTCTTCCAAAAATAATTAATTCGGGAAAGGTTATAGGTGTTGTACAAAAAAATATAGCTGATGAATTAAAACTTAAAAATACACTTGTAGTAAGTGGTGGAGCAGATAATGCTTGTGCAGCACTGGGAATAGGTGTTGTACGAAATGAAATAATGATAAGTTTAGGAACATCTGGAACTGTTTTAAAACCTGTTAAAAATGGAATTCCAGATAAAAGAATTCATTTATTTGAACATGTTATCCCAAAAACAAAGTATTATATGGGAGTAATGTTATCTGCTACTCACACCTTTGATTGGTTTAAAAAGAATTTTATTTCAGAAAATATTACTTTCGACGAGATAAATAAATATATATCAAATATCCCTTTAGGTTCAAATGGTGTTATATTTTTACCTTATTTAAATGGAGAAAGAACACCTCATAATAATCCAAATGCTAAAGGTATAATTTTTGGATTAACCACATTTAATACAAAATGGGATATTATAAAAGCTATTTATGAAGGAGTAGCATTTGGATTAAAAGACTCTATAGAAATAATTAAAAGTTTTGGTTACGAAATAAATGAGATAATAGTAACAGGCGGTGGATCAAAAAGTTATATATGGATAAATATATTATCAGATATAATTGGTTTTCCTATTAAAAAGAGTAAAATAAATGAAGGAGCTGCATACGGTGCCGCTATACTAGCCTATGCAGGATTAACAAATAGTAATCCTTATGAAATAGCAAAAAAGTGGATAAAATATACAGAACCTATATTATATAACAAAGAAAATTTTGAAAAATATAAAAATATATACTCAAAATATAAAAAATTATATCTTCAAACAAAAGAATTATTAAATTAACTTTATATAAAGAAGGTGAAATTTTGAATAAAATAAAAAAACTTAGGAATTTAATTTATAAATATAAACTAAATGGCTTGTGGCTGAAAAAAAATTCAAATTTTTCATGGTTATTTCATGGAAAAGGGTGGATTTCAATATCACACGAATTATCTTGTGCTTCAATTTTAATAACAAAAGACAACATTTATGTAATCACAAATAATATAGAATCTAAAAGATTAAAAAAAGAAGAAAATGTAAATTTCAAAATTATAGAATACAATTGGTTTGAATCTGAATATAATATCATAAAAAATATTGTAAAAGATATTAATAAAATAGGAACTGATTTTGGTTTTGGTTTTGGAATAAATGTTGAAATTGAAATAAAAAAAATTAGAATGGTACTAGAAGAAGAAGATATAAAATTATATAAAAAATCGGGAAACATTGTTATGAGAATATTTGAAGAAACTATATCACAAATTTCTCCTAAAATGACGGAATTAGAAGTTGCAGGAAATATATATAGAAATTTACAAAAAGAAGGATTTTATTCATACGTGATTTTGGTGTTTTCAGATGATTCTAGAACAAAATATAGGCATAATCTTCCACGAAACGTACAAATAGGAAATAGAGGATTTATATCAATATGTGTAACTAATGGTGGTCCAATAATTTCTATGACAAGATCTTTTCTTTTTATTGAAGATGAAGATTTTATTAATCAACATAGAATTAACGCAGAACTCGAAGCGAAAATTATAAATTTAACAAAAAAAAATATTTACTTAAAAGATATGTTTTATGACATCAAAGAAATTTATAAAAATATCGGATTCGAAAAAGAATTTGATAAACATCATCAAGGCGGAATAATCGGTTATGATACAAGAGAAGAAATAGCTCAACCAAATAGCAAAATAAAAATAGAAAATAATATGGCATTTTGCTGGAATCCAACTATTACAGGAACAAAGTCTGAAGATACTTTTATTTTGAATCAAAATGATATAGATTTTATAACTTGGAATAAAAATAGTATATGGCCAGTTTTGTCATTTGATATAAATGGTGATATAATAACAAGGCCAGGAGTATTGAAAATTAGGTGAGGTGAAGTTATTGAAAAAATATAATTCTTCCGAAATTAAAAAGTTAAATATGAAAAACATCTTAAGAATTCTTCATATAAATAATCCAATATCCAGAAAAGATATTGTAAAATTAACTGATTTAAGACCTAGTAGCGTTACCAGATTAACTAGAGAATTGATAGAAAAAGGTTATATCTATGAAGAAGGGATTTATGAAGATAACGCTCCTGGAAGAAAAAAAATTTTATTAAATATTAATAAAGAAGCTTTTATTTCTTTAATTGTAGATGTTGGAGTAAATGAAACAATAATAGGGTTTGGTTATTTTAATGGTTATGTTGAAATATTAAAAAAAATATTGACCCCAAAGGATCCAGAAGAATTTTTTTATGAAATAAAAAAATTTTATATGAAATATAAAAAGATTAAAAATATTAAAATTTTATCTTTTTCCATTCCAGGACTTGTTGATGTAGAAAAAAATATTATTTTATTAGCTCCTAATTTAGGATGGAAAAATGTGAATATAGAACAATTTTTAAAACTAGATATTCCTATATTAGCCGATAATGAAGCTAATCTTTCGGTTATAGCAGAAAAATATCATGCAAAAGATCTTAAAAATATAAGTAATATAGTTTTTGTAGAAATACGAGAAGGTATAGGAACAGGAATAATAATAAATAATCAATTATATAGAGGTTTTTCTTATAGTGGTGGAGAATTTGGACACACTGTAATAAATATGAATTCAAAGGAACAATGCCATTGTTCAAGGCAAGGTTGTTGGGAACAGTATGGATCTATTTTAAATGTAATAAAAAATTATGAAGGTATTATTGAAGGTAAAGATCCTATTGAAAAATTTGAAAATTTAAAAAGACAACCTAACGCAAAAAAAACTTTATTAAACTGGGCTGAAAATAATGCTATTGGAATGGCAAATATAATAAATGCTTTAAATCCTGAAGCACTTATAATTGGTGGTGAATTAAGTGATATGCCTATATATTTTTATGAATATTTAATAAAAAAAATTCGTGAAAATTCTCTACCTTTTTCATCAAAAAAAACTATTATAAGACCTACTATATTTAAAAAATATAATTCCAATTTAGTAGGGGCGTGTATATTTTCAATAAATAAACATATCGAAGAAATAAAATAATAAAAAAACTATTTCAAACTAAAGGCAGCTCTGATGAGCTGCCTTTTTAATGTTCTTATTAAATTTCTTCTTCTACTTCTTCCAGATCTTTTTTACCTGCACGGGCGATAGCTATAAATCCTTCTACAAAAATCCAGAGAGCTATAATGAGAGTAGCAACTGTAATGAATATTAATAAGCTATTATTACTTGCTATAAATTTCTTTAAGTTTAATACTGTTGCATATAATGTCATAACCATCATAAATAACATTGGTAATCCTGTAATCCATATTGGCTTTTTCTTCTGTGCAAGATATACAGTACCAATAAGCAATGCTAAACTGGCAAGTAACTGATTTAAAGCACCAAATACTGGCCAGAGAATTAAAGCACCTTTACCGTCTCCAGTTGACAATGCTAATCCCATTGCTGCAAGAATTACTATTGCTGTTGCAACATATCTATTTTCAAGAGGTTTAACTATGATTTTTCCTTCTTTATTTGAGAATAATTCCTGCAATGCAAATCTTTGAATTCTTGTTGATGAATCCATTGTTGTACCAGCAAATGAAACAATAAATACAGCCATTATTGTTTTTGCAAGGTCAAGAGGAATACCATAAGAGTTCATAAGATTTGCTGAACCATTGATAACTGCTGATAATTTTGCACCAAGACCACTTGCTGCTGCCCATGATGAATAATGTGATGTAAATGCTTCAACGCCTCCACCATTCATACCAAGACCTGCAGTTACTGCAATAATAACAATTGTTGCAAGAACTCCTTCTAAAATCATTCCGCCGTAACCAATCATCTGAGCATCTGTTTCTTTTTCCAATTGTTTAACTGTAGTTCCTGAAGCAGCTAAACTATGGAACCCTGATATTGCACCACAGGCTATTGTTATGAAAAGAATTGGGAATATAGGTGGTGCATCTGGAACTGTCTGAAATGCAGGAGCAACGATTTTTGGATGTCCAATAATTACTCCAAGAACCAATAATCCCATAGCAATTAATAATTCATGTGAGTTTATATAATCCCTTGGCTGCAATAACTTATGAACAGGCATAGTTGAAGCGATGAAAACATATGCCATCAATATATAAATCCATGTAATTATTGCATTTCCACCAAGTTTTATAGGCATAACAACACCTATGCCAATAGTTACATACATTAAAATAACAGCAATTATTGAATAAAGTGTATCGTTTTTACCTTTGTTATAAATCATATAACTTAACCACATGGCAATAGGTATTTCCATCCATACTGGAAATACTGACTGTGGATACATATTAAACAACAATGCAACAATAAGTCCAAATACTGCCAGAACTATCCATAATAAGAACTGGATTAAAATCAAGAATATCTTTGCTGTTCTTTCGTTAATTAAATTACCTGTTAATTCACCTATAGTTTTACCCTGATTTCTTGCTGAAACTACAAGTGATGTAAAATCATGTACTGCACCCATAAATATAGAACCAAAGAATACCCAGATAAATGCAGGTACCCAACCCCAGATAACACCTATTGCTGGACCAACTATTGGACCTGTTCCTGCAATAGTTGTAAAGTGGTGTCCCAATAAAATATGCTTTTTAGTAGGAACATAGTCAACACCATCTTCAAATTCCTTTGAAGGTACCGGGTTGTTGTCGTTAAGACCGAAAATCTTTTTTGCTATCCATTTGCCATATGTGTTATAGGCCAACCAATAACCTACAAATGCTAAAATAGCCAACAATAACGAATTCACTAAAAATACCCCCTTTCAATTTTTAAACTATACCATTATAAAAATATCATACAATATTCATCTTTTTCGACAAAAGTAAAAAAAAATGCCCCAAACGGGCAAATTTCTAAACTCAAAGATTTAAAATTTTCTTGACATGCCTCAAATATGTTTTACCTATTGGTAATATTTTTTTATTTTTCAATTCCAGAGAAGATAGTTCTTTTATATATTTTTCTATATAATCAAGATTCACAATATACGATTTATGAATCCTTACAAAATTTTTTGGCAAATTTTTTGATAATTCTGAAAATTTTCTAAAATGCTTAAGTATATATTCATTATCAAATGTAAATACATGTATTGTTTTGTCAAAATATTCAAAATAATATATATCCTTAAAATCAAGAAATATTATTTCTTTTTCATCTTCAACAGCCAATTTTGTAGTTTTGTTTTCTGTGTTGGTAAATAATTGTTTTATTCTATTTATTGTCTCAATAAAACGCTCTTCTGAGACAGGTTTTGTTATGTAATCAAGAGCATTAACCTCAAATGCATCTACAGCATATTCGGAATATGCTGTTACAAAAACTATTTTATGCTGATTTAAGTATTTCGCTGCTTTTATTCCATTCATTTTTGGAAGTTCTATGTCTAAAAATATAACGTGAATTTCATTATTCTTTGATTTTTTCATAAACTCTTCAATGCTTTCATAACAACCAACAATATTAAAATCACTCATTTCATGTATTAAGTCCTTTAATGACTCTCTTGCATAATATTCATCATCTATTATAGCCACATTAATCAATTGCCTCACCTGCTTTTTTAGGTATTCTTATTTCAACCGTAGTTCCACCAAACAATCCACTTTTTATTGAGAAACTATAATCATCGTTATAAAGGGATTTTAATCTATTTTCAATTAATGACAACCCCTTACCCTTTTTTCTCGAATTCAACATTCCCTTTCCATCATCCTCAATATAAATATAAAAACTATTTTCTTTTTCTAAAAATCGTATATTTATGTTTAGAATAGTCTCTTTCATTCCATGTTTTATTGAGTTTTCTACAATAGGTTGAAGTATAAAAGGTGGAACAAGTATTTCACTGTATTTTTCATAATCTTCAACATTATAATTTATTTTATCCTTAAATCTTAATTTCATTAATGAAAGATAATTTTTAGTAAATGTCAATTCCTTATTAAGAGTAACATACGTGCTATTTTCATATAAAGTATATCTCAAAAGTTCTGACAAATCGTCTATAAATTTATTTACCTTTTCAGGTTCTTTCTTTGAAATATATTTTATAGCATTTAATGTATTAAATAAGAAATGCGGACTTAAATTCGCCATTAATTCACGCAATTTCTCCTCTGTTGCCATTTTTAATTCTTCATTGATTTTGGCAGTTGATATTATCAATGAAAGTGTCTGTGCCAGTTTTTTACCAAAGACTATATCTGAATTTTTTATTGTATTATTTCTGGAATAATACAGCTTCAATGTCCCTATTAGTTTCCCTTCTACATTTTCAAGAGGAACTATAATCGCCGAATATAACGGACAATTAGGATATGGGCAATTAATTCCCTTTTTCCCAACTATCTTTAATCCCTGACCGCTTTTTATTACTTTTTTTGTAGCCTCTGTCTTTATTGGTATTCCAGAATAATGATGGTCATCACCTATCCCAACATGAGCTAATATTTTCTTTTTATCTGTTAATGCAACAGCTTCAAAAGAAGTATTATCAAGTATTGTCTTTGCAATCTCTCTTGCGCTTCGTTCAGTGAATCCGTCTTTTATTGTATTCAAAGACCTTTCCATTATTACAAAAATTGAGTTTATAGCATTTTCCGTTGTATATTCCAGCTTTTCTTCCATATTAATTATCATGAAATTAAGGAATGAAACACCTAAAGCATTGGTGATAACCATTGGGAATAATATATTAAAGGTTATATTATAAGCTACCTCGAAAGGTTTTACCATTAATAACACATAGGTTAAATGTATAATCTCTATTACCGCTGTATAAAACAAAGTTCTAAAAAAGGTAAAATGTTTTCTTCCATAATATTGAGATATAAAACCACTAATTAAACCTGCTGATATTGTTCCAAAAAAACATGGAACAGCGGTAATTCCGCCTAAAAACAATCTAAACGTCGCTGCAATTATGCCAGCTACCAATCCTCCTGGCATTCCACCAATCATTCCAGAAAGAATAACGCCTATATCTCTATAATTTACAATTGCACCATTATACGGAATTCCAAAAATTGTTCCAAGAATCCCTAAAAATCCTCCAATTATTCCAAGAATAAGCTTATTTTTGACAACAAGAGTATTGCCAAAAATCTTTTTTATAAAATATGTCTGCATTATAATATAGGTAATAACAAGAATAAGTGAAACCCTTTCAAGCAGTAAAAAACTTATGCTATCCTTCAACATGGATCCCTCATCATTGCTCTATCTCCAAAATCTCCAAGATCTTTAATTTCTGAATCAGTAAGTTCTTTGTTCTTTCTTTTAGCTTCTTTATAAAAATTCAATGTTTCAATGATTTCTACAAAATCCATTTCATCAAGCATTTCTTTTGCCTTCCCCTGAGGCGCCTTTGATACAAATACATAAATTTTTTCATACTTATCTTTTATCTTATTTATACTTCTAACGTCTATAACTCCTATACCAAAACCATATAACACTAAGCTCTTCAATGTTATCCCCCCTCAAAATCTTTTTATTAATTTCATCTATATTATTATACCACTTACAAAACTTTTTATGTAATTTTCAATTAACATTAAAAGAGTATAATAATATTGAACAATTTTAAAAATATAATCAATACAAAAATTATCAGAGGTGATTTTTATGAAAAAAGTATTATTATTTATTTTTGCTTTAAGCATTCTGTTTTCAGGATGTATTTTTAATAAAGAAGAAGTTTCACTAAAACCTGTTGCTGAAACACTCGCACCGTTAAGGGAATATATTTCAACTGCTGAAACAATAATTGGTCTTGCTCAGGGGAAAAAAGAGGATGTTATTCCAGAAAAAACAGTAAATATAGAACATATCCCCGATTTAATTGGCAAAACTCCTGAACAGGTTTATATTGAATACGGAGGTACAGGTTCTAACACCGTAAGAGTTCCTAATACAGGGTATTTTGATAACTTTTACGGTAAAGATTCTCATATTAGAGCTGCATTTTATATGACTCCTACAACATTAACAGATGAAAGTACAGGATATATCTTAGAAGTATATATGGATCCTTATCTTGATCTTTCTGTAAAATATGATTATGAAAAATATAAGGTTGCATTTAATTCCTGGGAATTCAAATTGAAAAATCTCTTAGAATATAAAACAGTATTATCAGATGGTAGCGTTGTTAATAGAAATATTATTGAACAAAAAGAAGATTGGGATTCTACTGTAGGATATGCAATGTTTGAAGCACCTGATATTTTGCAAAATCTAAATGAATATCTATATCCGGATAATATCCCACAACCTGCCACAACAACAGGTATAGATTGGTATTCACATACTATTTCTGAAATTGATTCTTTCTGGAATAGAATTACAGCAGAAGAATTTTATACCGAATCTTCAACAGAAATTAATGGAGAAGATATATTTATGAATTCAGGTATCACATATATCAAAACAGAAAAGGATTTTCTCTGGGATACCGACACAAAAACTGTTGTTAGGTTCAAAACGGTTGGAAAGGATCAAACAACAAAATCCTTTACAGCAACTGGAAATATAGGCGTAATCTGGTATTCTGCAAGTGATGATGTAACTATAGATGCCACTGGTTCAGAAAATAATCTTACGCATTATAAGAAAGTATTTATGGAATGGTGGGATTCACCAGAAAATATAAGCGAAAATAATTTCTCATATAAGGAAATTATTGAATTAGAAGAAACAGGAGAAAATACTGCAGAATATGAAGGAACTATTAAAAAGTTCTGGAATGGTAATGATACTGGAAATGGATATTATGTCTCTTTGAAAAAGGATTCAAATGATAATTATGTCTTTAGTATAGGCTGGCAATGGTTTGAAGCTACAGATAAATCAATTACTAAAGGAGATGCTTCAAGCGAAGATTCCAATATAGAAAGTTTCCAGATTGTGGATAATGAACTTGTAATAAAACTTAAAAACGGTGGCACATTTAAAGGTCATTTTGCCAATGGCGCATTTGTTGGAACATATGAATATAATGGAGAAACTTATAATAATGTAATAATAAGTTCTATTGGAATTGCTTTAAATGATCAAAAATTTAAATTTAACAAAGACGGAAATTTAATCGAATAAACATTATATAAAAATCCCCGATTGATATTTATCAATCGGGGATTTTATTAATTTCTGGCAACATAATGAGTATGAAGGAGATGATGGGCTATTTCACTATTTGGTTCACCTAAAAATTCTTTATACAATTCTTTTACCGCAGGATTTTCATGTGATTTTCTTAATTTTGAACCATAATCGATTTCATAAATTGCTTCCATTCTCTTTAATAAAATTTCCTCTGTTGTAGGAATTGGTTGTCCGCCACCACCTATACATCCACCCGGACATGCCATAAATTCTACAAAATGATATTCCACTTCGCCATTTTTCATTCTTTCAAGCAATTTTCTTGCTGCACCCAAGGTATTTACAACAGCTACTTTTATAATCTTTCCATTTATTTCAACCTCGGCTTCTTTTACCATATCCAAACCTCTAACAGCAGTAAAATCAAGCTTTTCAAGCTCTCTTCCTGTTAATATTTCATACGCTGTTCTCAAAGCGGCTTCCATAACACCACCTGATGCGCCGAATATTGCTCCAGCACCTGTTGATATGCCAAATGGATTATCATATTCCTCTTCAGGTAGATTTTTAAAGTCTATTCCTGACTCTTTTATCATCTTGGCTAATTCTCTTGTCGTCAATACAAAATCCACATCTCCAGCATGTTCTGGTCTGTTCATTTCATATTTTTTCGCTGTACATGGCATTATCGATACCACTACTAATTTTTCCTTCGGAATACCCAATTTTTTTGCATAATAATGTTTAGCAACAGCACCAAACATCTGTTGTGGAGATTTTGCTGAAGACAGATGAGGAAGATATTCAGGATAATTGTGTTCTATAAACTTAATCCAGCCAGGACTACATGAAGTAAATAACGGAAGCTTTCCCCCTTCTTTAAATCTATGTATAAATTCAGTTCCTTCCTCAACAATAGTCAAATCTGCAGTAAAATTAGTATCAAATACCTTATCAAATCCCAACAATCTTAAAGCTGCTACGAGTTTACCTGTTGAAATTGTCCCAGGTTCCATACCAAATGGTTCTCCTATAGCTACTCTAACCGCAGGTGCAGTTTGAACTATGGTTACTTTTTCCGGATCATTTAATGCATTCCAAACACCATCTATATGATAAACCTCATGTAATGCACCCGTAGGACAATTCATTACACATTGACCACAATTTGTACAATCTACATTTCCCATACCTTCATCCATAAATGTAGTTACTATTGTATTTGGACCTCTATCAGCGAATGTGAAAATATTAACACTTTGTATATTAGAGCAAGCTCTTATACATCTTCCGCAAACTATACATTTTGTGGGTTCTCTAACAATTGCATAACTGGAATAATCAGAAACAAGGTTTTTCTCAACTGGTGGAATATTAACCTTTGTAACTCCTATTTCTTCAGCAATTTCCTTTAATTCACATGATGTAGCTTTTGAACATGTCAAACAATTCAATTCACAACTAATACCATGAGAAGCTATTATCAACTGCATTATCGTTCTTCTAACTCTTCTTACCTTTTCAGAATGTGTTTTTATCTTCATCCCTTCAGAAATCTTCACGGCACATGATGGAACTAATGTTTTTGAACCCTCAACCTCAACAACGCACAATCTACATCCGCCATATGGCTCCATACCTTCTATATAGCACAATGTTGGTATTTTTATATTTGCTTTTTTTACAGCTTCAAGAATAGTACTTCCTTCTGGCATATCATATTCTCTATTATTTATAGTGATTCTCATTTAAATCACCTCTTCTTTAAAAAATTTATCAAGAACAGAATAGATAAAATTAACTGAGGATTGTCCAAATCCACATCTCGCAGCGAGCATAATAGATTCTTTCAATTCTCCTATTATCTTTTTATATTCATCATTATAGCCATTTCTTTTTAATTTCAATAATATCTCTTTGATATTCCTATTTCCTTCACGGCAAGGGAAACAAGTTCCACATGTCTCTTTTACAAAAAATTCCGATACATTCAGCAATATTTCAATTAAATCATGATTTTTAGATACTACTATCATTCCACCAGAGCCAATAGAACTTCCAGCTGCTTCGAGATCTTCATATGTATATCTAACATTAATCTCATTATCCTTTAATATTGAAGTAGCTATACCTCCTGGAACTACAAAGTTTAATTCTTCAATAGGTCCTCCTGCTAATTCCACTATTTCCCTTATTGTACAACTACCAAATTCAATTTCATACACATCTGGAACTTTAACATCTCCATTTATTGATATAAGCTTTGTTCCTCTACTTTTTTCAGTTCCTAATCTGGCATATACATTATCTTCATATTTCATAATCTCCGCAACTGTTGCTAATGTTTCAACATTATTTACCACAGTTGGTTTTCCAAATAACCCTTCTTGAACTGGATATGGAGGTTTAATTCTTGAAAATCCTCTTTTACCCTCTATTGAATTTATTAATGATGTTTCGTCACCACAAACATATGCACCTGCACCCTTTACCAGTTTCAATTCAAAGTCAAATCCGCTTCCCAAAATATCTTTTCCTAATAACCCACTATGATATGCATCTTTAATAGTTTTTTCAAATATTTCTATAGCCTTTGAATACTCACCTCTAATATAAATATATCCGTAATTTGCTTTTACAGCATAAGCAGCTATAATGATTCCCTCAAGTACCTTAAATGGCATATTTTCCAATAAAAATCTGTCTTTAAATGTACCTGGTTCTCCCTCATCAGCATTACAAATTAAAAATTTCACATCATCTTCCTGAGCAAGGGCGTATTGCCATTTTCTTCCTGTTGGAAATCCTGCTCCACCTCTTCCACGCAACCCAGATTCGGTTATTTTTTTCACAATTTCTTCTGGCATTAATTTCAAAGAGTTTTTCAACCCTAAGTATTCATATTCTTCTGGTGTTTTTTTCAAGTCAGTTTTTAAAAAAATCTTTTCTTCTATCATATATTCTCACCACCTTTATATACAGTCTTTTAATAATGAAACTGCCTGCTGTGGTGTAACTTTGGTATATATTTTGTTGTTTATCATCATTACAGGTCCCTCACCACAATGTCCCAAGCATTCAACAATTTCAAGTGTAAATTTTCTATCTTTTGTTGTTTCTCCCGAGTCAATCCCTAAATATTCTTTAATCATTTCAACTACATTTTTACTGTTATTTAAATGGCAGGATAGACTATTACATACACGAATTATATAACGACCACGTGGTTTAGTGTGAAACATTGAATAAAAAGTTATTACACCATATAATTCAGATTTTGGCATACCTCTTTTTTTTGCAATTCTGATAATCTGTTCTTCTGGAATATACCCATATGTGTTTTGAATTTCATGCAACTCATCAAGAAGCGGTTTTTCATAGAATTTTTCCATGTTTTTTCACCCCCTTAATTCAATATTAGCACTTTATTAAAAAAAATACTATTGTGATTATATTCATTTATTTGCATTGAGAAGTAATAAAAAACAATAAAAGTTTAATATTGTGCATTTTTCCACTTATTCTGATTATATTGATGGCAGAAGTTATATGTTATAATAAAAGTAATTTCATATTATAAAGAAAGAGGTGTATTATGGATAGAAAATTATTGGAAAAATATGCTGAACTTGCTGTGAAGGTTGGCGTAAATATTCAAAAAGGACAGAGATTATTGTTAAGAACCTCTGTAGACGCTGTTGAATTTTCAAGATTAATCGCTGAAAAGGCTTATGAAGCCGGGGCAAAAGAGGTATATGTTAGATATAGTGATGAATATATAACCTTTTTAAAATTAAAAAATGCACCTGAAGAAATTATTGAGGAGGTTCACAGTTGGGAAGTTGAAGCAGCAAAATTTTTCTGTGACGAAAAAGGGGCTTTCCTCAGTGTAATTAGCTCAGATCCAGATCTTTTTAAAGAAATACCTCCAGAAATTATAGGAAAATTCTCCAAAGCAAATCAAATGGCAATGAAAGAGGTATCAAAAGAAATTATGTCAGGAAAGGTAAGTTGGTCTGTTGTGGCAGTTCCTAATGAAAAATGGGCTAAAAAGGTTTTCCCTGAATCCACAAATCCCGTTGAAGATTTATGGGATGCTATATTAAAAACTATAAGGGTTAATGAAAATGATGATCCTGTGGAATTATGGAATAAACACATAGAAAACCTTAATAAAAGAACAGAATTTTTAAATAATAGACAGTATGAATATTTAAGATACAAAGGTCCAGGAACAGATTTAATGGTTGGAATGCCGGAAAATCATATTTGGGTTGCAGGAACACAAAAAAATGTAGATGGAACTGTATTTTTACCAAACATTCCAACGGAAGAGGTTTTTAGTGCTCCACATAAAGATAAGATAAATGGATATGTTAGAAACAGCAAACCTTTAGTTTATGGCGGAAATATTATAGATGGGTTTACAATGGAATTTAAGGACGGAAAAATCGTAAAGGTAACTGCTGAAAAAGGTGAAGACGTATTAAAACAGGCAATTTCACTTGATGAAGGCGCAAGCTACCTTGGCGAAGTGGCTCTTGTCCCTGTAGATTCACCAATTTATCAACTCAATACCATTTTCTATAATACACTTTTTGATGAAAATGCCGCTTCACACTTTGCATTTGGAAAGGCTTATCCAATATGTATTAAAGATGGAACAAAAATGTCTGAGGAAGAATTAAAAGAACATGGTTTAAATACCAGCATTACACATGTTGACTTTATGATTGGAAATGAAGAATTAGATGTTTATGGAATAAAAGACGGAAAAGAAGAATTAATTATGAAAAATGGAAAATGGGCAATATAATAAAAATACCCGGAGGTTTTCTCCGGGCATTTTTATTCTAAAATAACAGATTTGCTGAGATTTCTTGGTTTATCTGGGTTATGACCTTCTGCTAAAGCTTTTTTGTATCCAAGATACTGTGGAAGTATCATTTTGAGGGGACTTTCAAATCCATTCTTATATGGTATCTTTAAATCACCATTTTCTCCTACAAAAATCACTTCGGCTTCCATTACCCTTAATTCTTCTGCAAGTATTCTTTCTTCTTTTGTATCCTTTGAATTTATTATAACAAGCGTTTTATCCGTAACCAATGATTTTGGTCCATGTCTATATTCCAATGGCTCATGAAATTCCACATTTTGTATAGCCATTTCTTGAATCTTTAAAGCGCCTTCTTTAGAAATTCCATATTGTTCTTCAAAACCTAAAAATACAAAATGGCTGAATTTTTTTAAGTCTATTTTGTCTATTATGCTTTCCACATTCTTTACCACTTCAATTGATTCATTTGAAAGCTCATGCTTTTCTATACCATTTAATAAAAAGTTTAATATAAACACAAAAGAACCTGTCATTACCACGCTTTCTTCATTGGCAAAATCAAAAACAAAACTTTCATCACATACCTTTGTAAGTGTTGAATTCTTTTCACATGTAATACCTATGGTCTTTATCTTTCTTTTTTTAAAATGCTCTACAGCCTTCACTGTTTCTGTTGATTCTCCTGTTCTTGATAGGAATATTGCAACATCGCTTTCTGGAACCTTATCAAATACTATTACATTTCCACCTGAAATTATTTCGGCATTATATCCATTTTTTCTTAGCATTTCTGTTGTAATGTATCCAAGATTATATGAAGAACCGCATCCTACAAAGGTATATTTTTTATCTTTTTCAAATGAAAAATCAAATTCCTTTGTATGTTTTAATAATTCCGGTATTCTTTCTATTTCCCTTAAAGTTTTTTCACCTTTCATCCTTTCACCGCCCCTTGTGTTATTCCGGCTATAATGTGTTTCTGGAAAATCAAAAATGCAATTATAACCGGTATTCCTATAATCGATGATGCTGCCATTAATGTTGGCCATTCAACCTGATTGAACTTCTGGAATAATGCAAGACCAACCTGAACAGTTCTCATTTCCTTTGAAGTAGTCATTACCAATGGATAAAACAGCATATTCCATGAACTGATAAAGGTATTTATTCCCATAACCGCAAGCGCTGGTTTTGACAATGGGAATATTACATGGAACAATACCTGAAAGGTATTTGCGCCATCCACATATGCTGCCTGTTCAAGCTCTATAGGCAGTTGTTCTATGTACTGTTTTAATAAGAATATTCCAAATGGGGTTACAAGAAACGGGACGATTAGGGAATAATAGGTATCAATCCATCCAAAGTTTTTCATAAGGATAAATATTGGTATTATGGTAACCTGAGGGGGAATCATCATAGTTGCCAATACTATTAAAAATAACACATTTTTTCCAAAAAATTCTCTTCGAGCAAATGCATATGCCACCATTGTAGAGAATATTATATTTCCAACAACTGCAAAAATAGCTATTATAAAACTATTAAACATATATCGCCCAAACATATTTTCTTTCCAGACGTTTACAAAATTTAGCATCGTTGGGAATTTATATTTTATCTTAAAATCATCAAGATAAACAGTGGCATTTTTAGTGTTAAATAAAAATGCTATTTTGGTTATGTGTTTCAAGTTTACACCATTTTTGCTAATATTTTTTGAACTAATTGAAACTTTCTGCCATTTATTTGAATCATTATTAATTTCAACCTTAATATCAGAATAATTGCCATCAATATCATAAAACTGCATATCAAAAGCTTTTACATTATCTGATTTTATATAAAAATCCAGTGTTTTCATAACTCTTAAATCCATATCATTTGTAAGAAGAGCTATTTTTTGGTTTTCACCTGTGATTAAAACCTTTAAACTCTGTGTGCTTTCTGGAGAATCCTTTACTAATCCTATTTTAGCGCCATTATATGTTTTTACTTTTCTTTTTACATAACGAATATACTTAATCTCAAAATCATTAAGATATTTCTCAGTAATCACATGTGTTAAATTTCCCTGCGGAATTATTGCAGTAAAAAACATTGTTAATAATGGAAATAGGGAGATTCCAAGTAAAACAAACATAATCAAAAGAAATGTAAATCTCTTCATTATATATCACTCCTAAGCAGGCGCTTCTGTATAATGGTGAATATAAGAATTATCGTCATTAAGATATATGCTATTGCAGAAGCATAACCCATATCAAATTGCCTAAACGAAGTTTGATAGAGATAATGTACCACTGTCTGTGTGGCATTTGATGGTCCTCCACCTGTCATGGTGAAGATTTCTGCAAATATCTGAAATGATCTAATTGTATTCAAGGATATAATGAAAAACATAGTTGGTTTTAATAAAGGTAATGTTATAGAAAAAAATGTCTGTATTTTTGAAGCACCGTCTATTGATGCTGCTTCATAAACCTCCCCAGGAATACTTTGCAATCCTGCAAGGAATAATATGGTATAATAACCTATAGCTGCCCATATATCCATAATCATTATTGCGAGCAATGCTGTTTTTGTAGATGCAAGCCAGCTTGTCCCAAGAGGTTTTATTCCTATTAACGGCAACATTTGATTGAAAAATCCATTTGCGCTGTATAGATATATCCATATTGTTGATATAACAACCATGGATATTACTGAAGGCAGAAAAAATCCAGCCTTAAATAAATCTTTTAAAGGCAATGACTTACTGTTGATTAATACAGCAAGTATAAGAGAAAATGTTGTGGTAAATGGAATAGTTCCAATTACAAATATAAACGTGTTTTTTAAAGCCTTTAAAAAGACATCATCGCTAAATGCACGTGTATAATTTGAAAATCCAACAAAATCAAAATGTGGATTTAATCCTGTATAATTGGTAAAACTCATAAAAAAGGAATATCCTATTGGAAATATTCCAAAAACCATAAATATTATTAAAAATGGCGAAAGCAATATAAGAGTTTCTAAATTATATCGTGTTTTCTTTTTCATTTTTTCAACTCCTTAAAAGGCCTGCGTAGGTGGCTCTACGCAGGCAATTTTCTTAATGATTCAATACTTGCTGTATCTTGAGGTTATAATATCTTAATGTGCTTTCTACATCCTGATCTTCTAAAATCATTTTTTCTATAGCTTCTGTTAAATATTGCTGAATCTTGAACCATTGTGGATGTGAAGGTGCTGGTCTTGCATATTTGTTTTGTTCATAGAATACCTGATGCATTGGATGGTCTTCAAACCATGGATCCTTATCTGCTCCAACTACTGAAGGGAATACTGAAGGTACTAATTTTGTAATCTGCATTGCAACGTCTGACTTTAATAAGTATTTTACTAATTTCATAGCTGCTTCTTTATGCTTTGACTGTTCTGTAATTGCCAATACTTCTGCTCCGGCAAATGATGCATGATAACCGCTCCATTTGTTTGGTTTTGGTATTAATGTTACATCAAATAATATATTTGGATAATTGTTTTCAATTCCTGAAATATCCCATGCTCCACTTACATACATACCTAATTTTCCTTCTCCAAATGCTTTTGCTAAATCTGCCTGTTTTGTCTTTAATGAATATTTTGATAATGCTTTATAGAATTTTGCAGTTTCTATAACCTTTGTTGAATATAATAATGATTTTTTCATATCCTTTGAGAGAATTGATGCTTCATTTCCCCATACTGCTGGTAAGAACCATTGCTGCCATGGACTGAAATTTTCACCAGCTGGCATACCAAATCCATAAATATCATCACCTAAAGCATCGATTTTCTGTGCTGCAACATATAATTCTTCCCATGTTTCTGGTGGATTATTTGGATCAAGTCCTGCTCTTTCAAATAAGTCTAAATTAAAGAATAAAGCTCTTGTTCCCAATAACCATGGCATTGCCCAATAATGGCCATCATATTCAACTGAAGTCCAGCCAAAATAATGATCCTTTTCTTTTGCTGCATAATCGTCCATATTCATAATAGTTTTTTGACTTGCAAAGTTTGCAACCCATGTGTTTCCAAGTTCAACAACATCTGGTGCATTATTTGCTGCAATAGCTGTAACAATTTTATCAAAACCGTTTGACCATGATAACTGTACATACTCCACTTCAATATCAGGATTTTCCTTCATAAATTGACCAAGAATCTTTGCTGATGATTCATCATCAAGCATAAACCCCCAGAATGTTATCTTGGTTTTACCAAATGAGAAAACTACCAATAAACTCAATACCAATACCAAAAACAACTTTTTCATACAAATACCTCCCCTTTAAATTTGGTGATTTTATATTTGATGTTCCTTAATTACGCGTATTGCCTGATAAATGGATATTAATTTCGTTGAATAGGTAACTATATGATTATCGCTTTCATATAATTCTTCATCCTGATCATTTCTGATAATTACATAAATAACCTTTTTAAATTGTCTCTTCAATCCTTTTTGCAATCGCAATTGTTCTGAAAATCTAAATGAATCAAGCACAAAAGAAATTGCAATATTACCTTCAAATTTTTCTTCTTCCGTTTCACCTGTAACAGGATCATATGAATATACATTTGCATCTTTAAATTCAAATTTTACCAGTTCTTCAAGAATCTTTAAGTCATTTGCCGTTGTATCTGCCTGACTGAGATTTTTTGGTTTTGGAATAAAAATCGCAGGATTTTTTAACTCAAACTTCTCGTTTAAACTTACCTTTAATGCCTTTCTTGCTATTTTATTCAAAAAACTTCCCTTATACTCCGATGTATAATACTTTTTTTGCAATTTCTCAATCTTTTCTATTTTGTTTTTAAGAAGTTTTTTATCAATTTCTCCATTCTCAACTGCATTTATAAAGGCATTATATATAGGTTTAAAGTTTTCCCTTGCTTCTGCTATTAATAAGATATCTCCGCCATTATTAAAGAACATCTTTACACCTTTTTCAGGAAAATAATTATTATAATACGCTTTCATTTCAATGGCATCGCTAATTACAAGACCATTATATTTAAGCTTTTCACGCAATAAATCCGTTAATATTTTTTTTGAAACTGTAGCCAGCTCTTTGTCCAGGGATTTATAGATAATATGGGCTGTCATAATCATTTCAATTCCAGTATTTATTGCTTCTTCAAATGGAAAAATATCTTCATCTTCAAATGAAAAATCATCGATTACAGGAGTTTCTTCATGTGAATCCTGAATGGCCTTTCCATGACCGGGAAAATGCTTTGCTGTTGGTAAAATACCTGAATCTAACAATCCCCTGATATATTCTTTACCAAATTCTGCAACCTTTCTCGGATCATCGGAAAAAATTCTAAAGCCAGTAACCGCACTTGAATCTCTGTGCAAAACATCTAAAACTGGAGAAAAAACCATATTAAAACCATATTCTTTTAATTTATCCCCGGAATATTTTCCATACTCATATGCATATTCCGGGGCGTTAACCTTTCCAATAGAATAATTTCCAGGGGAAGAAAGTATTCCCGGAACTGTCTCAAGCTGGCCGCCTTCATGGTCGGAGGTAATTAATAACGGAAAATCAAGTGAATATAATTTGTCCATGGAAATCTGCAATTCTTCTATACTTCTCATATTTCCTGGATACAATATTACTCCGGCAGGTTTATATTCTTTTATAATCTCAATTGCTTCGTCATCCAATCCATCTGGAAAACCTAAAAAGAACAATTTCCCATAATTCATTCCTATCGCCTCTTTTTCATGTTATAGTATATTTCAAGGAACTTTTCTGCACCATTTTTAGTGGAAAACATCTTGTGTAATATCAAAGAAGCCGCTCCACGCGAAGTTAAAAAGTCTTTAGAAGATGTATGATTAAGATAAATATTTCTATTTTCAAACATAAATACTTTTTCTTTTATTTGACTTATAAACACATCAAGAAATTCATTATCAAGCAAAACGATATTTCCACCTATTAATACAGTATCTGGATCAAATACACTGATAAAATTGGAAATCTTTTCTGAATAATAATCAAGAAATTCTCTGGAATTATCCAATAATTTTTCAATTGGATAGTTTCTTAACTCTTCAAAAGATATTCTCTTTTCATCATTAATCATGGCCTTTTTTATTTCAACTTCACCGGCATAATTATTACTTCCATGATATAATCTGTTTTTAATGATTATTCCAACACCTATACCGGTTCCGTCGTTAACATAATATGGAATTGAAATATGAAAATATAAAATGTTTTTCGATTTTTCCCTGTTACATAAATTAAAGTATAAGGCCCCACAATTACTGTCATTTTCAATATAAACAGGGATATTATCCTTTCTCTCAATCTTTGAAACAAGATTAAAGTTTCTAATATTCAAAGCCTTGGAATATATAATCTTTCCATTTTTAGAATCAATAATACCCGGAAGAGATATTCCAATGCCATATATATCCAGTTCGCTGTAACTTTCAATAACGTTATTTAATTGAGAAATGATATTTTCTTCATTAATCATTACGCTTATCCTTTTTGAAGAAATAACCTTTCCTGCAAGATCAGTCAAAGCAACTTCAATACCATCCTGTTCAACAGATATTCCAAGGATATGCCCTATTGAATAAGCAAATTGAAATACAGTTGTTTTTCTTCCTCCTTGAGGTGTAGAAGATAATTCATCAACCTTTTTTATTAAATTCAAATCTTTTAATTTATTCAAAGAACGAGAAACTGTGGATTTTTCCAAACCTGTTTCTTTTGAAATTTCCATTAAATATGTCTTTTCCTTTTTCCATATAAAATTCAATGTTTTTATTAATGAATCGGTAATTCTTATCATCTAAATCACTCCATGTATTTTATAATTTTCTAATCGAATTTCAATTCTTTTTTAGTTGTTTTATTTTTAGTTAGTTGCTTGATGCAACCAACCAACTTAAATATAACATAATTATAAAAAAAATTCAAATAACATTAATAATAGCATTTTTCCAATATTTCAAAATAAATGGATTTTTTTAAGAACCATTGACTTTTTTTAATATTTTTTATTATAATAAATATAGTTTCATCTTTAATTTAAATTAATGAAAGGAGTGGAAAAATGAAAAAAACTTTTTTTGTTATTATTTTGATAGTTCTAACTTTTCAGGTATTATTGGCAAAAGGCTACATATATAAATTTGATAAATTTTCTAACTTTCATAATATAATAGTAGATGATTTTAATAATATATATCTTGGAAATCTTCAAAATGAAATTATAAAAATCAACATGAAAAGCGAGATTGAATGGATTTATAATTCCACGAACCAAATTTTACAGATATATCCTGTAAACAACAAAATTGCATTTACAACAATGGATAACAAATTAATATTTCTCAATGCTGATGGAACGCTTTATACTATGAAAAAATTTAACTTAAAAACTCCACCTATTTTGTTTTCAAAATTAAATAATGGCACTCTATTAATGCTTATGAATAATTTAATATATTCTGTAAAATTGGAAAACAAACAAATAATATTAAATATTTTATCTCCTAATTTCTTATCCAAATTGCCGTATAATACTTCCTCTAAAATTATAGATGATAATTTATATTTGGCAATTAAAGATAATTTCGGAATTCATAAAGCTATTTATAAAAATAATGCACTTTCTCATGAATTAATGGAAAGTGCCAGTATAAAAAACGAACATTTAAGTTTCGGATTCCCTGCTTTCTATGAAAATAATGTTATATTTGCTATTGATGAAAAACTGTATTCAAAAAAACTTGGAAACAATCATACCAATTTCATATTCAATATTTTCGATGTTTATAATAACTTTAAAGATTTCAAGCCATATATAAATTCAAATATTATTGTGTATAATAAAGAAATATTTTTCACTACAAGTTATAATGATTTAATTATTCTCAACATAAATGGAAAATTAAAAAAGACAATTAATTTAAATTATTCCGCTTATCAATACAAAATGAAGATAAGAAATGATAAGATTTACATTCTTTCTCAAAATAAATATAATGGAAAACTACTAACTTTTGATATTAATAATAACAAAATAGAGGATCTTCTTGAATTAAATGACGGTGCTCTTGATTTCAATATTATCAATGACAATATCTATATTTTGACTTATTATGGTCTTTATAAAATTGCCAGGTAAAATTATATTTCGAATATCAATTAAAATAACCCTTCCAGAAATTCTGGAAGGGTTATTTTAATTAACTTTCGATGGACTTTCAAAATTCGTTTTTATAAACCATACATTGATTTTTACTCCTTCTATTTCTTCTATTTCATGTTTGAAATCCTCTATTGCTTCTGAATATATCACAAGCCAGCCTTCTTTTAAACCACTTCTTTTTAAATATTCTACTAATTGTTTTTTTGCTATTTCATATTCGTATTTTATTATATTTGCCTTTACTTCTATTAGATATTCTTTTTCTTTATACATTACCATTAAATCTATTCTTCCTCCACCTATTTGTGTTTCTGGATATACTTTCCCATCAAGCAATCCCATGTATGTACTTAAAAATTGATCCAAATTGTATTGATATACTCCTTCATAATAATTTCTGCCTTTGAACATTACAGCTCCTCTACTTTTTATATATTCTATATATCTTTTGAATAACTCATTGAGTTTTAAGTTTCCGTCTTTATCTATATATTTTTTCAGGTTATCTTCATATTCTAATATTTTTTTTCTTTCTCCATTTATTTTTGGTTTGAAATGATTATATAATTTTTTGTAGTATAACGGTACTTTTACACAACATTTTCCTTCACAATCATCTATTACTCCATGTAAATACAGAAATTTTATTCTTTCATCACTTATATCAAATTCAACGCTTTCTGGTTCAAATAGTATCTGCATTACTATTTCTTTTTCTTCGTGTGCTTTTGATATTATATTTTCCATATTTTTGTCTATGTATTTTTTTATATAGTCATATAATGTTTTTTCAAAATGCTTTTCTGTTATTATCTTTTCTCCTTTTGCTTTTTTTACCACTAAATCATATGCAAGACCATTGGTTAGTCCAGGTTGCCCTGCTGCGTTGTGCCATATTAATTCTTTTACTTTTTCATCGAATAATTGTCCTGTTTCCTTTTCATGTTGTGAAAGTAAGTCATATACCTGTTCTTTTGTAAAGTATGGTACTTCCATATGTTCTGCTATATTAAATGGACTGGCGTTGTCTTCTAATACTCCGCTTAAATAGCTTACACTGATTAATATTACACTTCTGAGTTTATATATTTCCTTTTTATGATATACACTTCTTATTACATGTAAAAATTCATTTATTATCTCCTCATTTAATCTTTCAAATTCATCTATCATTAAAATTATCTCTCTTCCAAATTTTTTATATAATTCTTTTAGTAATATTCTTATATTATCTATATTTTTGGGGATTTGTAATTCTATTTTTTCATTATATCTATATTCAATATCATCAATTATATCCATCACTAATGTTTCAAGAAAATCTTCTTTATCTTTTTCTCCATAACTTTCAAATGAAATAAATATTGTTAAATACTCATCTTTTATTTTTTCTACAATATCTCTTAATAATGTGGTTTTCCCGCTCTGTCTCGGTGCAGACACTGTAAAATATCTCCAGTTTTCTATATGATTAAGCGCTTCTTCCATTATATCCGGTCTTTCCACATAATAGCATGTTTTCTTATCAACTGGTCCTGACGTACAAAATGTTCTCATCGTTCCACCTCCTATTCTTCAATTATACCATATCAAAATAAAATGAGGCTTTCGCCTCATTTGATTAATTCCAGCAATTTTCTTTACTTATTCAAACATAGAAACTTCTTCAATGTTTTTTAATTTTATTATTTTATCTCCTATCTCATCAAAACTATCTTCGTGAGTTATTATAAAACATATTTTATCTTTTAATTCCTCTTTTATTATCCTTTTTATTGTTTCTTTTGTTTCTTTATCTATATGCACTGTTGCTTCATCGAATATGAATATATCTGCTCCTTTTGCCAGTGCTCGAGCTATTGCAATTAATTGTTTCTGTCCTCCTGATAAATTTTGCCCATTATTTGTTATCATATGATTATCCTTCAATGGAAATTTTTCTATTAATTTTTCCAAATTGCTTTTCTTCAATATTTCTTTGTATTTTTCTTCTTTTATCTCTTTTGATGAATACATTATGTTATTCTTTATTGTATCGTTAAATAGGAATATTTTCTGCGATACTATTCCAAACCTTTCTCTCAATGATTTTATATCTATTTCTTTTTGATTTTTTTCATTTATTATTATTCTTCCTTTATATCCATCATATATCCCCAATAGCAATTTCATCAATGTTGTTTTTCCTGACCCATTTGGTCCTTTTATTATTATTTTTTCCCCTTTTTTTACTTCCAGATTTATACCTTTCAATACTTTTGTTTTTCCATCATATGAAAATTCTATATCTTCCATCTTTATTTTTTTTATCTCTTCTGTCAATTCTTCACCATTTATATTTTTTTCTTCTTCTGTTAATTCCTCCATTATTTCCTTTACTCTTTTTAATGAATTCACTGCCGGCTGTATTGTTAATGTTGTTGTTCCTAGCTGTATTACAGGTGCATATAATTTTCCTATATAGTTTGCAAAGGCTATATATCCTCCTATTGTAAATCCTGAAAAAATTATGTCTTTTCCAGCATATAATAGTACTATTACACCTGCTATTGCACTTATTAATGTTAACAATTCCATTCCTATTGAGTATAATATTCCCTGTTTTATCGCTGTTTTTACAAATTCTTTGTTATAATCTATATTCTTTTTGGTTTCTTTCTCTTCTATATTTAAATTTTTAACTTCTTCTATTCCACTTATACTTTCCTCTAATTTCCCACTCATTTTTGCGCCTTTTTCCATCAATTCCATTGAAATTTTTGATATATTTCCCATAAATTTACTTGTTACTATATAATATAACGGCATTATTGCCAGCGCGATTAATGTCAGTTTTATATTATATTTCATCAATATATATAACACTATTATAAATTCTATTATACTTATCAATATTTTAAATGTTTGTTGTGAAAATAATATCTGTAATTTATCAGTTTCTCCAACTCTTGCCATTATATATCCCGTTTCTTTTCCTTCAAAAAAAGTCATTGGTAATTTTAATACCCTTTTTAATAGATCCTTTTTTATTTCAAATATTATACTCTGACTGCTGATTATAAATATTTTTGAGGTTATATAATTCAATATACTTTTTAATACGTATATCACTATTAATGTCATACAAACCTTTTTTAAATATTCATAATCACCTGTCAGTATCCCATTATCCATCGCTTCTTTGTAGTATTTTGCTGGCATTATTGATACATACGATAATATTATCATCATTATCATCGATATCGTCAATCTTCCTCTATGTCCTTTTGTGTATTTATAGAGAAATTTTATGTTTTCCATTTCTTTCCTCCTGATTATCAAATTCATTTCTAAATTTTTTCTTTGTTAAGAATAAGTGGTGTTAAGTATATTATTCCTATTATTAGTAATATTCCCAATAGTATGTAATACCATTCAGACATTATAAGTACTTCTTTTATTTTTTCGCCTTTAAAAGCAAAAAAATAAATTAATAAAAATAGTACTATTCTTATTATAAATGGATTATCCAGAATCATAAGACTAATTCCCATAATGGCACTTATTACTGTCATTCCTACAGGTATTGTAAGAATTAATGTAATTAAATCAGAAACTGTTGGATATATCCCTGCAGCAAATGGATTTATTATCATCCCTATTGCTATAAGTAAAATTTCTATACCTATTGTAAATATAAATAAAGCTATGATTTTACCTGCAAACACCTCTTTTATATCAAGTGGGGAAGATAATAAATATAAAAGATTCTTATTCTTTTTTTCCTCATTAAAAGCTATCCATCCAAATATATATGGAATAAAAAAAGAAACTAATACACATACAGTAAAATATGGATTGTATATATGTTTTTTTCCTGAATGTATTGTTACTGCCCATATTATCATTGCTATAAAAAATAAATTTCTTTCTTTCTTTTTACGAAAAAATGTTTTTAATTCTTTTTCAATTATAGCCCACATTTTCTTCATCCTCCCTGACAATTGAGATATACATGTCTTCAAGTGTTGTTTTTTCGTCTTCTATTCTTTTTACATCAATTCCTTCTTTTCTGAATATTTCCAATATTTTATCAAGCTTTTCTTCTGGTATAATTGTTGTTTTTTCATCAGATAGATTTATGTTGTTTTCTCTTATTATTCTTTCAGGTATTTTTTGACTAACTATAATTTTTACTTTATCTTCTATTTTTAATGCTTTTTTCATTTCTTTTAATGTTCCATCAACTATTACTTTCCCTTTCCTGAGAAATATTATTCTCGTACAGATCCTTTCTATATCAAATAAATCATGTGATGTTATTATCAATGATTTATCAGTTCCTTTAAAACCTTTCAAAAAATCCACTATATCTCTCCTGGCTTCAGGATCAAGGTTTGATGTGGGTTCATCCATTATTACTAATTCAGGATCATGCGATAATGAATTTAATATTGCAACCTTTTGCCTCATTCCTGCCGAAAGATTTTTTATCAATGTTTTTTTCTTTTCTGTTAATTTCCATCTATCAATTAAATTCCAAATTTCATTATTGTTCTTCTTATATACTTTTTGCCAGAATTTTATGTTCTCTTCTATTGTTAAATCATCATATAATCCCGGTGTATCAAGCACCATACCTATTTTATTCCTTTCTAATTTTTTTATGTTTTTTATGTTTTTTCCAAAGATTTCTATTTCGCCTTCTGTCGGTTTTAATAATCCAAGTATTAATTTTATTAATGTGGTTTTCCCGGCGCCATTGGGACCTATTATACCTATTATTTCTCCTCTTTTTACTGAAAAATGTATGTCTTTTAATGCCTCTGTCCCGCTATAATATCTCTTCTTTACTCCTTTGAATTTTATTATTTCCATATATATCCTCTCCTCTTATTTTAGTATTATCCAGAATAATGTTAATATAATTATAATAACTATAAAATGTTTCAACTGACTTTTTAAATAATATTTCAGTGTCCCTTCTTCATATTCCATTTTTATTCTGAAAATATAATATATTATCACAGCAGTAATAATGATAAGAAATACACTTAACTCCATTTAATCACCTTCTTTACATAATATTTTTCCATTTAATTTTTTAGTTATTTTTGTTTCTATTGCTCTACATTCAAAACAACCAAATCTATATATACATTCTTTACATTTATCTATTTTTCCAAGATGTAATTCCCAATATTTATCTATTTTGTTTTCTAAAAATATTTCTTTAAGAATATTTTCATTTTCTGTAATATCTCCAATTATTTCATTTTCCATTGATGGGCAGGGCAATATTTTTCCTTCTGCATTCAAGGTTATGGTTCCATTCAAACACGGATGATAATAATTATTATTCCAGAAAATTTCGGGAGTTATTCTCATAAATGAATGATTCATAAAACTCTTATTATTTTCATCTAAAAGTTCTGAAATATATATTTTTGTTTTATACTTATTTATTATAATTTCCAGCGTATCTTTAATTTCAAATTCGGGTATTTCATCACTATCCTGTACAAAAGTTAATTCAAAATTTTTCGTATATTTTTTTATATAATTTAACGTTTCCATAAATGAAGAAATATTTTTTTCGTTTTCTTTATCAAAGATATCACTTGTAGAAAATATGATATAGAAATTTATTTTTTTGTATATTTCTTTTTCTAATTCTAATATTTTATTATCTCTAATATGCATCCAATGAAGTAAAATCCAGATTTCTGGTCTTTTTTCATTATTTAAACATATATCTAATAAGTCTTCTGTATTTATATAAGGAAGAGGATTCCCTCCATAAAATATTATGTTATGAACATTTAAATTTAACAATTTATTTAGAAATGTTTTATATATTTTTGAATCAATAGAATTTATATTTGAACTTTTGGTACATACAAAACACGGATAACTTTTCAAGGAAAAACAAAATTTGCAATTTAAATCACAATCTGATGGTATTTGGATATAGCATTTTTGAATTATAGGTGGTAATTTCTGCATACCTTGTGGAGGTAAAATCGTACCTTTACGATTTTTCTCTTCATATATAAAATTATCATAAAATTCTCCCATTGTTTCTTCTTTGATTTTTTCTATGACTTCATATGTATAGGATGATTTTACATTTTCAACTTTAGTGCCATTTTCTAGCTGTACTAAAACGTCAGTCCAAGTTTTCTCTAATTCTATCATATTTCCATCTTTTAAGTCGTAAATTAAACCTTTATTTTCTTTTCCGACAACTAAAATATAATCTTTGTTTAATTTAAAATATTTATTCTTCATATATACACCCCACATTGTTTATATTTTGAAAACTTTATTAAATCAAATATATTAACTCCTTCCTCCAGTAAATTCCAAATCTCTTCGAAAGATTTTTTTATTCCTTCTTTGACATTTTCACAAATATCCGGTGGATCTTTTTTAAATTCTCCATTTCCAGCTAATAGTGCAAAACAAAGAGGACATAATCTTGACACAGGACATATTAAACATTCTGATTTTAACTTTTTATTGTATTTTTTCACGATTTCTTCTATTTTTGAATAATCCAACCAGTTTTCAACATTGCCAATAGGGAAATCATAATTAATTTTTTCACAGCAATGTAAATCTCCAGAAGGTGAAATTGCTATTTTTTCTCCTGGAACACATGTTCCTGTAAACGGAAGAAAAGAAGGTCTAATTTCATATAAATTTACATTTATATTTCTATTGAGTATCGCAAAATACGATAACCCAAATAATAAAGATAAAAATTTATCATTTTCATTTTTTTTAATTTTATGGAAGTATAAATTTTTGAGTTTTCTCATTTGAGAAAAGAATTTTTCTTTTTTTTCTTTTGAGTATTGGTTATACCAATTAGTATAAGAACTTCCTATCATATTAAGTCTGATAAGTCTTTCTGATAAATTACTATTGTCAAAAAAATCCTTCATTTTAAATAAATCTGTTCCATAATCATAACAGGCAATTATAGAACAATATTTTTTATAATAGAAAGGATACTTTTCTTTTATTTTTAATAAATTATTATACACAATTTCAAATGTTCCATTTTGATTTGAAAATACTCGTAATCTATCATGTTCTTCTTTAAAACCATTAAGACTAAAAGCAAGAGAAACTTCATTTTCAGCAAGAAACTTTATTATTTCATCGTTTAATATAGTTCCATTTGTTGTGATAGTAAAATGACATTTGTATTTTTTATTTTTTATATACATTATTGTTTTTTTTATCAAATCAAAATTAATTAAAGGTTCTCCACCATAAAAACCAATAGCTGGAATAAAATATGGGTTTATTTTTTGTGTATTCGAAATATCAGAAAAATATTTATCAATAGCTTTTTTAGCAATATTATAATCCATATATACATTATTATGTGTCCTCATGTTAGAATATTCTCCAGAATATGCACAATATTTACATCTAAGATTACAATCTTCAGTAACAATAAAAAATAATTCTTTACTTCCTTTGTTTTTGATATAATTTTTAATGTTTTTAACATTAATTTTTTTATTATCATAAAAATACTTTTTTCGATAATTACTTTGTAATTTTTTAATATCATTTTTTGACTTTACAAATATAACATTTCCTGTAATATCATCATAAAAATATTCATTTCCTTTTTTTGTTTTAAAAAAAAATCCTTTCATTATTTCACCTCTCGTGTATATTGTTTTCATATTATATGAATAATCAAATTGTTTTTTAAAAAGCCCCCAGGCAATATAAAATATTATTAAAATTTAGTATCTTAATCCATAGCAGCAATATTCCCAGAAATTCCCGCAGCTGCATCCATTACAGGAATTATTGGGGAATCAGTTTGGCATCCTATGCTGCAAATTACTCCACATCCTATAATACATAATAACCCTTCATCTTTGTTATTATCATTAATTATTTTCATAGAAATCAACTCCTCTTTTATAATGATGTTTGTTCTGCTTTAGCATATGTTGCTACACCCATCGCATCTAAAAGCGGTGTAAGAGTATCCAAAGTGCAAATAACAATACATGTACCAGAACAAACAACGAAACATTTTAAACTTTCATTTTTTTCATCATTAACTATTTTCATTATATCTCCTCCAATAAATTATTATTTAGCCCGGGGGATAAATAAAAAGATATACATAATTTATTAGATATGTAATATCAATTCATTCGATTTACTATTAACCTCAAACCTTTTCACTTAAAAATCTCAATTTGGATACGAAGATTGGTTAAATCTATTTTATATTCATCATATTTCCAGCAAAAACAATGTTAGCTGACATTAGTAGTAAAATAACAAATAAGGTTATTATTTTTTTGTTTCCTTACATGATTTTTTCTTATTTTTCTTTCCATTTTTTCTATTTTCTTCTTCTTTTTTCGGTTTTACTTCCTGTAATATTTTTATTTAATCTTTACTTTATTTTCTCTCTATTTTTGAAGAGATTAATAAAAATTATAGTGTCAATTATATAAATGTTTTGTTTACAGGATTTTCACAACATTTTATAAGTATTTTTCAATGTTTATTGATTTTATAATTTTTATAAAATCTGGCACGAGAAAAATTCAGCCGGCTGAGAAATGAAAATTTTTTGATTATAGAACTTGCTCAGTTATATTTAAATAATATTTCTAACTATCCACAAGTGTAATTCAAAATTATTTTTGAAATTTATTTAGGTATTATGTGATTTATTTAATAATACTAGAGATAATATTGTGAATTTTATAACTTAATAATTCAAGATAAAACCCAATAAATGGATAATTTTTATATTATATTATTGTATAATTAAAAGATATTATTTTCACTTATTTAATTCACAATAATTTTAGCAGAAAAAAAAAAAAGATGTCAATATATAATGTAAAATTCCAGTAAAATTTCAATTAATTTTTATTTTGACAAATTCGATAAATTTACATAATTATTATATCATTTGATATATTTTTATTGTTATTTTTTTGTTTAATTCAAAGGACAATAATCATTAATTTATTTTATGATTTTTATAAAAAATGACCTGATTATTAGAAAATAAATTTTTTTCCGGGGTTCATTTCAAATTCCATTCTTTCACCTTATTTTTTTATTTTATCCTTTCTAACACGACTTGCAAGTGTTTTTTTAAAAATAAAATTCGCTATTTATCAATATTTTAGAAGGTTTATTTTATGCAAATAAAGTTATTTCGACAACAACAATGTTAAGAGAATTAGCAAGGGAGGATAAGATTATTAAATTCTTCTCTGCTAATTATGAGAAGATGTATTTTTTTTAATGTTATGATAAGTGATTTTGATTTGAAGAAAGCTGAAAGAAGATTATTGAATTCTGAAGATGTTGAAGATTCGGAATATAATATTTCACCATTTTATTTAGCAAGAAAAAACTCATCACTGAGCTTTTTAAGAAAACAAAGAACTTTAAGGAGTTTGTTTTTAATTATTTTAAGCTCAGTGATGAGGAAATGAGAATATTTGATGGTTTTTTAAGAAATTGTGTTCGATACGATATTAAATGGCCCATTACTCCTTATCCAAAAGGAAAGGTTAGGGATTTTGCTCTTAAATATGGTTTAGGCTATAAGCGTGTTGCTTTAGGATATTACTCTTTTGAAGATGATGAAAGAGTTTTGATTGATGATATTATTGAGGGATTTTTAAAATAGTTCTTCCAGAATTTCTGGAAGAACTATTTTAATTTATTTTCTATAAATTATATATTAAATTTACATAATTTCTGTTTTTAAATAGAATAATATAATTATAAATTATGATATAATGAAGATGCATAAAATTATGAGAGGAGACTGATAATGCAAGAGTTTGAAGGGCTTGAAAGTTTATTTCAAAATAATATTAGAGATTTAAAAGAAGTACCTGTTGATACATTTGCATATATTGGAGATGCTGTTTTAAATCTATATTTTATTAATTATATAATAGATAATGGAAGAAAAAAAGCAGGGCGTTTGCATAATGAAACTAAAAATTATATAAGCGCTTCTGCTCAATCAAAAATTGTAGATCAATTAAAAGACGTTTTTACTGAAGAAGAATTTGATATATATAAAAGAGGATTAAATTCAAAGGGTGCAAAAAAGAGAGGAAATGATCCTGAATACAGAAAAGCAACGGCTTTTGAAACCGTAATAGGCTATCTGTTCTTGAAAAAGGATTATATTAGATTAAACGATATACTTGAAAAATCAAAAAAATTATTAAAGGAGAGAGAATAAAATGTATGTTTATGGAAGAAATGTATTGAAGGAAATAATAAAAGCAAAGTATCCCGTTAAGAATATATTTTTTACTGATAGCAAAAAAGTGGATAAAACACTAAACGATTTAATTAATCTTGCAGAAAAAAACAAGTATCCTTATTCTTTTGCGCCTGATAAGGTATTGCAGAAAATGTCAGGAATATCAAAACATCAGGGCGTTGTTATAGATATTGGAAAAGAATTTAGATATGCGGATGAGGAGATACTTGAAACATTAAGAGAAGATGCCACAATAGTTATACTTGATCAATTACAGGATCCACACAATTTTGGAGCAATAATTAGATCTTCAATAGCGGCAGATGCTGATTTAATAGTAATTCCAAAGGATAATTCCGTTGAAGTTACTCCGACAGTTATAAAAGTATCTGTGGGATTGGCTTTTAGGATTCCAATATTGAAAGTAACCAATTTATCAAGGTTTATTGAGGAAATAAAAAAGCAGGGATATTGGGTTTATGGTGCAGATATGAGTAATAATGTATATTATAAAACCGATTTAACAGGAAAGGTTGCTCTTGTTATGGGAAATGAAGGAAGTGGAATAAGGGAAAAGGTAAAATCAAAATGTGATGCATTAATTTCAATTCCAATGGCAAATGATGTAGATTCCCTAAATGTTTCAGTAAGTGCTGGAATATTATTGTTTGAAATATATAAACAAAAGAGGGGCGAGTAATATGGCAATAATTAAATTGCCACAATCGGTAATAATGAAAATAGCTGCTGGAGAAGTAGTAACAGGTACCTTTGCAGTTGTAAAGGAATTATTTGAAAATTCAATTGATGCACATGCAGATGAAATTACTGTTGAAATACAGGATGGAGGAAAAACATATATAAAAATTTCAGATAATGGAATAGGAATGTCGGAAGATGAGATATTATTGGCAGTTCAACCACATACCACAAGCAAAATAAAGGATGTTGAAGATTTATATTCAATACATACATATGGGTTTAGAGGAGAAGCTCTGGCAGCAATATCAAGGGTTTCCAGAATGAAAATAACTTCAAGAAGAAAAAGTGATGAAATAGCTACAGCAGTAGAATTTGTTGGTTCTGAGCCTATTAATGTAAAAAAAGTAATGGCACCGTATGGTACAACAATAGAAGTAAAAGATCTCTTTTTTAATCTTCCAGCACGAAGAAAATTTTTAAAATCTTCTGCTGTTGAAGGAAGAATGGTAACTGAAATAATAGAAAAATTTATATTTGCCACAAATGTAGGAATTAAGTTTATAAAAGACAAAAAGAACATTTATAATATACAGAAAGATACACCGCTTATACAAAAAATAAATACTGTTTTTCCGGAAACAAAAGAGGAAGATTTTTTTGAATTAAATTTTGAAGAAAACTGGTATAAAATAAAAGGATATATATCACATCCAAGGGTTACAAGGAACAACAGAAGCGCACAAATATTCTTTGTCAATAATAGATATATACGTTCAGGAGAGTTGTTCGCAGTTTTTGAAGCAGGATATGGCGAAATGCTCGAATCAAGAAGACATCCATATGGAATTGTGTTTTTTGAGATTGATCCATCTGAAGTTGATGTCAATGTTCATCCTCAAAAATTAGAAGTAAAGATTTCAGAATCAAAGATATTATATAATGCATTTAAGCGGCTTGTAAGGCAAACACTTCTTAATGAAACAAAATTTAAAATGCAGATTTCTATTGAAAAGCATGAAGAAAATAACCTAAATTCAGATATTGAAAATAATCAAATAAATTTAAATCAGAATATAATTAATTATGAGAAGGAAAACAAAAATGAATACGCTTTAAAAGAAGAAACAATTGAATATAAGACATTTAATATAAAACGGGAAAATACCGAAAAACCAGGATTAAATATGAATTATGAAAGAACTAATCCAATTAAAAATTTAATATCACCTGAAAGGATAAAAAAAGAAAGCATAATTGAGCATAGCTCAAAAAATAATATTTCAGAAAATAGGAATTATGTAGAAGAAACAAAGGATTTTTCTCAGTATAGGATATTAGGATTGCTTGCTAATAGATATATTCTTTTGGAGGTTAAGGATGCCTTATATTTTATAGATTTTCATGCAGCACATGAAAGGGTTATTTATGAGGATTTAAAAAAAGAGTTTATTGAAAATGGAAATATAACAACGCAATTTATGATGATACCTATAAAATTGAATTTAGATGCTGTGAGAAAGGACATATTGGAAAATAATATTGAAAGGGTTAGAAAGCTTGGTTTTGAAATTTCAAAAATTAATGAAGATTACTATATAAAAGGAATGCCTTCTAACATTAAAATAAACGAGCCAGAAAAAACAGTTATAGAAATTCTTGATGAGTTAAGACTTGAAGGTATAGAAAATGAAAAAAAGATTTTTGATAATGTTATAGCAACTATGTCATGTAGAGCAGCAGTAAAAACGGGTGATGATCCTGTGGGTTTGGAAACATTAATTTCTAAAATAATAGAATACAACATTTTAACCTGTCCTCACGGAAGACCAATTGCAATGGAATTGAAAATAAAAAAAATAGACGATTTTTTTGAAAGAACATAATAAAAAAACAAATCTGCCTCAAATGGCAGATTTGTTTTTTATTAAGAATGAAATTTTTCTTTTTGCAGTATCATCTATTTCCAATTTTGAAATATCTGTAATAGGTTTAGAAAGAACGATTTTTTCTGCAGTTTTTTTCCCTATTCCAGGAATTGCAGATAATTCATTTATATTTGCATTATTAATATCAAAAGGATACTTTAATGCTGTAATAGAACGCGCACCATGGTCTATTACAATGGCATCAGTTTTTTCGAAAATATTGAAGTTCCCAATAATACCTGTTTTAATAGGATAAGTTCCAATTTGCCTTCCAAATGAAATCTTTCCTCTTATTTCCTCTATAATTACATTTTTTAAAATACTACCCATAGGGAAAACCTTTTTCAACATCTCATGATTATATGATTCCATATATTCCTTGAATTTTCTAAATTCCTTTTTATGTTGTTTCGGTTTTTCTTTAAATAGTAAAGTGCCTGGAAAAGCCATTGCCTGGCGAACGTTGATTCTTCGTACAAGCAAATCTTCTTTCATTATGCGTTCAAGATATCTTTTATTTATTTCAAAGGTTTCTTTTGTCTCACCAATTAAACCAAATAACAGATTAATGCCCGGGAGAAGTTTAGGAATACCGTTTTCATCTCTAATTCCGCCCACTTCGTTAACAATTCTTATGGCTTCAATAGATTCCTCTGGAAAAATATCCACTCTATTTTTTCTTACCACATTTTCATCAAAAGATTCAACGCCAAAAGAAAGAATATCACCAGCAGTATTGTATTTAACTATAATCTCCAACAATTTTTTAATATCGTTTTTGTGTTTTATTATATAAGCGGGATTTGCATTATCTGTATGCAATATCTCAGCAAACTTAACAGCTTCGCTATATAATTCCTGGAATAATGGTATATTTGGTTTTCCATTATTAAGTTTTGAACCATATGCAAGAAAGTTTGCAGCCCTTCCAAACCTGAAGTTTTTAACACCAACATCTGCAATAGCCTTCATTTCAATTAATAAATCTTCAAGAGGCCTTTCCCTATATTTACCACTAATTAAAGGTTCTGTACAAAAAGAACAAAAACCATTAGTTCTTTCGCAACCACGTGAAAGATCCATTTCTGCAATAATGTCAGGATATCTTGGATGTTGTTTTAAAATTTGTGCCCCTAAAGGAGCTATTTTCGAGATTAAATCATAATCTGATTTATCGTTTAAATTATAATCATCGGAAACAGGATAAACATATAAAAACTTTTCTATATCACCATTTACAATAAAGTCAACATTATCAGGATTAACCGGGATAGCTGCTTTTCCGCCTTTTAATGTATAGCCTTTTACAATAGAGCCACCTAAAACCTTTAAAGGTTCTCTATTTTTCGAAAAAAGTTTGTCTATTTCAGTTAATGAAATGGGGGTTCCGCCCATATAATGTCCAGGAACAGTAACACCGCCTATTATTATTAAGTATTCATAGTGATTAAAAGATTGCCATAAATCTTTATCTCTTACCTGATCAATTGTGTAATAATCAACATCAATTTCGTGATAATATAATGCTCCAGCTGCATATCTAACATATGGAGAAACATATGGCGGAACACCTAAAATTGCTGGTTCATCAACATAACCGTCAATAATTACAGCTTTCAATTTAATTCCCCTTTCATAATCTTTGTGATTTTATTATACCAAAAATTATCTATAATTTTTAGTTAACATATCGAACCTTTTTATTTAACATATAAATGTTAATATTATTTCGTACAAAAATATTTCGCGTACGAAATAAATTGTTTTTTATAAATAGTGAGGTGATGAAATGGATGAAAGAAGCTCTGCTATAGAGGTAATAAAGCTTATCAAAGAAATAAAGGAATTGCTGAGAAAAGCTATGACTACACAATTTGAAAACATGGAAATAACATCTTCCCAATGGATGATATTAGGGATACTAATGAAGAACGGGAGAATGAAAATAGGTGATTTGAGCAAAGAAGTTGGATTATCAAATAGTACGGTAACCGGTATTATAGACAGGTTGGAAAAACGAAATTTTGTCAAAAGAGTGAGGGATTCAAAGGATCGGCGGGTTATATATATTGAATTAACGGAAGAATTTGAAAAAAATAAAAAAGGATTAAATCTAAGTATGGATAATAAACTCAATGAATTTTTGGAAAATGTATCAGAAACTGAATTAAAAAAGGTTATAGACGGGCTTGGAATATTAAAAGATGTTTTAACAAAAAATCTGAAAGGAGATGATGAAAATAATTAAACTAATGAAATTTATGAAACCATATACTGTGTTATTAATATTATCTATAGGCTTGCTCTTTATTCAGGCTACAAGCGATCTTTCATTGCCTGATTATATGTCAAATATAGTTAATGTTGGTATTCAAAAAAGCGGCATTACAGAAACTATACCGGAAGTTATAAGAGCTACTGAAATGAAAAGATTATTTTTGTTTATGAATAAAGATGAGAAAAAAAGCATATTAAATGGTTATGAATATATAAAAACAGGCAGTGAAGAGGCAAAAAATTATATAGATGAATATCCAATACTTGAAAAAGAATCAGTTTATATTTTAAAGGAGAATGAAAATACAGAAGGATTTGAAAAAATATTTTCAAGGGCTTTTTTTGCAGTTCAGGCAATAGAAAAAGGTGAAACAGAAGGCCTTAAAATAAATAAAAATAGCAAAGTAGATATATTTAAATTACTTATATTTTTACCAGAAAAACAAAGAATAGATTTTGCTGATAATATATATGAAAAATTCAGTAAATTAGGGGATTCAATGATAAGTCAGTCATTGGCAATGGCCATAAAAAATGAATATGAAAAAGTTGGAATAGATTTATATCAGAGACAAAAAAGCTATATTTTAACAACAGGAAGCATAATGCTTTTAATAGCTTTGATAAGTGTAACAAGTGCAGTAATAGTTGGTTTTTTTGCATCTAAAACGGCAGCAGGAATGGCAAGGGATTTAAGAAAAGCCATATTTTCAAAGGTAGAAAACTTTGCAGGAGAGGAATTTGACAAGTTTTCCACTGCATCATTAATAACAAGGACAACAAATGATATAACACAAATACAAAATTTAATGGTTATTTTAATAAGAATAGTGTTTTACGCGCCTATACTTGGTATTGGTGGAGTATTTAGAGCACTTGATAAAAGTCCTTCCATGTCATGGATAATTGGTGTAGCAGTAGCCGGAATACTTACATTGATTATATCAATATTCAGCGTAGCATTTCCAAAATTCAAATTAATACAGAAATTAGTTGATAAAATAAATTTAATTGCCAGAGAAAACCTTTCAGGTATTATGGTTATAAGAGCATTTAACACACAGGAACATGAGAAAAAGAGATTTGATAAAGCAAATGTTGAACTTACAAAGACTTCATTATTTGTAAATAGATTAATGGCTGTAATGATGCCAGCAATGATGCTTGTTATGAATATTACAATGATACTTATAGTTTGGGTAGGAGCACATCAAATAGACAATTTCAATCTTCAAGTTGGAGATATGATGGCATTTATGCAGTATTCAATGCAGATAATCTTTTCATTCATAATGATGTCCATGATATTCATATTATTCCCAAGAGCTTCTGTATCCGCAAATAGAATAGCAGAAGTACTTGCAATGGAACCATCAATAACAGATCCAGAAAAACCAAAACACTTTAAAAAGCCATTTAAAGGAGTTGTTGAATTCAAAAATGTATTCTTTAAATATCCTGGTGGTGAAGATTATGCTTTAAAGGAGATATCTTTTAAAGCAGAACCTGGAAAGACAACTGCTATAATTGGTTCAACAGGTTCCGGTAAATCTACGCTGGTAAATTTAATTCCGAGAATATATGATGTAACAAAAGGTGAAGTATTAATAGATGGAATAAACGTAAAAGAAGTTACACAAAAAGAATTACGAGAACACATAGGATATGTCCCACAAAAAACAACGTTATTTAGCGGCACCATAGAATCCAATATAAAATATGGAAATGAAAACCTTACTGATGAAGAAATGAAAAAGGTTGCCGATATAGCAGAAGCATTGGAGTTTATAGAAAAACTTCCAGAAGGTTTTAAAACAGATGTGTCACAGGCAGGTAAAAACTTTTCTGGCGGTCAGAAACAACGTTTATCCATTGCAAGGGCACTTGCAAAAAAGCCTGAAATATTTATATTTGACGATAGTTTTTCAGCGCTTGACTTTAAAACAGATTTATCAATAAGGAGAAAATTAAGAGAATACACCAAGGATAGTACAATAATCATAGTTGCCCAGAGAATTTCCACAATAATAAATGCTGATCAAATTATAGTTATAGATGAAGGAAAGATTGTTGGAATAGGAACTCATAATGAATTAATGAAGAGCTGTGAAACATATAGAGAAATAGCCTATTCACAGCTATCAGAGGAGGAATTGGCATGAGCGCACGAAGAGGAGGCCCAATGGGCGGTGGTCCTGGAATGAAAGGACCTGTTGAAAAAGCCAAGGACTTTAAAGGTACAATGAAGAGATTAATGCAATATTTAAAAGTATATAAATGGTCATTTATAACAGTTATTGTATTTGCAATGGCAAGTGCAACGTTTTCAATAGTTGGTCCTAAAATTCTTGGTAAAGCTACAACAAAGATATTTGAAGGTATAATTGGAAAAATAATGGGAAAAACAGAAGGAATAGATTTTGCATATATATCCAATATAATATTAATTTTAGGTGGATTGTATATTTTAAGTGCAATTTTTGGATATATTCAGGGTTGGATAATGTCCGGTATTTCAATGAAGGTTAGCTACAATTTAAGAAAAGAAATAATGGAAAAAATACACAGAATGCCATTAAAATACTTTGACGGGACAAATCACGGTGAAGTACTTTCAAGAATAACCAATGATGTTGATACAGTAAGTAGAACATTAAATCAAAGTATTTCACAATTAATTATATCTTCCACTATGATAATTGGTGTTATTATAATGATGCTTTCAATAAGCTGGATGATGACTTTAATTGCTTTATTTATACTTCCATTATCAGGATTTTTAATGATGACAGTAATAAAACATTCCCAGAAATTTTTCAAAAAAAGACAGGAATATCTTGGACATGTTAATGGACATGTTGAAGAAATGTATGGCGGTCATACAATAGTAAGGGTGTTTAATGGAGAAGAAAAAAGCATAAAAAAGTTTGAAAATTTAAGCGATCAATTATACGATTCTGACTGGAAATCCCAATTCCTCTCCAGTATGATGATGCCAATAATGAATTTTATAGGAAATCTTGGATATGTTGTAGTTGCAGTGGTTGGTGGATGGTTTGCTGCAAAAAGATTAATAGAAGTTGGGGATATACAGGCATTTATACAATATATGAGATCATTTACACAACCTATTGCACAATTGGCAAATATATCAAACATTTTCCAGCAAACTGCAGCAGCTGCAGAACGTGTATTTGAATTTTTAGATGAAGAAGAGGAAATAGAAGATGTTGAAAATCCTGTTGATGTTTCGCAGATAAAAGGTAAGGTTGAATTTAGAAATGTGCGTTTTGGATATAACCCAGATAAAATAATTATTAAAAACTTCTCTGAAATAATTCAACCTGGACAAACAATAGCCATTGTTGGTCCAACTGGTGCAGGTAAAACAACGCTTGTAAAATTGTTAATGAGATTTTATGATGTAAATGACGGTGCAATATTAATAGACGATATAGATATAAGAAAATTCAAAAGAAATGATTTAAGATCATTATTTGGAATGGTATTACAGGACACATGGCTTTCAAATACAACTATAATGGAAAATATAAGATACGGAAGACTTGACGCAACAGATGAAGAAGTAATAGAAGCTGCAAAAATGGCACATGTGGATTCATTTGTTCATGCATTGCCCGGTGGATATAACATGGTTATAAACGAAGAAATAAATAATATATCTCAAGGTGAAAAACAATTAATTACCATAGCAAGAGCCTTTTTAGCAAATCCTAAAATACTTATACTTGATGAAGCAACAAGTTCTGTTGATACAAGAACAGAATTAAAGGTTCAACAGGCAATGGAAAAATTAATGAAAGGAAGAACGAGTTTTGTTATTGCGCATAGATTATCAACAATAAAAAATGCAGATCTTATAATAGTAATGAATGAAGGTGACGTTGTAGAACAGGGAACACATGAAGAATTACTAAAGAAAAACGGATTTTATGCAAATCTTTATAACTCTCAGTTTGAAGTTGTGGAAAATTAATAAAATCTAGAAAATCCCGGAATCTTACAAAGTAGGATTCCGGGATTTTGATTAATTATTTTTAATCTGAAATGGGTAAATTAACCATCTTCCTCGGGGTTTCCAAGCAATTAGTTTTTTTCTTGAAATCATTTTTCGAATATTTTCCTGTGTTTTTCCTGATAAATTTGAATATTCTTCAACAGTAACCAATTTTTCTTTATTTTCAGAACATATTAACTTATCATATGTTTCTATTATAGCATCTCTTATAATTTTTGAAAGTTTTTTGATGTCCTCCTTTTTAAAATGATTATCAATTTGTTCAGGAGTAAAAGATGTGGGTGAACTTTTAAAAATTTCTCTTATTCCTTTTTCTGCAGATTCAAGAGCTAAAATATAATTATTTCTGTCCTTTTCCTTTTCACCTTTTAAAACAATATTTAAATATCCATTTGCTATAAGTAAAAAATTTAAAAGGATTCTGCCAATACGACCATTACCATCTTCAAAAGGATGTATAGATTCAAAAAAAACATGTACTCTTGCAGAGGCTTCTGCAATAGGATGATTAGAAAATGCATATTTTGAGTAATTACACCATAACCTTATCCAATCGGCTATATCATACATAGGAGGATTGATTTTTGCGCCGGTAATTTTTATAGGACCATTTCTAAAATTTCCCAGTTTATCATAATTTTTAATAATATTTTCAAATAACATTCTATGTGTGTTTTTTACGAAGGTTAAACATGGAATTTCTTCATTTGTTCGAGACAATTCAATAGCCATGTTGTAATAATATCTTGCTGTTCTAAAATAATTTGAAACTTCACTACCAGATTTGTATTTTCCTGAAATTGCTGAATCAAGTTCATCTTCGTCTACAAATATTCCTTCAATCATTATTGAATTTCTGGTTTCAGAACCAAGCATATATAACCATTCATTGTTTGGGATTTTAATTACCTGAAGTGAAAAAAGTTTTTTTCTAAATTCAATTAAGTTATCTTTTGCCATGTTACACCTCTGTTTTGTCCTGTTTTAAAAAGGGAGTTATTTTTATTATACACTATAATCTGCTTTTTTTCAATATTATAATGAAAAAAGAAAGTTGTCCTGTTTGATCAAAAAAATAAAAACAGGACAACTTTGATTTTTTTCAATTAACAAAGAGTTTTTTAACTTAAGTATGATATAATTCTTTGAGAATAATAACGAAGATAGGAGAAGGTTTTATGTCAGAAATAACAAAACGAGCATTAGCCGCATCATTAAAGAAATTAATGAAAGAAAAACCATTATCTAAAATTACAGTCAATGATATTGTAAAAGATTGTGGAGTAAACAGAAGAACTTTATATTATTATTTCCATGATATTTATGAATTACTTGAATGGATGTTTATTACAGAAGTAGGCGAAGCAATAGGAGAAAATAAAACTTATGAAACATGGCAAAAAGGATATTTAAGTATTTTAAACTATTTAAAGGAAAATAAGAAAATAGTATTAAATGCATATAATTCTATAGATAGAAATCGCCTTGAAGACCATCTTTATGATTATGTGGCGAAATTAATATATGATGTGGTAGAAGAGCTTTCAAAGGATATAAATGTTCCTGAAAATCTAAAAAAAGACATAGTAAAATTCTATGAAATAGCATTAACAGGTATTATTATAGACTGGATAAAAAACAAAATGGAAGAAGATCCACAAATTCTAACAGATAAAGTAAGCAAGATAATTGAAGGAGATATATCAAGATCGCTAAGAAAATTTGAAAAAAAAGCCCCTTAAAAGGGGCCATTATTTTATATCAATCCTTCTAAAGAGGTATCTTTAAGAAGTTTCTTTACAAAAAATTCTCCAGGTAATGGTTTATTTCCATAGAGAGTTTTTGTTGCGTTTATTACATGTCTAATATCGTATTTACTTGGATAAATTTCTGGAACTTCCTTATCAAGATTTAATAATTTATATACTGCAATAACAGCTGAACGAACTGAATATTCCACAGTAAATACACAGTCGTCTTTGATTTCAACAAATTGTCCGAGGAATGCAAGGTTAACACTACCTTCTGGAACAACTTCTGGTCTGTCACCTTTTACCCTTGGCATGAACTGACTTGTAATATGTGGCATCATTGCAGGAATAACAATAGCGCTGTCAACAATTTCTTCCATTAATTCTCCTTCTACACCAATGTGATACAACAATTCTCTTAATAATTCTTCACCTGTACATTCACTCATCTTTTTCTTTATATAATCTCCTTCATTATCTGCAAATAAACCATATGCCCACATTACCAATACATCGTCTGGCTGATTTGCAAAATGAGGTTGTCTACTAAATGTGAAACTCATACCCCAGTTTGAATCTTTTATAGTAATAATTCCTCCAGTTACAACCCTTCCTGAATAAGGATCTCTATTTGTAATTTCTTTAATTACATCAGCCATTTTTGAGTCTTTGAAAGTAACTGTAAATGATTCCCATTTTGTTTTATCTATATTTTCATAGAACACTTCTGGTCTTCCAAATGCAGGATCCTTTGCTGCGATATTTTTCCATAAACTCCAAACAGGTCCTAATTCTCTGTTTAGTTCAGGTGCTTTATCCATGCTACCCAAAGTGGAATTTTCTGTCATGGAACCGTTAATTACAAATACAAGATCATCTCTTGTTGTTTTTATAACCTGTTCTTTTCCATCTTTTACAATATGAATACCTGTAACAACCTTTTCCTTTTCATTGATTTCAATATCGAGGTCTGTAACTAAAGTATTGTTTTCAAATTTTACACCATGATCCTTTAACCATTTTACCAATGGTAAAACGAATGAATCATATTGATTGTATCTTGAGAATAAGATATTTCTTAATTCTGTCATTCCAGGTAATAAATGAATAAATCTTTCCATGTATCTTTTCATTTCAACAACGCTGTGCCATGGTTGGAATGCGAACATTGAACGCCATAATAACCACATATTTGTTTCAAGATAATCTGGTGTAAAGAATTGTTCAACAGTTAAATCTCCTAAATCTTCTTCTTTTGCTAAAAATAATTTTGTTAATTGTTTTATATGATGTTCCTTTAATCCAAGTGTGGAAGTATCAACTTTTTCACCGCGATTTTGAATAACTCTTTTAGCTGCTACGTTAGGATCCCAATCGTTGATTTCTTTCATATCATCAAGTACTGTTCTTTCAGGATCTTCAAGTGTTGGAATATCTCCAAATAAATCCCATGTACATTCGTAATGTTCTTCCATTTCTCTACCGCCACGAATAATATAACCGTCTTCGAAGTTTCCAGCACCATCTAATGCGCCACCATTTACATTTTTTCTTTCAAAAATAGTGATATTTTTTCCATCCATATGTCCATCTCTTATTAAATAAAATGCTGCTGCTAAAGTTGCAATTCCTGAACCAACTAAATATGCTTTTTTGTTTTCAATACCTTCTGGTTTTTTAGGATGATACTTTAAGTGATAACTACCCATTTTACTCACTCCCTTATCTAAAAATTCGATGCAATAAAAGTATATAACTTTTTATTTGATTTGTAAATTACCAAAATTCGCTATTTGTGCAAATTTGCAACAAATTTGGTGATTTGTGAAAAAAGTGAAAATGTTAGAATTTAAATGTGTAATTTTATTTTGTTATAATATTTTAAATATTTATAAGTAATTTGGGGTGAAAATATGAAAGTAGGGATAATGGGAATAGGGACGTATATTCCTGAAAATTATATGACAGCAGAAGAAATAGCAGAAAAAAGTGGAATACCGGTTGATGTAATAAAAGAAAAATTTGGAGTGATAAAGAAACCAATACCAGGTCCAGAAGATACAACAAGTTATATGGGAATACAGGCAGCATTAAAAGCAATTAAAGATGCTGAGATTTCTCCAGAAGAAATAGACCTGGTAATCTGGAATGGAGGACAACATAAGGATTATCCAAATTGGTTAGCAGGACTAAAAGTAGCAAATGATATAGGGGCAGTTAATGCATGGTCATTTGATATGGAAGCAATGTGTGGTTCGATGATGGCTGGAATGGAAGTTGCGAAATCAATGATGATAGCAAATGAGGAGATAAATACAGTACTTTTGGTGAGCGGATATAGAAATGGAGATTTAATAGATTATAGAGTAAAAGAGACATCATTCATGTTTGACCTTGGAGCAGGCGGAGCAGCAATGATATTAAGGAAAAATTATAATCGCAATGTAATACTCAGTACAGCATTTAAAGGTGATGGTTCATTTGCAGAGGATTGTGTAATAGAAGTCGGGGGAAGCAAAAAATGGCCAATGGAAAAAGAAGATGTAAAAAGAATGCATTTTGTAGTGAGAGATATAGAGAATTTTAAGGAAAAACTAAAAGAAAAAACAATGCCAAATTTTTATTATGTAATAGACAGATCGCTTGAAAAGGCAGAATTAACAAGAAAAGATATAAATTACCTTGCAATACTACATTTTAAAAGATCAGCACATTTAGGAGTATTGGAAGAATTAGGATTAAAAGAAGAACAGAGTACATATTTAGAAGAGTATGGACATATGGGGCAAAATGATCAGATATTATCAATAGAATTGGGATTGAAAACAGGAAAGATAAAGGAAGGGGATAATATAGTAATGGTAGGAGCTGGGCTTGGATTTGTCTGGGCTGCTGCTGTTGTGAAATGGGGAGAAGCTAATAAATAAAAGTAGGCTGTAAAAGTTTTTACAGCCTACTTTTATTTATTATTTCTTTTTTAACTTTTTTCCTCTAAAAATCTTTAAGTATATAGGTAATGAGATTTCTCTACGTTTAAATAAAGACGGGTTGGATAATAACCAGCTTTTATAACGTATAGGTTTTTCATATGCTTCAACATTTGTCAAATGTAGTAAAGCATATATTCTTAATAAAAATCCAGCGAATATTAATAATTGTATACCGTGATATTTGTCGCCAAGTATATAAAATGTTTTATCCTTTAAAATATTTCCAAAAAAACCACCTATATTTGAAGCTATAATTGCTGTAACTCCTGAAGTTAAAGCATATGCAGCAACATAATTTTCAGCAGGTTCTGAAATGGTTTCAAGTAATAGATTGAAAAATGTAAGGTTTATAGCAGCCCACGCAAATGCTGAAAACACACTATCAAGCAATAATAAACTTCTATAATTATAATCTGTCATAACAAAATATAATAATGGTGCAATAGTTGCAAGAGAAATTCCAATCATAAGTATGCTCTTATTCCCATATCTATCGCTTAATTTTCCATAAAATGGATATAATACTAATGAAATTATTCCGGTTATAACACTCATTTTACCGAGAAATGTTGTATTAATGTGTAATATAGCAACCTGGAAATATGAAAAATATGGTCTTGTTAATTCTATTGCAAATGTCCATATTCCAACAAATACAAGAAACGTTTGAAATTTTTTATCCTGAAAGGCTTTTTTTATTTTTAATTCATTTTGTGAAGTTTCGCAGATTTCTGGAATCTTATGAAAGGCAAGGAGGATTATTGTTATTACAGCAAATAAGGCCATAATAGAGGTTACCAGCAAAATTCCCATTTTTTCATTTGGAAAATCAAGAAATTGGGAATAAAGGTAAGTGGCTAAGATACCTATTGCTGAGGCAAAAACATTTCGCATTCCAAAATATTTTCCTCTATCTTCGAAAGGTACTAACTCCCGCATAGCTGCTGTCCATATATTACTGATAAACGTTCCAAAAAAAGCATATAATATCATGATCATTACAAATATATGAGAATTTCTTATATTTAATAAAACTATTATAGGCAGCAATACAAGAGATCCTCTTCCTATTATGGAAACTATAATTAAACTCTTTTTTCGAGTTCCAAATAATTTATAGATTAAAGGTGTAAAAACCTGAAACATTTGTGCAAATACAGGGAAAGAAGATATTATCGAAATTTGAAAAGGTGAAGCGTTAAAATAAAGAGCTATGGAGATTATAATGAACGTTTGTGTTGCTACAAAGAAGGCATTAAATGCCATAGCCTCTAATACGGATAATTTCAAGGTTGTAGAAAGTTTTTTCATCCCCATCACCACCATGTATTATTTCTTATCTTGATTATAACATGATATTTCTTAAAGAAATATGTATTTCTTTGCAAAATGAAAACGAGAAAAATATATTTTTATTATAAGAAAATCTCCCGAATTTAATCGGGAGATTTAAAAAGATTTTATATTACCAGAAAAGGTTATTTTTTTATATAAATTTTTATAGAGTTAGGAGGATCATCTTGATTTTTTATAAATAAGTATGATTTGTTATTATATCTTTTTAAGAGATATTGTGTAGTTGGAAATGTTGAATTTAAAGGTGGAAGAATGTTATATGATTTTTCTTTTTTTGTATTTAAATTAATTTCAAAAAGTTTATATTCATTTGAATCTTTTAAAATTCCAAGAATATACATTTTATTGTCTAAAACAGAAATGAATTTTAAACTAAACCAATGATATTTTTTATCAGAATCGTTGGATTTGAACCAACCACTAGAATTAAATCTTTTTCCATCAATTGAATAAATCTTTTTTAAAGAATCGTTTTTTATTTGGTATAAATTATATTTTTCTGAATATATATCATGGCAAAAAATATAAACTTCATCATTATTTTTAATTATGTTTAAAGGTACATCTTCGATTTTTATTGTTTTTTCAGATATAAGAACATCATTTTTTTTGGTATATTTATAGATACCATATTTTTTACCTATACGATAAATTGGTTTGCTAATTATCCAGAAAGAATTTTTGAAATATACAAAACCACCATTTGCATAGTCAAATTCAATTTTGTTTAAGAAAGGTAAAAATTCAACTTTATTATTTTCTATTTTCCAAATTCCTTTGCTACCTTTATAGTATAAAATATTATTATCAAAAGTTAGTGATCCAAGGATAATTCCATGGTTTTCTGTAGTTTCAAAAGTTTTAGTATCTAAATATATATAATCAATATTTTTTGATAGAATATTTAATTTTGAGACTAGCAATTGTTCCTTATTTTTTTCTGAATTAAAGATTGGTGTGACATAATATAAATAACCATTTTCATCAGCGGTAAAATTGCCTTTGTTTAAGTAAACAATATTTTTATTTTCAGGGTAAATAGGGAATTGAACATCAATTTTTTTATAGGTATTATTTAATGGTGTTTTGAATATAAAGTAAAAAAATAATATTCCAACTAAAACCAATCCTACTAAAAAAAGAAAAGTTTTTTTCATATTTATACCCCCTTATATTTGAATTACTTATTATAATATTCTTTAAACTTCATGCTATACCATTTATCATCTTCAATTACATTATCATTTAAACCAAGTTTGCTATATTCTTTCATTTTCTGTTTATTATCAATGATTTCGTATGCCAATATTAAATTTAATAATGAATTATTATAATGGTCCCTTAAAAGAAAAGTTTCCGGTGAATTTATTTTTTCAGCTGGAAGATTAAATAAAGTATTTTTGTCTTTTTCAAAAATTGATTTTAATTTTTCAATAAGTGAAGATGTTTCATTTTTAAGGTCAAGTTCTTTATAGAATTTTATAAGATCTATTATATCCCAACCTGATAATTTTCTATTTTTAATAAATGATTTTATATATGAAATGGCTTTTTGGTTTGACCATTCTTTGTTTTTGTATTTGTCAATAAATAAATTTTTTGTTAGCCATAAATAGTCTGGAGAATAATCAATATAATCAATATATTGTATGATTTTCTTATCATATTTAAAGTGAAAAAATCTTCCGGCGGAAGCATATATTCCGTCATTGGCTGCAACGTAAAATTCAGAACTAATTGGAAGAAATACTATACTATGAACAGTTTCATATTTACATATAGGTTCATCATTTTCATTATTTGCTATAAGGTCTCTTAATATTTCAATAATATTTTTTACTGTGAGATAATTATAAGATTTTATGTAATTTTCTGCTTTATTTTTTCTTGAAATTGATCCTCTGTAAATTCCATTTTTGTTTTTTAGTAAAACAAAATGATTTGTAGAAACAATATAATTATCATTTTTTCTTACTTTTAAGTTATTGCTATCAAATTCAAAAACTACAGCTTCTTTGTCATGTTTACTTCCTATCATCAAATTGTTTCCAATAGTTCGTTTATTGTTTTTTAATATGACTTCAACATCTTTGATATCTTTTGCATTTTCCATAATCATTCTATATAATATACCAGTAGGTATTCCGGAGGAACTTTGATATTTTGATTCTGATGTCATTGAACCAAGTGAAATCCCTCTTTCGTTCATTCCGGATAATACACCAATTAGTCCTGGCCACGTGAGAGAAATAAAATTATATCCGTTTTGTGGCTGATATACAAATAAAACATTTTTATCCCATAGTTTATCTGATAAAAAATAATCCAGGTTTCTTCCATGCAATATTTCCCCATTTTTTGTTTTTTTACCAAAAACAGCAATGTTTGTGCATCCATATAGATTAAAAAGTTCATCATATATATTCATTAAGAATATTGAATCCAGAGAAGTATTACTTCCTTTTGCAATTGCAGCCATTTCTGTTTTATATTCTTTTGGTATCTTTCTAAAATAATTTTTCATTGTATATCGTATAATAAGTTTTTCAAATATCGTTTTATTTTTCAATTCATTTTCAAGAAGCTTTTCCATATTATTAATTTCATTTCGTAGAGCTAAACCATGTTGGTAACCAATATCTTGAGATTCTCCTGATAAATATAAAATTTTCAAATTTCCAATTTTTTCTGTTTTATACTCTGCAGTAGTTATATTTTTTATTGGATATTTCAAAGGTGTGAAAATATACACAATATATAGCAAAGTAATAAAAAATACAATAAATAATGAATACAAAAATTTTTTCATATAAAAACTCCTCCAAACAAAAAGTTTATGTTCAGATTAATTATATCATTATTTTATTTTTTTCAAAAATAAAATTTTTATTAATATAAGCCTCCTAATATGACTTATTAGGAGGCTTATAATACATATCACAAAACAATATCTTTTACTTTTTTTATAACCTCTGTTGGTGTTCTTCCAAAAACCCTTATCATAGCTTCTTTTCCGAAAAATCCATCATCCCATACAAAATCTATAGGAGAATTAGTTTCATTATATATATTTGATAAACCATAAGGTATAGAGTGTCCTTCTTTTGACTGTATTTCAACAGGTTCATTATTTCTATCAAGGTAATAAGTTTTATATCCAAGTTCTTTTGCTTTTTCTATATATATTTTTTCATAGCGTATATTCATGGCAGATCTTATCCATGGGAAGTATTTCATTGTTGCAATTACTGCCCTTGCCATATGGCTTTTTCCAAAAAAAGCAGGTTCATGAATGAAATTAATCTCATTTTCCAGTTTGTGTATTCTTCCAGGAAATTTCCCAACTTCATTTTCATTTGAAGCAAATGGAAGTGCATAAACAATATTTTGACCTACTTCTGGAATAGTATACTTTCCAAGTTCTATTATTTGTGGTTTTATCTTCCATAATTCCTCTATTATATATCCTTTATGTGCTTCGTATAATAAATTTTCCGTTTGAACAAATTTGATTGAATTTAAAACAAGTTTATCCATATAATTTAAAGAAGCAATAATGGCTTCTTCAACACTATATTTCATATATATATGAGCGGAAATTAATGATGAGAAAACACAGCCTGTTCCATGTAAGGATTTTTCATATCTTTTTGAAAAGAAAGTTTTATTTTTATAAATAACCTCGATTTTCTCAGAATTTTTATGTCCGCCTGTTATAATTGTTTCGCATAATGGATTTGTTAATTGAAATTCTTCTGAATTCATAATTATTAAATCCACATATTTTGAACCTTCATTTACTTCTTCTGGAGAAATGATGTTGAAGTTTGTAGAGGTTTTGATTATGGGATTCCATATAATTTTAGCTTCTGGATATTTTTCTCTTAGTAATTTTATTTGTTCTGCATTTGCCATTCCTGCTTTAATTATAGAAATATTTTTGAATAATTCAAATTCTTCAAAAGAACTTCTAAATTCGATTTTTTTAAATATCTCTGTGTTTTGGATTGTATAAGCGGATATAACAGAAATAGGATTTATCTTAAATAATTTCATTATAGATATATCTTGAGTTATTCCGGCACCACCTGATGGATCGAAAGCTGAGAAAATAAGCATTATAACGCCTCCTATTCTATAAAAATACTTTCTTCTTTTTCTAAAAACTCTTCTGTAATTCTCATTGCACATAGCGGACCACACATTGAACACATATTATTTTCCATTCCCTTTCTTGAACTATAGAAATTCAAAGCTTTTTCCTTATCAATTGCTATTTCAAATTGCTTTTCCCAGTTAAATTCTTTTCTTGCATGACTCATTTGATTATCTATGTTCATATGTTTTCTATTTTTTGCTATATCAGCGGAATGTGCAGCGATTTTTGTTGCAATAACACCTTCTTTTATATCTTCAAGAGTGGGGAGTCTTAAATGTTCAGCTGGAGTTACAGCGCAGAGAAAATCTGCGCCTTTAGCTGCAGCAATAGCGCCGCCAATTGCAGAGGTTATATGATCATATCCAGGTGCAATATCTGTAGTAATTGGGCCAAGAACATAAAAAGGTGCTCTATCACAAATCTTTTTTTGAAGAATAACATTTGCTTCAATTTCATCAATAGGCATATGCCCCGGTCCTTCAACCATTACCTGTACCCCGGCATTTCGAGCTCTTTTTACCAGTTCTCCAAGTCTTAATAATTCTTCAAATTGCAAATCATCAGTAGCATCATGAAGAGAACCCGGCCTCATTCCATCGCCGAGACTAATAGTAACATCATATTCCCTACATATCTCAAGTACTTCATCAAAATACTCATAAAATGGATTTTCTTTGTGATTTTTAATCATCCAGCCAACTATTATTGAACCGCCACGCGATACTATTTTTGTTATTCTTCTGGAGTTTCTCAACTTTTCTATGGTAGTTCTTGTAATACCGGCATGAATAGTCATAAAATCAACACCGGCTTTTGCGTGATCTCGAACCATCTGTATAAAATCATCTGCATCAAAATCTATTACACGTTTTTTATTCTGGACAGCTTTTGTTGCTGCGTCATAAACAGGAACAGTTCCAACCATAATATTTGAATTACGTATTATTTCATCACGAATATATGAAAGATTACCCCATGTAGACAGATCCATTATAGAATCTGCGCCAAATTTCTCAGCAATTTTCAATTTTTCAATTTCTTCTTTGACGCTTGAATATCCCTGAGAAGTTCCGAGGTTAATATTAACCTTGGTTTTTAAACCTTCTCCTATAGCTCTAATATTATCAAATTTATGATTCTTATTAACCGGTAAAACCGCATATCCTTTTTCAATTTTATTTCGTAATTCTTCTGGTGAAATTCCTTCATATTCTGCCGCGATAACCATTTCTTCTGTAATAATTCCAGCTTTTGCAAATTCCAATTGTGTCATTTAAATTCCTCCTTAAAACCAATTTACCGTTGTTGGATTATAATTTCTTGTTTTGATATAATTCATAAATTCTTTTACTGTTCTGGTATCTTCAATTTCAAATTGTTTTGTTGAATCTTTGTATAATGTATATCCTCCAACATTTGTTGTTGATCCTGCTGACATTTTTGTGGCAATGCCCAGTATTGCATTTCTAAATTTTATGCTTTCTCGAGTGGAGATATTTATATGTACTCGAGGGAAAATTAATTTTAAAGCAAGAATATAATGGATAAGTTTTTTATCAGAAATACTATAAAATTTATCTTTTACATTAAAAGCTGTTCTAATTCTTGGAAAAGATATCGAATATTCTACATTAGGATAATTCTTTAAAAGATAATCCATATGGTATGCCATCATTATAATTTCAAACTCCGGTTCATAAAGCCCTAATAAAGCTCCTATATTTATTTCTCTTACCCCAGCTTTTATGGCTTCTTCAACAGTATTAAGCCTTTTTTTGAAATCTTTTTTTGGACCAAATAAATGAACTTCTCTATATTTTTCCGGAGAATAGGTTTCCTGATACAATGTAACCCCTACAAGACCTGCTGTGACTAATTTCTCGTATTTTTCCCGGGTTAAAGAATATGTTTCTATAGAAATTTCTTTGAAAAAGTTTTTCAATATTTTTATGGTATTATATAAATACTCAAAATTAGAATTTACAGGATCTTCTCCAGTTAATATTAGAACGTGGTCAATTCCCTCGTGGTTTAAGTATAAGGCTTCCTGTTCTATTTCTTTATATGATAATTTCAATCGATGTATTTTATTAGAAGCCTTAAATCCACAATATGTGCAACCATTTATACAATAATTTGAAATGTAAAGTGGAGCATATAAAAATATAACATCACCAAAGAATTTTCTATTATTTTTTATTACTTTCTTCGCCATTGTTCGAAGATCATTATTTTGAAGCAATCCATATATGTCATTTACAGAAAAAAATTCTTTATTTAGATTAATATTATATTTGTTCTTTCTGGCTGAATTAACATAAGCAATGATTTTTTCTATGTTTTCTGAAAACATAGTTAATCTCTTCCTATATAATCGAACAATGGCGAAGATGCTTCTGCCACTTCTTTTTCTTCTGGAATTCCGGCCAGATAAGCCAGTCTTCCAGCCTGAGCTGCTAAAGAAAAGGCTTTTACCATTTTTACAGGATCTTCCGCAATTGAAACAGCAGTATTTGCAAGTACAGCATGACATCCAATTTCCATTGCTTCAGAAACATGAGATGGTTTTCCAATTCCAGCGTCAATAATAATTTTCGCATCAAATTCATTTAGAAGAATTTTTACAAGTTCTTTTGTAGTAAAGCCTTTATTTGTTCCTATAGGAGAACCAAGAGGCATTAAAACCTCAGCGCCATTTTCAATCATTTTTCTTGCATCATATAAATCAGGATACATATAAGGGAAAACCTTAAAACCTTTTTCTGTTAATAATTTACAGGCTTTTATAGTTTCCTGATTATCAGGCATTAAATACTTTGAATCATTTATAATTTCAATCTTTATCCAGTCTGTATTCATTAATTCTTTACCTGCCTGTGCAATTAAAAGAGCTTCTTCAGCGTTCCTTGCACCTGAAGTGTTTACCATAATTTTTTTTGCACTAATATAATCCAGAATACTTTCATTTAAACTTCCGTATGATGCTCTTCTCATTGCAACAGTGACAACCTCAATTTTTGCTTCTTCAATAGCTTTTTTCATAATAGAATAATCCTTAAATTTTCCTGTGCCCATAAAAAATAGATTATTTATTTCCTCATTATAAAATTTAATATCAACCACCTCCTACAACAGTAATAATTTCAATTTTATCCTTTTCCGAAATTTGAGAATCAGGATAACTTTTTTTTGAAACAATGGCTCCGTTTTTAATTACGACAATTGGTTTGTTATGAAGGGATAATTCTTCAACTAAATCTTTTATATTGGTGCTTTTACAGACCTTTTCTTTTCCATTTATAAATACCTTCAAAAAATCACCTCCTGATATAAAAAAATCTCCTGCACGAAGCAGGAGATTGATTTTTTATACTCCCTGCTCCGCTCCTTTCGCCGGTATTATCCAGATCAAGTTATGAGGGTCAGAGGTTTCCACCTCACTCTCAGCTGCGGTATCAGCAGCTCCCCTGCGGATCATAAATATTCACTTTTCATTTTGATTATATCATTAATTTTTTTAATTTTCAAGAATTTATTCAGTATAATCATAATTATGTTTAATGAGAGCAATATGAATATGATATAATAAATAAAACCAATTTTGAGGTGATTATATGTCAATAGAAATTGAAAGAAAATATATTATTTCTAATGATGAAAGTGAAAAATTAATAAAAAAGGCTATAAAGAAAATAGGTATTGTTCAATGGTATATTCGTGATGATATTAATGAAATAGAAAGATATAGGCTTTCAATAATAAAAAATAATAAAGATTATGATTACAAATGGACATACGCATATAAAGCAAATACAAAAATTGCACATGAAAAAATAGAAAAAGAAAGAGTAGAAAAACCACAGGAATTGGAAAATCTGATAAAATATAAAATGGTAGCAAAAATAAGATATATGATAAATGATAATCCAGAAATTGTTGTTGATGAATTTGTTGATTTTAATAAAATAAGGTATAATATAGAGGAAAAATTTTTACTTGAAATAGAAATGAAAGAAGAAAAAAAATATAAAAAAGAAGATTTTGAAGAAGTACTAAAAAATTTTGATATTGAAACGATAAAAGATGTTACTGAGGACTTTAAATATTATAATAATAGAATAGCAGTAGTTGCAAAAAATATGATCCTCAATGAGATTATTGAAAAAATAAAAGAAAAGTTATAATGTTATCGTACACACAAAACCGTGGATAGTACTGTAACAAAATACATAAAACTTTTTAGTTTTTGTAACTTCACAAAAAAATCACAACATTTTAATTGAAAATTAAAAAGACCTGAGGTAAAATACACTTGGTATTTTTAAAAATTCTGAAAGGAGGAATACAAATTATATGCCAACGATAAATCAACTTGTTAGACATGGAAGAAAACAACTAAAGAAAAAGTCAAAATCTCCAGCATTACAGAGCAATCCTCAAAAAAGAGGTGTATGTGTAAGGGTTTCAACAATGACACCTAAGAAACCTAACTCAGCTTTGAGAAAAATTGCAAGGGTTAGACTTTCAAACGGAATTGAAGTTACAGCATATATTCCAGGTGAAGGTCATAACTTACAGGAACACTCCAATGTATTAATAAGAGGCGGAAGGGTTAAAGACTTGCCAGGTGTTAGATATAAGATTATCAGAGGTACATTGGATGCAGCTGGTGTTGAAGGAAGAAAACAGAGCAGAAGTAAATACGGCGCAAAAAGACCTAAGAAGTAAGGAGGTAAGTAAATGAGAAGAAGAAGGGCACCAAAGAGACCGGTTACACCAGATCCAATATATAATGATGTATTGGTATCAAAATTGGTTGTTAGGGTAATGAAAGATGGTAAAAAAACAGTTGCACAGTCTATAGTATACGGTGCATTTGATATAATAAAAGAAAAATTGGAAAAAGATCCTTTAGAAGTATATCATCAAGCAGTACAAAATGTAAGACCATTAATTGAAGTAAGACCAAGAAGGGTTGGAGGAGCTACATATCAAGTTCCATTTGAAGTACCAGAGGAAAGGGCTATCTCTTTAGCTTTAAGATGGATTGTTAAAGCTGCAAGAGATAAATCAGGAAGACCAATGAAAGAAAAATTAGCTCAAGAATTAATAGATGCTTATAATGGTGTTGGAGCAGCAGTTAAGAAGAGAGACGACGTACACAAAATGGCTGAAGCTAATAAAGCATTTGCTCATTACCGCTGGTAATTTATTGAGGAGGGATTGTTTTGAAAGAGCGGTTATATGCCTTAAATAAAACAAGAAATATTGGAATTATTGCACATATTGATGCTGGTAAAACAACAACAACAGAAAGAATATTGTTTTATACAGGTAAAAAACATAAAATAGGGTCCGTTGATGACGGTACAGCAACAATGGACTGGATGGAACAGGAAAAAGAAAGAGGTATCACAATTACCTCAGCAGCTACAACATGTTTCTGGAGAGATCACAGGATTAACATCATTGATACACCCGGACACGTGGATTTTACAGTTGAAGTTGAAAGGGCATTAAGGGTATTAGATGGTGCTGTTGTTATATTTGACGCACAGGTTGGTGTTGAACCTCAGTCAGAAACAGTTTGGAGACAGGCTGATAGATATAATGTTCCAAGGGTTGCATACATGAACAAAATGGATAAACTTGGGGCAGATTTTTATAATGCAGTTCAAACAATGATTGACAAATTAGGAACAAACCCATTACCTTTACAGATTCCTATAGGAGCAGAATCTGATTTTGAAGGTGTTGTTGATCTTGTAAAAATGAAAGCAATATATTGGGTTAGTGAAGATGGATCAAAATTTGAATACAGAGATATTCCAGAGGATTTAGTTGCTAAAGCAGATCAATACAGAGAAGATTTAATAACAGCTATTTCAGAATATGATGAAGAAATAATGGAATTATTCTTTGAAGGAGAAGATATTCCAGAAGATAAAATAAAAGCTGCAATAAGAAAAGGAACAATTGAAGGTGCATTTGTTCCAGTAGTATGTGGAACATCATTTAAAAACAAAGGTGTTCAACCTGTATTAGATGCAATTGTTGATTACTTACCTTCACCGCTTGATTTACCGCCTGTAAAAGCATATGATGCAAGAACAGGTGAATTTGTAAGAGAACTCGAACCAGATGAAAATGGACCATTTGTTGCTCTTGCATTTAAAATCATGGTGGATCCATATGTTGGTAAGCTCACATTTGCAAGGGTATATTCAGGAAAATTACAAAAAGGAAGCTATGTTTTAAATACAACAAAGGGTAAGAAAGAAAGAGTTTCAAGATTAATGTTCATGCATTCAGATCAAAGAGAAGAAGTAGATTACATCAGAGCTGGTGACATTGTAGCTATAATAGGTTTAAAGAATACAATTACAGGTGATACATTAACAGAAGAAGGACAGGATATTGTATTGGAAAAATTGGAATTCCCAGAACCAGTTATCTCATTGGCAATTGAACCAGAAACAAAAAATGATGAAGCTAAATTAACTAAAGCATTACAAGCATTAACAGAAGAAGATCCAAGTTTAAATGTTAAACTTGATCACGAAACAGGTGAAACAATACTTTCAGGTATGGGTGAATTACACCTTGAAATTATAGTAGATAGGTTAAAGAGAGAATTTAAAGTTGGAGTTAAAGTTGGTCAACCACAGGTTGCATATAGAGAAACAATTAGAGGAACAGCTGATGTTGAAACTAAATACATCAGACAATCTGGTGGTAGAGGTCAATACGGTCACGTTAAAATTAAAATTGAACCTATTGAAAATACAAAAGTATTGGAATTTGAAGATAAAATCGTTGGAGGTATTATTCCAAAAGAATATATTCCAGCAGTTGAAGCGGGTATAAAAGAAGCTATGCAATCAGGTGTGTTAGCTGGATACCCAATGGTTGGTATAAAGGCTACATTGTACGATGGTTCATACCACGAAGTTGACTCTTCAGAAATGGCATTTAAGATTGCAGGTTCTATGGCATTAAAAGATGCTGCTAAAAAAGCAAATCCTGTATTATTAGAACCAATCATGAAAGTTGATATTACAACACCTGAAGAATACATGGGTGACATTATAGCTGACTTAAACTCAAGAAGAGGAAGAATTGAAGGTTTTGAAAATGTGGGAAATACAAGCACAAGATTAATTCACGCTTTAGTTCCACTTTCAGAATTATTCGGTTATGCAACAGTATTGAGATCATTGTCTCAGGGAAGAGCAACACAATCAATTCAATTCTCACATTATGATGAAGTTCCAGCTTCAGTAGCTGAAAAAATAATGAATAAATAATCTTATTAAATAGCATCACAAAACATAGAGGAGGGACAAAAAATGGCAAAAGAAAAGTTCGTCAGAAGCAAACCACATATGAATATTGGTACAATCGGACATATCGACCACGGTAAAACAACATTAACAGCAGCTATTACAAAATCATTAGCTTTAAAAGGATACGCAGACTTCACACCATTTGAACAAATCGATAAAGCTCCAGAAGAAAAACAGAGAGGTATTACAATCAATATTGCACACGTTGAATACGAAACAGATCACAGACACTATGCACATATCGACTGTCCAGGTCACGCTGACTACATCAAAAATATGATCACAGGTGCTGCACAGATGGATGGTGCTATCTTAGTTGTAGCAGCAACAGACGGTGTTATGCCACAAACAAGAGAACACGTTCTCTTATCAAGACAGGTTAACGTTCCAGCTATCGTTGTATTCATCAACAAAACAGATATGGTTGATGACGAAGAAATCATCGAATTAGTTGAAATGGAAGTAAGAGAATTATTAAATCAGTACGAATTCCCAGGAGACGAAGTTCCTGTAATCAAAGGTTCAGCTTTAAAAGCATTAGAAGCAGATTCACAGGACGATCCATGGGTACAGAAAATCTACGAATTAATGGATGCAGTAGACAGCTACTTCCCAGAACCACAGAGACCAGTAGATCAGCCATTCCTTATGCCTGTTGAAGACGTATTCTCAATCACAGGTAGGGGTACAGTTGTTACAGGAAGAATCGAAAGAGGAGCTATTCACCCAGGTGACGAAGTAGAAATCGTTGGTATGACAGATGAAATTAAGAAAACAGTTGTAACTGGTGTTGAAATGTTCAGAAAATTATTAGACGAAGGTATCGCTGGTGACAACGTAGGATGTTTGTTAAGAGGTATTGACAAAGACGAAGTATGGAGAGGTCAGGTATTAGCAAAACCAGGTTCAATCACACCTCATAAGAAATTCAAAGCACAAATCTACGTATTAAAGAAAGAAGAAGGAGGAAGACACACTCCATTCAAGAAAGGTTACAGACCACAATTCTACATCAGAACAGCTGACGTTACAGGTACATTGTTAGAATTCGAAGGCGGAGCAGAAATGGTTATGCCAGGAGATAACATTGTAACAACAGTAGAATTAATCTACCCTGTAGCATTAGAAAAGAACATGAGATTTGCTGTTCGTGAAGGTGGAAGAACAGTTGGAGCAGGTGTTGTTACAGAAATAGTAGAATAATAAAATCTTTTTGCAAAGTTTTTATTATAAAATATAAAATCGGGGAGCTTCCACGCTCCCTTTGCTAAATGCTTAAAGGAGGGTCAGTATGGCAAAAAAGTTGATTAAAATAAGATTAAAATCATATGATCATAGATTATTAGATGAATCAGCACAAAAAATAATAGATGCAGTTAAAAATAGCAGTGCAAAGGTTTCAGGACCTATTCCACTACCAACAGAAAAAACAATTTACAGTGTTATAAGATCACCACATAAATACAACTATTCAAGAGAACAATTTGAAAAAAGAGTACATAAAAGAGTTATTTACATCTACGATGCAACACAGGAAACAGTAACAGAATTATTAAAAATTCAGTTACCATCAGGTGTATCAGTAGATATGAAGGCTTAATTTTAATGATCGGGCTCTGGAGGTGAAGTTAGCATGAAAGGTATTTTAGGAAGAAAAGTAGGTATGACAAGAGTTTATAAAGATGGTAAAGCCATCCCGGTCACAGTTATAAAAGCTGGACCATGTGTAGTAGTGCAGAAAAAAACAGAAGAAAAAGATGGTTATAAAGCTATTCAGGTTGGTTTTGAAGAAGTAAAAGAATACAAAGTAAACAAACCAAAGCTTGGAATCTTCAAAAAAGCAGGCGTAAAACCAATGAGAGTTCTTAAAGAATTCAAAGTTGATGACGTAGATGCATATGAAATTGGTCAGACAATTGATGTATCAATTTTTGAAGAAGGAGAAAAAGTAGATGTAACAGGTTGGTCAAAAGGTAGAGGTTACGCTGGTGTAATTAAAAGATGGAATTTTGGTGGAGGAAGAAAAACACACGGTTCTAAATTCCATAGAGCTTTAGGTTCAACAGGTAACCACACAGAACCAGCAAAAGTATTCAAAGGTAAAAAGATGTTCGGACATTACGGAAATGAAAGAATTACAGTATTAAACTCAGAAGTCGTAAAAATAGATAAAGAAAACAACCTTATAGCAGTTAAAGGTGGAGTTCCAGGTGCGAGGGGTGGATTGTTAATAATCAGAGAAGCAATCAAAAAGTAAGCCCCGAAAATGAAGAACGAGGAGGTAAGAAGAAATGGCTCAGTTAGACCTTTATTCAGTTAAAGGTGAAAAGATAGGTACAATTGATGTAAAAGATTCAATATTTGCAATTGAACCAAACACAGACTTGTTATACAGATATGTAGATATGCAGTTAGCAAATAGAAGAAGAGGAACCGCTTCAACAAAAACAAGAGCAGAAGTTAGAGGTGGCGGAAGAAAACCTTGGTCACAGAAACATACAGGAAGAGCAAGGGCAGGATCAATAAGGTCACCATTATGGAGACACGGTGGAGTTACATTTGGACCAAAACCAAGAGATTGGTCAAAAAAATTAACAAAGAAAATGAAAAGATTAGCATTAAAATCAGCATTAAGTGTAAGGGTAAAAGAAAATAATCTTATTGTAATAGATGACTTGATATTTGAAAAACCAAGAACAAAATCTATGAAAGAAGTATTAAAGAACTTCGGATTTGAAAACACAAAAACATTAGTAGTATTACCTTGGAAAAAAGATGGATATATTAATGTAAAATTATCAGCAAAAAATATTCCAACAGTAAAGGTTATAATTGCTGATAACCCAAATCAGGGTAAAGATGGTAAAAAAGTGAATGTAGATGGATTAAATGTATTCGACATAATAAACAACGAAAAAGTAATCCTTACAAAAGATACAGTAGCAAAGATCGAGGAGGTGCTCGGCTGATGGTTAAAAAAGAATTTAATTATGACGTTGTTATAAGGCCGGTCCTCACAGAAAAAACATACTTATTAATGGGCGAGGGCAAATATACATTTGAAGTAGCTAAAGATGCAACAAAGCCTGAAATAAAAAAAGCTGTTGAGGAATTATTTAATGTAAAGGTTGAAAAGGTTTATACAATGAATGTAAAACCAAAACCAAAGAGATTGGGAAGATTTGAAGGTAAAACAAGATCATGGAAAAAAGCTATTGTTAAGTTAGCTGAAGGATATGTAATAAAAGAGCTTCAAGGTAATTTATAAGGAGAGGTGAGCTGAAATGGGTCTTAAAAAGTTTAAGCCAATAACTCCTTCCAGGAGATTTATGATAATCACAGATTTCTCAGAAATTACAAAGGATACCCCAGAAAAATCATTGATAAAGCCTCTCAAAAAAACTGGTGGTAGAAACTCTTATGGAAGAGTTACCATGAGACATAGAGGTGGCGGACACAAAAGAAGATACAGGGTTATTGACTTCAAAAGAGATAAATTTGGGGTACCTGCAAAAGTTGTATCTATAGAATACGATCCAAACAGAAGCGCAAGAATTGCATTATTAGTATATGCAGATGGTGAAAAGAGATATATTCTTGCTCCAAAAGGAGTTAAGGTTGGAGAAACATTAGTTTCAGGACCAGATGCAGAAATTAAGCCAGGTAATGCATTGCCATTAGAAAATATTCCTGTGGGTACAATAGTTCATAATATAGAATTTGAACCTGGAAAAGGTGCAAAGATTGCAAGATCAGCAGGAACATATGCACAATTAATGGCAAAAGAAGGAAAATACGCATTATTAAGAATGCCTTCAAGTGAATTAAGAAAAGTTCACATTAAAGGTATGGCAACAATAGGTATGGTTGGAAATGAAGATCATATAAACGAAGTATTCGGTAAAGCAGGTAGAACAAGATGGTTAGGAAGAAGACCACACGTTAGAGGTATGGCTATGAACCCAGTTGATCACCCAATGGGTGGTGGTGAAGGTGCAAGTAAAGGTCATATTCCAAGAAGTCCTTGGGGAACACCTGCAAAAGGATACAAAACAAGACGTGGAAAGAGAAAATCAGATAAATTTATTGTAAGAAGAAGAAAAAAGTAACCTAGGGGGTGCTGTTAGTGAGTAGATCTTTAAAGAAAGGGCCTTATGTACACCCAAGTCTGTTGAAAAAGATAAGAGAAATGAATGAAAAAGGAGAAAAGAAAGTAATAAAGACTTGGAGCAGAGCTTCAATGATATTACCAGAAATGATAGGACATACAATTGCTGTACATAATGGAATGAAACATATACCTGTTTATATAACAGAACACATGATTGGACATAGATTAGGTGAATTTGCACCAACAAGAAGATTTGGTGGTCACGCTGATAAAAAGGCTAAAAAAGGCAAGGTGAAATGAGGAGGGACGTAATCATGGCTGTATCAAGAGTTCAAGATGGTAAAAGGTTAAAAAGGTCAGTTTATCATAGATTAAGAAAAGAAGCTGAAGCAGCACAGCCAAAAATTGAAGCAAAAGCAACAGCAAAATACTTAAGAATATCTCCTAAAAAAGCAAGATCAGTAATAAATGCAATAAGAGGAAAAAATGTTGATGAAGCATTACAGATATTAATGTTCAGCCCTAAAAAAGCTGCAAGATTAACATATAAAGTATTAGTATCTGCTATTGCTAATGCAGAAAACAATTTTGGCTTAAATGCAGACGATTTATATGTTGCAGAAGTATATGTAAATGATGGTCCAAGAATGAAAAGACTTTGGCCAAGAGGAAGAGGAAGAGCTGATATTCTTTTAAAGAGAATGTCACACATTACCGTTGTTGTTAGAGACAGACAAAAAGAAAAAGAGTTAAAATCTCAGAAGTGAGGTGGAATATCCGTGGGTCAAAAAGTACATCCATATGGTTTCAGGTTAGGAATATCAAAACCATGGAAAGCAAACTGGTTTAGTGAAGATAATTATGCAGAATATTTAAAAGAAGATTTAAAAATAAGAGATTACATAAAACAAAAATATTATGAAGCAGGAATTGGAGATATATTAATTGAAAGACCTTCTTCAACACAAATAAACATAACAATAAAAGCAGTAAGAGTTGGAATAATTATTGGAAGAAAAGGTGCAGAAATTCAGGCATTGAAAAAAGAAATTGAAGGCATGGTAAATGATAGAAACGTAAGAATTAACATAGACGAAATTAGAAATCCTCAAACAAACGCTGTATTAATTGCAGAAAACATTGCTGGCCAGATTGTTAAAAGGGCATCATATAAGAGAGCAATGAAAAGAGCAATTTCAGCAGCATTAAAAAGAGGAGCAAAAGGAATTAAAATAATGGTTTCAGGAAGATTAAACGGTGCTGAAATCGCAAGAACTGAATGGTATATGGAAGGAAGATTACCTTTACAAACATTGAGATCAGACATTGATTACGGAACTGCTGAAGCACAAACATTATCTGGAACTATCGGAATAAAAGTTTGGGTTTATAAAGGCGACACTCAGTTATGAACTAAAGGAGGGCGTGATGTAAATGTTAATGCCAAAAAGATATAAATATAGAAAAATACAAAGAGGTACAATGAAAGGTAAAGCCAAAGGCGGAACATTAGTTGACTTTGGCGAATGGGGTTTAAAAGCATTAGAACCAGCAATGATTACTTCACAACAAATAGAAGCATGTAGGTTAGCAATGGTTAGAACATTAAAAAGAAACGGTAAAATATGGATTAAAATATTCCCTGATAAACCAATTACATCAAAAGGAATTGGAACAAGAATGGGAAAAGGTAAAGGTGACGTAGAAGGATGGGTAGCAGTAGTAAAACCAGGAAAGGTTTTATTTGAAATTGCTGGAACATCTGAAGAATTAGCAAAAGAAGCATTAGAATACGCAGCAACAAAATTACCAATCAAGACAAAAATAGTACCCAGGTACCATATAAGGGGGGAAGCAAAATGAAGAAACAAGTAGCTGAATTAATCAACTTAACAGATGAAGAATTAAAAACAAAATTAGAAGAAGCAAAGAAAAAATTATTTGAAATGAGATTCCAACACGAATTAGGTCAGATAAAAAATACTGCTTCCATAAAAATGGTAAGAAGAGACATAGCAAGAATAAAAACAATTCTCAGACAAAGGGAATTGGGTATAAGGAGGTAATGAGTAATGCCTAAAAAAACATTAATAGGCGAAGTTGTTAGCGACAAAATGGATAAAACAGTTGTTGTTAAAGTTGAAAGAAGAATAAAACATCCTATATATAAAAAGTTCGTTAAGAAATCAAAGAAATTCCATGCTCATGATGAAAACAATGAATGTGGTATTGGAGATATAGTAGAAATAGAAGAATCAAGACCATATTCAAAAACAAAAACATGGAAAGTTGTAAGAATTGTTGAAAAGAACATTTTTGCGGAAAAAAATAATGAAACACCCGAAACAGTGGAAGAAGTTGGGGGTGACGCATAATGATACAGACTGAGTCATATTTAAGAGCTGCAGATAATTCTGGAGCAAAAGTATTAAGAGTAATAAGAGTATTAGGTGGATTTCATAAATCAGTAGGAACAGTAGGCGACGTTGTAGTATGTTCAGTAAGAGAAGCTATTCCTCACACAGACATAAAAAAAGGTCAGGTTGTAAAAGCTGTAATAGTTAGAACAAAAAAAGAAATCAGAAGAAAAGATGGTTCACATATTAGATTCGATGAAAATGCAGCTGTTTTAATAGATAAAAACAATATGCCTGTTGGAACACGTGTGTTTGGACCAATTGCTAGAGAAGTAAGAGAAGCAGGTTACACAAAAATAGCATCTCTTGCACAAGAAGTATGGTGAGGTGAGAGCATGAAAGTAAAAAAAGGCGATTTAGTAAGAGTAATATCTGGTAAAGATAAAGGTAAAGAAGGTAAAGTTTTAAGAGTAATGCCTAAATTAAATAAAATTATTGTAGAAAATGTAAATATTGTAAAGAAACATCAGAGACCAACACAGCAGTTAAGAGAAGGTGGAATTATCGAACAACCAGCACCAATATATGCAAATAAAGTAATGGTTGTTTGTCCAAACTGCGGAAAACCAACAAGAGTTGGTTACAGGGTTCTCGAAGAAGGCAAAAAGGTTAGAGTTTGCAGAAAATGTAACGAAATCATAGATAAGGTTTAATGAGGGAGGAATAGATAATGAGATACGAATTTATACCTTTAAAAGATAAATATGAAAAAGAAGTAGTTCCAGCCCTCATGAAAGAATTTGGATACAAAAACATTCATGAAGTACCAAAAATCGTAAAAATTGTTGTGAATATGGGTATTGGTGAGGGCTCAAGAAACGCTGATGTAGTTGAAAAACACGCTCAGGAATTATCAATAATTACAGGCCAAAAAGCTGTAGTTACAAGAGCAAAAAAGAGTGTTGCTAACTTCAAATTAAGAGAAGGAATGCCTATTGGTGCAAAAGTAACATTAAGAAGCATGAAAATGTACAACTTCCTCTACAAATTAATTAATATAATTTTCCCAAAATTAAGGGACTTCAGAGGTATGAATCCAAATAGCTTTGATGGAAGAGGAAATTACACATTTGGGTTAACAGAACAATTAGTTTTCCCAGAATTAAAACCAGACCAGGTAAAAAGAGTACAGGGTATGGATATTACTATTGTTACAACTGCAAAGACAGATGAGGAAGCAAGAAAACTCCTTCAATTAATGGGCTTCCCTTTCAAGAGAGATTAAGGAGGAGGTAAATAATGGCAAAAAAATCAATGGTTGCAAGATGGAAAAAACCAAAAAAATATAAGACAAGAGAATATTCAAGATGTATAGTTTGTGGAAGACCAAGAGCTGTATATAGAGAATTCGGTTTATGTAGAGTATGTTTCAGAAAATTAGCCTTGGAAGGAAAATTACCAGGCGTTAAAAAGGCAAGTTGGTAAGGAGGGAATCTTAATGTGGAGTGATCCCGTAGCAGATATGCTTACAAGAATAAGAAATGCAAACCTTGTTATGAAAGAAAGTGTAGAAGTTCCAGCATCAAACTTAAAGAGAAATATAGCTGAAATATTAAAAAGAGAAGGTTATATTGCAGATTATAAATTTATCGAAGATGGAAAACAGGGTATATTAAAAATACAGTTAAAATACAAAGGTGACAGAAAGAACAGACAAAGAGTAATTCAGAGCATAATAAGAGTATCAAAACCAGGTAGAAGAGTATATGTATCAAAAGATAAAATTCCAGTTGTAAAAGGTGGAATGGGAATATCAATAATCTCAACTTCAAAAGGTGTTCTTACCGACAAAGAAGCAAGAGAACTCGGAGTCGGTGGAGAATTAATTTGTTACGTTTGGTAGGAGGTGCTGAATAAATGTCACGTATATCAAAAAATCCAATAGATATACCAAATGGGGTAGAAGTGACAGTAAACGAAAAAGAAATTAAAGTAAAAGGCCCTAAAGGTGAATTAACACAGGAATATTTACCATATGTAAAATTCGTAATTGAAGATAATAAAATAAAAGTAGAAGGTAATGAATCAGCAATGAAAAGAAAAAGTGATGCAAAGAAAATCAATATGTTCCAGGGTACATATGCATCACTTGTTAAAAATATGATTAAAGGTGTAACAGAAGGATTCACAAAAGAATTAGAAATTATTGGTATTGGATACAGAGCAAAATTACAGGGTTCAACATTAGTATTAGAACTTGGTTACTCACATCCAATAGAATATATTCCACCAGAAGGAATAACAATTGAAGTACCAGCACCAAATAAAGTAATTGTAAAAGGAATTGACAAATACTTAGTTGGTGAAGTTGCAGCAAAAATTAAGAGATTTAGAAAACCAAATGTATACTCTGGAAAAGGTATCAAATATGTTGGCGAGGTAATCATTAGAAAACAAGGTAAGAAAGTTTAAGGGAGGCTGACCAGATGATTAAACCCACACCAAGAAAAAAATTAAGAAGAAAAAGACATTTAAGGGTTAGAAGAAAAGTTTTTGGAACTCCTGAAAGACCAAGAATGGTAGTTTTCAAAAGCAATAAACATATTTATGTTCAAATTATAGATGATACAAAAGGACATACATTGGCAGCTGCTTCTACTTTAGATAAAGAATTAAATCTTGAAAAGACATGGAACATTGATGCAGCAAAAGAAGTAGGAAAATTAGTTGCTAAAAGAGCAAAAGAAAAAGGTATTGCTAAAGTAGCATTTGACAGAGGCGGCTTCAAATATCACGGAAAAGTAAAAGCATTAGCAGATGCTGCACGTGAAGCAGGTCTCGAGTTTTAAGGAGGTGTTGACAGATAATGGCCTTAGATAAAAATTTAATGGCTTCAGCAGCTGCTGAAGAATTTGAAGAAAGAATAATAGAAATTAGAAGAGTTACAAAAGTTACAACTGGTGGTAAAAATATATCATTCAGGGTTGTAGCTGTAGTAGGTAACAGAAATGGTAAAGTTGGAGTAGGAAGTGGAAATGCAAGAGAAGTTCCACAAGCAATAAGAAAAGCAATTCAAAATGCAAAGAAAAATATGATAGAAGTTCCTGTAAAAAATGGAACAATCCCACATGAAGTATTTGGAAGACAGGATGCTTCAAAAGTGCTTTTAAAACCAGCTGGACCTGGTACAGGTATTATTGCTTCTGCAGCAGTTCGTGCAGTTGTTGAATTAGCAGGAGTACACAATATCCTTTCAAAAGCATTGGGTTCAACAACATCAATTAATTTAGCAAAAGCTACATTAAACGGATTGAAAGAATTAAAATCACCAAAAGAATATGCAGAACTCAGAGATTTGAGTGTAACAAAGGTATTCCAGGGTGCCCATAAGGAGGGATAATAAATGGCTAAGTTAAAAATAAAATTAGTAAGAGGAAGAGCGGGTAAGAATTACAGACAACTCGCCACCTTAGATGCCTTAGGATTGAGAAAGACAAATCAGGTAGTAGTAAAAGAAGATAGACCAGAAATAAGAGGAATGATAAGAAAAGTTCAACATCTTGTAACAGTTGAAGAAATTGAAGAATGAGGGGGTAGCAAAGATGTCTCTTAAAATATCTGATTTAAGACCCGCCGAAGGATCAAGAAAAGTAGCAAAGAGAACCGGAAGAGGATGGAGCTCTGGGTTAGGAAAAACTGGAGGTAAAGGACACAAAGGTCAAAAATCAAGAGGTAAAGGTAAAGTAAGACCAAGTTTTGAAGGTGGTCAAACACCATTATTCAGAAGAATTCCAAAATACGGATTTACAAATGCACCTTTCAAAAAGGTATATGCAATAGTAAATGTATCAGTTTTAGAAAACAGATTTGAAGCAAATGAAGAAGTTACACCAGAAAAATTACTTGAAAAAGGAATATTAAAGAAGTTAAATGATGGTGTAAAAATTCTCGGAAATGGAGAATTAACAAAACCATTAACAGTAAAAGCACATGCATTTAGTAAAAAAGCACAGGAAAAAATAGTATCAGCCGGCGGTAAGGTCGAGGTGATCGAATAATGAAAGATGCATTTAAAAATATGTGGAAGATCCCGGAACTCCGGGATCGTATTATATTTACATTGTTAGCACTTATTGCATTCAGGGTTGGTATTTATATACCTATTCCTGGAATAGATTTAGCAAGATGGGAAAGCTTTTTAGCTGGACTTGGAACATCATCACAGGGATTAATAAGTTTTTTTGATATATTTGCTGGTGGTGCTTTAAAACAATTTTCTATATTTGTTTTAAGTGTTACACCATATATTAATGCATCGATTATATTACAGTTATTGTCATCTGTAATACCAAGTTTGAAAGAAATGTTGAAAGAAGGGGAAGAGGGAAGGAAAAAGTTTGGAAAGTTAACAAGACAGGTAACATTAGGTCTTGCTATCCTTCAAGGTTTATTCCTCTCTATGGGTGTTTCTGCTTATAGAGCAGCAAATTTAAATTATTTTGTATTCTTAATTGTTTCAACAATTTCTATTGTTGCAGGTACAATGTTCTTATTATGGTTAGGTGAAATGATAACAGAAAAAGGTATAGGTAATGGTATTTCTGTATTGATCTTTGCAGGTATTGTTGCAAGATATCCACAGTACATAGCAAGTGGTTTTGTTGGAAGATTAAGCGTATTTGAATGGATAGTACTTATAATTATTGCAATTGCAGTTGTAATTGGTACAATTTACTTACAGACATCAGAAAGAAGAATAAACGTTCAATATGCAAAAAGAGTTGTAGGAAACAAGATTTATGGTGGAGCATCAACATACATACCAATAAAGGTTAATGGTGGAGGAGTTTTACCAATTATCTTTGCTTCAGCAATTATGACATTACCATCAATGCTTGCAACAGCAACAGGTGCAGGTTGGGTAAGCAAATGGTTTGGTTATGGAACACCATTATATCTTGTATTATATGCAATTTTAATATTCTTCTTTGCATATTTCTATAATTCAGTTGTTATTGATCCAAACGACATTTCAGAAAACATCAAAAAATATGGTGGATTTATACCAGGAATTAGACCTGGAAAACCAACATCAGATTACATAACAAAAACAATGATGAGAGTTACATTTATTGGTGCAGTATTCCTTGTAATTATCTCATTATTACCATACTTAATCAGAAGTGCAGCAGGTGTAAATATCTGGATTGGTGGAACTTCAGCACTTATTTCAGTTGGGGTTGCCCTTGATATAATGCAGCAGATTGAAGCGCACATGATCACAAGACAGTATGAAGGATTTATGAAGAAGGGGAAACTCCGCGGGAGGAGATAATAATGTCTAAATTAAACCTTTTATTCTTTGGACCTCCGGGAGCTGGAAAAGGAACCATAGCTAAAGAGGTTTCAAAAAAATATGGAATTCCCCACATATCCACTGGAGATATGTTAAGAGCAGAAGTTGCTTCTGGTAGCGAGCTTGGTAATAAAGTAAAAGAAATTCTTGAAAAAGGCCAGCTTGTATCAGATGAAATAATGCTCGAAGTAATTAAAAACAGATTACAGCAAAAAGATGTAGAAAAGGGATTTATTCTTGATGGATTTCCGCGAACATTACCGCAGGCAGAAGGATTGGAAAAATTACTTGAAGAAATAAAAAATCCAATTACTGCATCATTATATTTCGAAGTAGATGTAGAAACAGTTGTAAAAAGGATTACAAACAGAAGAATCTGTCCAAAATGCGGTAAAATCTACAATCTTATCACATTAAAACCTAAAGTTGATAATATCTGTGATGAATGTGGAACGCAGTTAATCCAGAGAGATGATGATAAAGAAGATGTAGTAAGAGATAGATACAAAGTTTATATGGAAAAAACATATCCTGTAATACAATTTTATATGAAAAATAACAATTTCTTTACGATTGACGGCAGTGGTACGGTAGAAATAGTTACAAAAAAAGTGTTTAATATATTGGAAGGGATAGTATGATATTAATAAAAACTAATTCAGAAGTAGATAAAATGAGGCGAGCTGGAAGGCAGCTCGCTATCCTCTTTGAGAAAATAAAGGATTTAGTTGTTGAGGGATCCAGCGCATATGAGGTAGAAAAATTTGTAAATAGCTATATGAAAGAAAAAGGATTTATTCCTACATTTAAAGGTTATGCAGGTTTTCCATATGCAACATGTATTTCTGTAAATGAAGAAATCGTTCACGGATTCCCTACAAAAGAAAAAGTATTTAAAAATGGAGATATAGTTTCAATTGATATGGGACTTACATTAGACGGATACATAGCAGATGCCGCAAGAACGTTTATAATCGGAGAAGTTCCAGAAGAAGTGAGAAAGCTCGTTGAAGTTACAGAAAAATCATTCTGGCTTGGAATTGAGCAGGCAAGACCTGGAAACAGGATAGGCGATATAGGTAACGCGATACAAACATATGTAGAGTCTCAGGGATTTTCAATAATAAAAGAGTATGTAGGACATGGTGTAGGTCGAAAATTACATGAAGATCCACAAATTCCTAATTATGGTGTAAAAGGAAAAGGACCATTAATTAGAAAAAACATGACATTTGCTATTGAACCTATGGTTTCTATGGGAGATTGGCGAGTAAAAGTGCTTGATGATGGTTGGACAGCAGTAACAGCAGATGGCTCATTATCTGCACATTATGAAAACAGTCTTGTAGTAACAGAAAATGGTCCTGAAGTATTAACAAAATTAGATTAAGGCCCGAGAGGTGATTATCGTGGCAAAAAAAGATGATGTTATTGTAATGGAAGGTCATATTGTTGAGTCATTACCAAATGCTACTTTTAGAGTGGAATTGGATAATGGTCATAAAATATTGGCACATATTTCTGGAAAAATGAGAAAAAACTTTATAAGATTAGTTCCAGGAGATAGAGTGATAGTTGAAGTATCAATATATGATTTAAACAGAGGAAGAATAATAAGAAGAGAAAGAATAAAGAAAAATCCAAGCAGCGAGGAGGAATGAGCAAATGAAGGTAAGAGCCTCAGTTAAAAAAAGATGTGAACACTGTAGAGTTATCAGAAGAAAAGGAAGAGTTTGGGTAATTTGTTCAAAGAATCCTAAACACAACCAAAGACAGGGATAATTTTTAAAGGAGGGAAAGTTGAATGCCACGTATTTTGGGTGTTGAAGTACCAAACAACAAGAAGTTATTCATTGCTCTTACATATATTTATGGTATAGGAAGACACAGAGCAATGGAAATATTAGAATCAACAGGAATTGATCCTGACAAAAGAGCAAAAGAATTAACAGATGATGAAATCAGTAAAATTACACATTTCATCAACGAACATTACCTTGTTGAAGGTGAATTAAGACAGGAAATTCAGAAAAATATTTCAAGATTAATTGAAATCGGATCATACAGAGGTTACAGACATAAGAATGGATTACCAGTAAGAGGACAAAAAACACATTCAAATGCAAGAACCAGAAAAGGTCCAAGACCTTCAAAAATCGGTAAGAAAAAGTAATAAGGAGGTTTAGCAATGGCTAGAAGATCAGCACAAAAGAAAAAGAAGATATCTCTTGAAAAAGCAGTTGTGCATATTCAATCAACATTCAATAACACAATTATCACTTTAACAGATCCAGCAGGAAATACATTATTCTGGGCAAGTGGAGGAACAGCTGGTTTTTCAGGAACAAAGAAAGGAACACCATATGCATCACAGTTAGCAGCAGATAAAGTTGCAAAAGAAGCTTTAAAATATGGTGTAAAAAGACTTGATGTATATGTAAAAGGACCAGGAGCTGGAAGAGAATCAGCAATAAGAACCTTACAAGCAGCAGGATTGGCAATTGAAAATATAAAAGATAAAACTCCAATACCTCATAACGGTTGTAGACCAAAGAAAAGAAAAAGAATGTAAGGCCAAAGAGGAGGGAATGTAATGGCAAGATATATAGGATCTCTTTGTAAACTTTGTAGAAGAGAAGGATTTAAATTATACTTAAAAGGCGAAAGATGTTATACAGATAAATGTGCAATTGCAAAAAGACCATACGCACCAGGTCAGCACGGAAAACAGGCTAAAAAACCAACACAATATGGAATGCAATTAAGATCAAAGCAGGCTTTAAAAAGAATTTATGGTGTATTAGAAAGACAATTCAGAAGATACTTTGAAGAAGCATCAAGAAAAGAAGGTAACACAGGAGAAAACTTAATGAGAGTTTTAGAAACAAGACTTGACAATGTTGTATATCAAATGGGTTTTGCAGTAAACAGAAGAACAGCAAGACAATTAGTAAGACATGGTCACTTCCTTGTAAATGGTAAAAAAGTTGATATACCATCATACAGAGTTAGACCAGGAGATGTAATTGAAGTAAAAGAAAAGAGCAGATCAGCATTACCAATTAAACAGGGAATCGAATTAGCTCAAAAGGCAAACAGAAAGTTAGACTGGATAGAAGTAGATTACAATGCATTTAAAGGAACATTCTTAAGATTACCAACATTAGACGAAATGGATGTACCAGTAGACTTACAGGCTATTATCGAGCTTTACTCAAAATAATAGTTGTTTGTATGATGATCGCAACAACGCGCCTAACAAAAAGAAAGGGGGTGCACTCCAATTTAGGAAAGCTAAATTGGGGGTAATGAATGGAATTTGTAAAACCGGAAAAGATGATATTAGAAACATTAGAAGAATCAGAAGAATTAGAATACAAATATGGAAGATTTGTCCTGTCGCCTCTTGAAAGAGGATATGCGGTTACCATAGGTAACGCATTAAGAAGAGTATTATTATCCTCAATACCAGGGCTTGCAATAACAAGCATAAGAATTCCTGGTAAATTACACGAATTTGATGTAATTGAAGGCGTACAGGAAGATATACTTGAAATAACAGTTAACCTTAAAAAAGTTGAATTAAAAGTTGTAGATTTTGATAACATTGGAAATTTAAAAGAACCAATAGTTTTAAGAATAGAAAAAATGGGACCAGCAGAAATTAAAGCAGGAGACATAATTACACCACCAGGTATTGAAATTGCAAATCCTGATTTTAAAATTGCAACAATGAATGCAAACAAAAAATTTGAAATGGAATTATATGCAACAGTAGGAAAAGGATTTGTATCAACATCAGAAATGGATCTTTCAAAGGACATTGAAATGATTTATATAGATGGTGTATATAGTCCTGTAATTAGAGTTAATTATCTCACAGAAAAAGTTCGTGTTGGAAAAAGAACAGACTATGATAAATTAATACTTGAAGTATGGACAAAAAAATCTATAGATCCGAAAGAAGCATTGGTAAAAGCCACAAAAATATTAATTGAACACTTTAATATAATCTACTCATCATGGAGAGAAGAGATAGATTTAACAGAAGCTGAAGCTATTCCAGAATCAATGGAAACAAATGTTTCAGAAGAAATTGCTGGTCAGGAAGTAGAAGAAGAATTTAAAAATGTAAGTCTTGAAGTTCTTGAAACAAGAATAGACGAGCTCGATTTAAGCAAAAGAGCAAAAAATTGTTTAAAGAGAGAAAAAATCAATACAGTAAGAGACATATTAAAGAAGGATCCAGATGAATTAATGAAAATCAAAAACTTCGGTAAAAAATCTTTAGATGAAATTAGAAAGGAATTAAAAGAGAAATTCCAGTTGGATTATGACGAGATCCAGAAGGGAGGAGCCTAATAACCATGAGACATAGAGTAAAGGTAAATAAATTAAGCAGATACGCTTCACATAGGAAAGCATTATTAAAAAACTTAGCAAGAGAAGTATTTGAACACGGTAGCATCATTACTACAACAGCAAAAGCAAAGGCAGTAAGACCATTAGTAGAAAAAATCTTAACAAAAGCAAAAGAAGCAAAAACAACAGATAACAAAGATAGAAGTGTTGCATTAAGAAGACAGATTAACAGATACTTCAACGACAGAAGATTCACAAACAAAGTTGTTGATGAAATCGCTCCAAAATTCGAAAATAGAAATGGCGGATACACAAGAATCTTAAAGATTGGATACAGAAGAGGAGATGCAGCAGAATTATCATTATTACAATTAGTAGAAAGCATTGAAAATAAAGAAGAAGAAAAAGCAGAATAATATAAAAAATACCGGGCAGTTACTGCCCGGTATTTTTTATTAAATTATAGTTTTCTTACCATTATTGAAAAGATAAAAACTATTAGAAGACCGGTAATAGGAATTAAGTAACTATATAAAATAGAAAAATCTCCAACGAAACCCATAAGAGTTGTAATAATAGACGCACCAATTCCTATACTTAAAGAAACAATTCCGGAAACAAGGCCGACTTCCCTATGAGATAAGTGAGAATTCAAAAATTTTTGTGTAACAGGAAAAATTGGTCCAAGCATAATTCCTAATATTGAAAAAGCATATGGAGAAAAAGACTTTATTGAAATCATAATAATTAAAGTAATTGCTGAAAACAATGAAAAAATAGTTGTAAGAGTAAAATTAAATTTCTTATACAATGTATCAGTTAGTAATCTTCCAATTGTAAAAAATACCCAGAATAAGCTAATAAAAATCGAAGCTGAATCCTTTGGGATATTAAATTGATCAGTAAAAAGATTACCAGCCCATGTGACAGCTCCAATTTCCACACCGGAATACATAATAAAAATTACCAGGATATATATGATAAATTTATTTTTTAAGACTGAAAGAGCTTCAGTAAATTTAAAAGCTTTATATTTTACGTTTTCTGGAACCTTTTTCAAAATAATAAAAAAGAAAATAAATAGAAATACAAATTCATAAATATAAAAAGGAAATTTATAATTAATATTATTTCTTAAAATAAAAGATATAATCAAAGGACCTGTTATTCCGCCGAAACCAAAAAAAGCATGTAACAATCCATATTTTTGAAATTCTTCAGGCAAATGATCAAACATAGAAATTAAAGATAAAATAGTTTGTCCCATAGAAGCACCTATAAAAAACATAGAAAAAATCAATGTATAAATATCTTTTGAAATAATAAATAAAAAAACACCGAGAATTTCAAAAATAATGCCTAAAAGGAGACTATTTCTTAAACCTAATATTGCTATTATAAAAGCTCCTATAATAGAAACACTCATATTTCCTATAGTTCTCGCCAGAGGTAAAAAAGAAGAAAACCCTATTGTTAAAGAATAATTATCCTGCAAAGTAGTCATCAATGGGGGTATGGAATTTACAATAATAGCAAGAAAAAATATATTAAAAAAAATAAAAAATTGTAGTTTTTTATCTGACATAAAATCCTCCTTTGAAATTGTTGATATTTTAAGGTATAATTAAACAGGATAAGGTTTTATAATAGAAACCAATATTAATTATATCAAAAAATGGAGGAAAAGTATGAAAAAAACATATAGTATATTAATTATGATAATACTTGTGATGTTATCAGGTTGTTCTCTTTTTGATTTTAATAAAGAAAAAGCGCAACAAGATAAAATTGCAAAAATAATAGAAAAAGAACAAAAACTCAATATAATTATAGAAAAGAATAAATATATAGCTTTTAAAGAAAAACAAATTCCGATAAATCTAGAAATAAAGGATTTAAAGAATTTAAATCCTGAAAATTACGTTGATAAAATTGAAATAAATTCTGATTCTACTAATGCAACAGCAACATTGGAAGGTAGCTTATTGCATCTAAAAAATTTTACAAAGGCTGGAACATATACATTAACCTTTTATCATAGTGATATATCAACAGATTTAAATATAGAAATACTTCCAGCAACACCCATAAATTTAAAAGTAGAATTGGATAAAAAAATATTTATTGCCAATAAAAAAGTTGAAATACCATTAAAAATTTATTTTATAGATAAATATGGAAATAGCATAGTAAAAAAAATAAAGGAAATAAAATTATATCCAGTAGTAAAATACGATATTGAACATATCTCTGAGGGATCTTATATGTTAAATTTGTATAATTTAACCAGACCAGGAAAATATATATTTTCCATGTTCATTAATGGGAATAAAAAGGACATAGAATTTTCCGTAATTCCAGATATAATAAAACAAATTAGCTTTGACAATAGCATCGTTAAAGTTGCCACATATTCAGAAAATAAAAAAGATTTTATAATACAAAAAATAAAATATAAGTTATACGACAGATACGGAAATTTAATACCTGGAATAAAAAATTTAGGATATAAAATAATTTCTGACAATATATATACTCCAAAAATAAAAATAAATTACGATGAAAATTATATAGAAGTAATAGGTGGTGTATATCCTGGAATATATAAAGTAGAATTTTACAATGGTAATTACAAATTAAACGGTGAATTAAAAATAGAAGTAAAACCATTTCCGAGAAAAATTATAATATTAAATAAAAAAATAGGAAAAAATTTCTCGGTGGAATTTTCTGTATACGATGGAAATTCAAATTTTGCACAAAATATAAAAATTGAAAAAATAAAAGTATTTTATTCAAATACTATAAAAGAAAAAGAATTTTCCAGTAGTGAACTAAAAAAACACCTGCGGTTAAAAGGGAATATATATACTTTTAATACTATACTTGATGATTATCCAACAAAAATTGAATTATACATAAAATCCAAAGATTTTAATACTATAAATATATTCACAATTTCTTTAAAATAAGGAGGGATTCTTTTATGAAAAAAGGTTTAATAACGGGAATGATTTTATTATTGATGATTTCAGTTTTCTCAGCAACGTTTTATAACCCATTGGGGCCAACATTATTACCAGCAGCAGGATTGTATATAGATGGAGTACCGGGTTTAAAAACAGATTATTGGAGAACAATAGATCAAGCTCAAACATTAATGTTAAAGCAACAGGCAGATTTCATCATATTACCTGTTGCACTTGGAATTGAGATGGTGAATAAAGGCGCAAAATATAAACTTGCAGGAGTATCGTTATGGAAAACATTTTATCTAATTTCCTCAGAAAAGATTACAAATGTTGATGAATTAAAAGGAAAAAGAATAGTTACATTGCATGGCCCAGGCCAAACAGCAGATGTGATATTGAAAATATTAAAAAAAAGCAAAAACATGGACTTTGAAATTGTATATGTTACAAGTGGTCCGGAAATAATACAAATGCTTGCAGCTGGAAAAGAAAAGATAGCTGTTCTTCCAGAACCATTTGTATCACTTGCAGAAATAAAAACAAAAGGCAAGGTTAAGGCGCAGCTTGACTTTCAAAAAGTATATGCTGACATATTCAATTTAAAAGAAGAAAAATTACCAATAGCGGGAATATTTGTATCCGAAAAAATAATAAATAACGATATGAAGATGGTAAAAAAAGTATTAAATGAATACGAATGTTCAGCAAATGTATTCTATAAAAACAGCTTTGATGAAGCAATAAAATTTGTTTTTGATACAATGAAAACAATGCCGGAACCAGTATTAAGAAAAGCAGCAACAAGATCAGAAATATATTACTCAAAAAATATAAAAGAAATAACAGACTTATACATGAAAAATCTCTTTGAATATGGGGCAATATCAAAAATACCAGAAGACTTATATTTAATATATTAGGTGAAATATATGGATAAAAAATTTCTGGAAGAATTTAAAAAATTATATGACATTGTTCAAAGAAATATAGAAAAATGTCCATGGATAAGTTCTATAAATACAGAATATATGCTTAACGAAACGGAATCTGAAATTAATGAAATAAGAGAAGCCATAAAAAATGAAGATATTGAAAATCTTGAAGAAGAAATTGGAGATCTCATATATGATGCATTTCTCGTTTTAAAAATTGCAGAACGTGATTATAATGTTTCATCTGAAAAAATCATAAATGGAGTAGTAAATAAAATATCCAATAGAAAACCCTGGTTATTCTGGGATAAACCAATAACAAAAGAAGAAGCGTCAAAAATCTGGAAAGAACGAAAAGAAGCAGAAAAAAGAGAAAAAAATAAAAAACTTTAACACCAGATTGTTACAAAAGTTATGATATAATATTTATTGAAAACGTTATATAAACGGAGGAAAAGAATGAAAATAGGAATAATTGGTTCAGGAAGTTGGGGAACAGCTATTTCTAAAGTATTATTAAACAATGGACATGAAGTTTTAATATGGACAAGAGAAGAAAACGTCTTTAATGCTTTAAAAAACGGAGAAAATCCTTATTATCTTCCAGGAATTTCAATACCAAAAAACATAAAGCCTTCTATGGATTTAAAAGAAGTTATAGAAAATTCGGAAATTATTGTAATGGCAGTGCCAACGCAGGCAGTAAGAGAAGTAGCAAATAACTTCAAAAGTTATTATAACGGACAAATCATAGTAAATCTTGCAAAGGGATTAGAAATAAAAACACAGGAAAGAATAAGCGAAATTTTAAAGGATATACTTACAGATTTAAAATACGTAGTTTTAAGTGGCCCAAGTCATGCTGAAGAAGTAGCAAGAGATGTTCCAACAAGCGTTGTAGCTGCTTCTGAAAATCTGGAATATGCTGAAAAGGTTCAAGAAATATTTAGCAATGCATCATTCAGAGTATATTCTCAAACAGATGTAATAGGTGTTGAACTTGGTGGTTCTATAAAAAACGTAATAGCAATAGCAGCAGGGGTTATTGATGGCATAGGTGGTTGGGATAATGCAAAAGCTGCATTAATAACAAGAGGGCTTACAGAAATAATCCGTTATGGTGAAAAAAAAGGTGCTAAAAAAGAAACCTTTATGGGACTTGCTGGCCTTGGAGATTTGATAGTTACATGTAATAGTCAGCATAGTAGAAATAGATATGTCGGCGAAATGATAGGAAGAGGCAAAAAATTAAATGAAATCATTGAAAACATGAATATGGTTGCTGAAGGTGTATATACCTGTAAAGCGTTATATGAAGAAATAAAAGAATTACAAATAGAAATGCCAATAGTGGAAAAAACATATGAAGTATTATATCTAAACAAAAATCCACAAAAGGCAATACATGAATTAATGAGAAGGGAATTAAAAAGAGAAGAATTCTGATTTTGAATTTTTCGTAAATTTTCTTTCGATAAGGAGGGAGAAACACATGGAAAAGATGGTATATTTTTACGGTGGAGGAATTGCAGAAGGTAGCGCAAAAATGAAAAACTTACTTGGAGGTAAAGGTGCTAACCTTGCTGAAATGGCAAGATTAGGATTACCAGTACCTGCAGGTTTTACAATTACAACAGAAGTTTGTGACTATTACTGGAAACACGATAGAAAATTCCCTGAAACACTTGAAGCAGAAGTAGATAAAGCAATGAAAAAATTAGAAGAAGTTTCAGGAAAGAAATTTGGTGACAAAGATAATCCATTATTAGTATCTGTTAGATCAGGTGCTGCAGTTTCAATGCCAGGTATGATGGATACAATCTTAAATTTAGGTTTAAACGATGAAACAGTAGAAGCATTAGCAAAAAATACAGGTAACCCAAGATTTGCATATGATGCATACAGAAGATTCATGCAAATGTTTGGTGATGTTGCTTTAGGAATTCCACATCACGATTTTGAAGAAGCATTAAACAAAGTAAAAGAAGAAAAAGGTGTAAAATTAGACATCGAATTAGAAGCAGAAGACTTCAAAAAAGTTGTAGAATTATACAAAGAAATCTATAGAAAAGCAGGAAAAGAATTCCCACAAGATCCTAAAAAACAATTATGGATTGCTATAGAAGCTGTATTTGGTAGCTGGATGAATGAAAGGGCAATAAAATATAGAGCTATCAATGGAATTAAAGAAGGAGAATTATTAGGAACAGCTGTTAACGTTGTTATGATGGTATTTGGTAACATGGGTGAAGATAGTGGAACAGGAGTATGTTTCACAAGAGATCCTAACACAGGTGAAAAAGTAAAATACGGTGAATACTTGCCAAATGCACAGGGTGAAGACGTTGTTGCTGGTATCAGAACACCATACCCACTTGAAAAATTAAACGAAATGATGCCTGATGTATATAAACAATTAACAGAAATAATGGACAAATTAGAACTTCACTATAAAGACATGCAGGATATCGAATTTACAGTAGAAAAAGGAAAATTATACTTCTTACAGACAAGAACTGGTAAAAGAACAGCTAAAGCAGCAGTAAAAATCGCTGTTGACTTAGTAAAAGAAGGATTAATTGATAAAGCTACAGCAGTTATGAGAGTAGCTCCTGATCAAATCGACAAATTATTACATCCTGCATTTGATGAAGAAGAAATCAAAAAAGCACAGGAAATTGGAGAAGGATTACCAGCATCACCAGGAGCAGCAACAGGTAAAGTTGTATTCAGCGCTGATGATGCAGAAAAATTAGCAAAAGAAGGAACACCAGTTATCCTTGTAAGACCTGAAACAAGTCCAGAAGATGTTGGAGGTATGAACGCAGCTGAAGGTATCTTAACAGCAACAGGTGGTATGACATCACACGCAGCAGTTGTTGCAAGAGGTATGGGTAAACCAGCTATCGTTGGTGCTGGAGAAATTGTAATCGATGAAGAAGCAAAAGAATTTGAAGCAAGAGGAGTTAAAGTAAAAGAAGGAGACTGGATCTCAATTGATGGTACAACAGGTAAAGTTTACCTCGGTAAAGTAAAAACAATAAAACCAAAAGGATTAGAAGGAGAAGTTGCTGAATTATTAGAATTCGCAGATGAAATAAGAGTATTAGGAGTAAGAGCTAATGCTGATATTCCAAGAGATGCAACAGTTGCAAGAAACTTCGGAGCGGAAGGTATTGGATTATGTAGAACAGAACACATGTTCTTTGAAGGCGACAGAATCCAGAAAATGAGAAGAATGATCGTATCAAAAACAGTAGAACAAAGAGAAGCAGCATTAGAAGAATTATTACCATTACAGAAAGAAGACTTCAAGGGATTATTTGAAGCTATGGAAGGATTCCCTGTTACAATCAGATTATTGGATCCACCACTTCACGAATTCCTTCCAAACGACGAAGAACAGATGAAAGAATTAGCTCCACAATTAGGAGTAAGTGTAGAAGAATTAAAAGAAATCGTAGAAAACTTACACGAATTCAACCCAATGATGGGACACAGAGGTGTAAGATTAGCTATAACATATCCTGAAATTGCAGTAATGCAAACAAAAGCTATAATCCTTGCTGCAATTGAAATGGTAAAAGAAGGTAAAAAAGTTAAACCAGAAATCATGATTCCATTAGTAGGAACAGTAAAAGAATTAGAATACCTTGACAAAATCGTAAGAGAAACAGCAGACAAATTAATCGAAGAAGCAGGAGTAGATCTTGAATACAAAGTTGGTACAATGATCGAAGTTCCAAGAGGAGCTGTAACAGCAGACGAAATTGCTAAAGTTGCTGAATTCTTCAGCTTTGGTACAAACGACTTAACACAGATGACATTAGGTTTCTCAAGAGACGATTACGGAAAATACATCAACGATTACATCGAAAAAGGAATCTACGAAAAAGATCCATTCAAACACGTTGATCAAACAGGTGTAGGTAGAATGGTTAAAATTGCAAAAGATTACGGTAGATCAGTAAATCCAGAATTAAAATTAGGTGTTTGTGGTGAACACGGAGGAGATCCAGAATCAATCGAATTCTTCCACAAAACACAGCTTGACTATGTAAGTTGTTCACCATACAGAGTTCCAATTGCAAGATTAGCAGCAGCACAGGCAGCTGTTAAATTCAAGAGAGGAAAATTCGTAAACTACGCTGACTAATAAAAAATCAACACCGGGAGAGATTAAATTCTCCCGGTGTTTTTTAATTTTTATCCAACAAATTCTTCCAATTGTTTTGCAGCTATCATACCCTCTCTTATAGCATGCCAGGCCCCCATTGCATTATAAAGTTGCATTCTTATCATAATAAATATAGTTGTCATAGAATACAATTTTCCTACATCATTTAATTTAATTCCTCTATAAACAATATAAAAATAAAACAATGTTGAAATAAAACGTCTTGAAGTATTTGAATATAATAAATCGATTATATATAGCTTTCTTAATCTCTTCCAGTAATCTTTTACATAATTATTATAAGAAACCATTTCATGATCTATAGCATTAAAAAGAGCACTTTCAAATTTTCCTGCAAACATATCTGAAACATATTCCTTTACTTCCAATTCCAGATCATTTAATTTTTTGCTTCTTGGATAATAATAGGCATTTGAACCCAATAATAATAAAATTAATATTATAGAAAATAAAATGGAAGCCAGACCCGAATAATAATCAAGAACAAAAATAGTGCTCATATAAATAAACAACTTGAAAAAATAAACAAGGCCACCCATAGTTGCATAATTAGAAAGTGTATTTGCAACCTTTTCTACTGTTCTTAACGAAAGTTCTGCATATTGTGCAGGCGTTTTTTTAATAAAATCCTGAAAATTCTTATTAATAATAGTTTTATACGTATATATTCCTGCATCGTGCATATATCCTCCCTTAAAATACGAAACATATGCTTTGCTTATACCAAATGTAATATGTCCTATAATAACCAGAAAGAAAAATATAATTGAATAAAAATAAAATTTATCATTCTTTTCAATGGCAAAATTTATAATATCCTTACTGATTACAGCAGAATAAGAAATTGCAATTGAAGATAAAATACCGCAAATATTAAGTATAGTTATTTCCACATAACGTTTTTTATTGGACTTCATAATCCATTTTATCAGCGTTCCCATTCTCCTTCCCCCTTCTGAATTTTTCAGTAAGCTCATTTTCCGCCTTGAAAAATTTCTTTAAAAGACTATTTTCAGAAAAATTATGGAATTTATCCTTTTCCACAATCTTACCATCCTGTAAAACAGCAAATTCTTCAGTTAAGGATAAAATGCTGAATCTATGAGAAATTAAAAGCAAAGTCTTATCTTTTATAAAATTCCTGATATTTTCTATAACCTCTTTTTCCACTAATTTATCAACACCTTCAAGCGGTTCATCGAGAATAAGAAATTCTGGATCTTTTAATAACAATCGTGTAAGCGCTATTCTTGTTCTTTCTCCTCCTGAAATGGCAACACCTTTACTGCCAAGTTGCGTTTCAAGACCATTTCTTTTTTCAAGAAACTTCTTTAAGCCTGATCTTTCAAGTGCTTCTAATAATTCTTTATCAGTTGCTGATGGTTTTGCTATTAAAAGATTTTCCCTTAATGTTCTGTTGAAAATATGCGCATTCTGACTCAATACACCAATTCTTCTATACCATTCCTCATCTGGAATATCTTTTAAATCATTATTCTCTATTAATATTCTCCCTTTTTGTGGTGTTAAAAATTTCAACAACAATCGTATAATAGTAGTTTTTCCTTCACCACTTGAACCTACAAGAGCAATTTTTTCCCCTTTATTTATTTGAAGATTAAAATTATCAAGAATCACTGTCTCATTATATTTATATTCAACATTTTCAAAAGATATAAACATATTATGCAACCTCCTTTAAATATTTATTATAAGCAGTTTTTGCCTTTTCAACCATCCAGGATATATAATCCATATCATCTAAATAAAGAGAAAAATAATCATTAAAATAGTCGATATACATCATTATAGCTAAAGCATTTCCTGCCTGCATATTTCCTGAAAAAATCATAAAACCTAAATATAATAACGAAATGGGTTTTAATAAAACACTTATTATTTCATAGGTAACAGCGTATTTTAATTCCACATTTCCATATGCAATATAAGAACGTTTTAAATTTTTATAAGCATCAATTACCCATTTTAAAGGTATTTCAAAACTTCTAAAACTCTTTATCTCCTGATATCCATTTAAAACATCTTCCACAACAGCGGCAACATTATATTCACTATCATTCATAAATTTAGAAGCCTTTGACGCTTCTTTCATCTTCTTATTTGCACTGAAAGTTAAAAAAATTGCGCCTATAATCGTTAAAACTCCTATAACTATATTTTGAACGAAAATAATAACAGTAAATGCTACAAGCAACAAAGGCAATAATGCAAATAAAAGAGTAAATGAATCATAAAAAAACCTATATGCATATCTAAAATCAAAAATCTTATCCATCTCTTTTGCAGGAGAAATATTATCTTTTTTCTTAAGAACATTTCTAATAGAAACCTGATAAAAATAAGCAGGTATAGAAACATCATTTAAAGATGTTCGGAACAATCCTTCTCCTTCACCTATTAAATCCCTTAGTATATAAACAATTATAAACAATTTCAGGTTAATCCATACTGTTTCACTTCCAAGAGAATTTACCAATTTACCAAAAATCATCGGTATAAAAAGATTTATAATTTCTCTTGAAACATATAAAAGATCAAGAAATACTTTTTGATAAAAAAGCTTTTTTGGTAATAATCTGTGAAAATCAAAAAAATACTTATAAAATTCTTTCATAAACTTATCACCCCCGAAAGTTAAATTGGCAACAAAAAAAACCCCGACAACGCGGGGTTAAAAATTGACAAAAAAATCACATACCTTTTTTCAAAAACAAAGGCAAAGTTCTCCCGTTGTCGTATTTATTTTTATTAACTTTTAAATTGATAATATCTCTCTTCTTCTCATCTGTGGATACCTCCTGTAAAAAAGTTTTCTAAAATATTCACATAAATGAATTAACCTGAAATTAACAAATAGAATATACCAGAAAAAAATGAAGATTTTTTTTCTGGATTGTAAAAAATCATCTCAAGCGCTGTCTTAAAATCAATAAATCAATTCTTC